>NC_014972.1:2002500-2336250 GCF_000186885.1 Desulfobulbus propionicus DSM 2032 | reverse complement strand
GGCGTGGCGGCCTTTTTGATTGTATTCTCATGGATATCCAGATGCCTGAAATGGACGGATATGAAGCGGTTGCGCGAATCCGCGAGGCAGAAGGCGACAATCAGCATATCCCCATCATTGCCATGACCGCCCATGCCATGCCCAGTGACCGGCAAAAGTGTCTTTCTTCGGGCATGGATGACTATGTGTCCAAGCCGATTGATGGTTCCAGCGTTTTGAAAATAATTGAAAAATATCTGCAGCCAACGAGAGTGCCGGACCCCCCGAAGCACAGGCTGGGCAAACATGAAACGATTGTTAGCGCTGATGGCTAGTTGCCTCGTTGTGGGGCTGAGCGGGTATTGGCTTACCCGCCAACGTCCGCCGACTCCCGAATTGGTCGATTTTCTCCCTGCAGAAACCGCTATCGTGCTCGAGGGTGACAACCTGGCCCACACTTGGGGCCAATGGCGTCAGAGCCTGGTCGGGGAGCAGCTGCGTCGTTTCGACCTGGTATCCTTGCTTTCCAGGCAGGGGCTACCGGAATCATTTACCCGCCAACTGTCCACCTTTGGCGCCTCCATTGAGCAGGTCACCAAGGTGCCTCTGTTCGCGCAACTGTTCACCCGCAAAGCCGCTGTTGCCTTGTTGCCAGATCCATCGCAAACACGATTGTCCAACGAATCGATGGCCCATAATTTGGTCGTCCTCGTCCGGGTGCCCAAGGAAACTGTACCGCTGCAATGGTTTGAGGATTCTTTCGGCCCGGTCCGGTCAACCTCGGTTTCGACCTACCAACGGCAACGTCTGGTCACACTTCAATTTGACCACGGAATTGCAGTATCGTACTGCCTGACCCGCCAGATATTGATCGCCTCTTTGACGGCACGGTCGGTGCAACGATGCATCAATCAATCCTTGCAGCACATGGTGCAGAATCAGACCGGATTACGGGTCAATCAACGGTATCATCGGTTGAAAACATTTGCCGGGGCCAAGGCCGATCCCTTTCTCTTCGCCAATTTCCAGGTTCTATCTCCCTTTCCTTATTTAGGTAAAGACGGAGAAGAAAGCCCTCTGCAACAGATTGCTCTCTTTCACCAGCACGACGGCGGAAAAGGACGGTTTGGCGCGCTGGCTCTGATCGATCAGGAACGTTTGTCTGCGTTAACCAACCGATATCATATGACGTTCCCTGTGGAGAGACGATGGTTTCAATACATTTCTCCAGAGACAGAGTTTCTCTTTTGGACCAACTGGTTCAATCTGCAATCGTTCTGGGAGTTAGTACAAAACACGGGGACACCCGAGGTCACCTCCCTCCTGGCCAATTTTTCCACCTACCTCGCGCACGCCACCGAACAAACCACGCAAACGTTTTTTGATGTATTCGGCAGCGAATTCGGGGTATTCATAACGAGACAGCAGGAGGCTCATCAATCGCCTCGCTCCATGGCTTGTGTGGCCATTGAGGTGCGTGACCGTGGCCGGGTTGAGGCATTGCTCAGGAAGATGCTTGCCGATCTTCAAGCGGTAACCGTGGTCAGCGAGAAAGCGGAAATTGTCTCCGTCATTCTCGCCGGCGGGTTGCTGCAACCGGCCTATTCTCTCATGGGAAACATGCTCGTTTTCGCCGACCGTGTTGACCTGATCGAACAAGTGCATCGATATATCGTCCAATCTGATCAGGCTGCGCGGGACACTGTCAGGGAAGGGAGCAATGTTATTCTTTTTCTACGAACAGGCCAGATCGTGCAACGATTGCTTCCTTTGTTGACCCTCCTGGCCAAGGGCAACGGGGGAAAGACAGACATCCTGACGCCGGAGACCAGAGTGCTGATTCAACAGATTGTGCTTCCCGCCTTAAAGCGGATGGAGTCAATTGAAACCAGCCGCCTCCGCAGCTACGCCCACGAGGATGAACTGGCGCTGGAGATCGAATATACGATGCGCCACTGACCACAAAACATCCGCGTTCACCGAACACGGATCAAGAGTTTTTTCATTTTTCGGAATTATTCATGGAACAGTTGGTTGCTGAGCTCAAAAAAATTGTGTCCTTCAAAGAAACCACCACCGTGGGCGATATTGTTCTTATTGCTGCAAAATCACCGCAGATGCTCGTGTACGCATTAGTGGGCGATATCGAACGCGATCAGACCCGCAAGGAGGAATGGTGGCATGTGACCCTGCACCTGTTGTCCATTCCGGTGCAGACGGTGATTTGGACCCTGCGCACGCCCCAGTTCACCGGCCAGGAAACCTTCACCATGGGCGGTGAGGGAAGATTTATCAAGGCGGTTCGGTTTGACCCGCCCGCGAGCGAGGCAATTGATCCAACGGCGCGACGAAAAGGGCAACAACAAGGGCCGCGAAAACCGGGTTTGCGGATTGTCAAGTGAAGACCTGTGCGTGCGACCTTGTTGTCGGCAATCGGCGCGGGGTGCACAGCCGGGTGGCCACCCGGCTGGCGGGAATTGCGGCGGAATTCGGTGTGGTGCTGTCCATCAGCCGAGCAGATGAAACGGTTGATTGTTCTTCAATCCTCGATGTTCTGGCCCTTGCCCTGGTCGAGGGAACGAACCTGACCTTGCGTGCCGATGGCGACAGGGCTGAAGGGGCGTTGCAGGCTGCCCTTGTGCTGCTTACTAGCCAGGATGATTCCTGATAAACAGGCATGGAGAATACGAAAAGCAGGTCGACAACTTCCCGCGTCTTACAGGGCATTGGTGTGTCGCCCGGTATTGTGGTCGCCACGGTCGTTGTCGTCAAACGGCAGACGTGGCGAGCTGGTTGGTGCCACCTGCCGGCCGAGCACCTTGCATCGGAGATCCAACGTTTTTTCCAGGCCATCTCTGCCGCCCGGGAGGAACTCATCCAGTTGCGGCAGCAGTTGGCTGACCACATGGATGATGCCTTGTCGATCATCGATTCCCATTTGCTGATGCTCCAAGACCGGATGTTTGTCGAACGCACCGCGGCCATTATCCGGGAAAACAAGGTCAATGCGGAATGGGCGTTGACCCAGACCCTGAACGAAATCAAGGAGCGGTTCGCCCTGATTGACGATCCCTATATTCGCGACCGATATGCCGATATCAAGCATGTGGCCGATCGGGTATTCGGTCTGCTTACCGGCCGGGAATATGCGCCCAAGGGCAAGACAGCAGACCAGCCCACCATCCTGGTTGCCAATGATCTCTCGCCAGAGGATGCCCTGCGACTGCAGTCGGCCAATGTTCTTGGTTTCATAACGGAAAAAGGGGGGACAATCTCCCATACCGCCATCGTCGCTCGATCTCTCAATATACCGGCGGTGGTCGGCCTGGAGCATGCGACCTCCATCCTGCACACCGGCGAGCCGATTATCCTCGACGGCGGAACGGGCCAGGTGGTCGTTCATCCCCAACCTAATGAAATTATTCGACTGCAGGAGAACGATCAGCACTATCGCGCCGTGGCCGAGGGGCTGGACCGCTATGTGCATCTGACCTCGGAAACCAAGGATGGGTGTCCCGTTCGCTTGAGCGCCAATATCGAGATGCTGGAGGAACTCTCTGCCGTGCTTCGCTACGGATCGGAGGGAATAGGGCTGTTTCGCAGCGAATTCGATTTTTTTCAAGGGATCCGGCCACCGACGGAAGAGGCGCAACTGGCTACGTATTCCCGCCTCCTGGCAACTATGGCCCCGCATCCGGTGACCATCCGCACCCTCGATGTAGGCGGCGATAAGATCCTTGCCCGTTTTCCCGGCAACAAGGCGTGGCTCGATCGGGAACGCAATCCGGCTCTCGGTCTGCGTTCGATTCGTTTTTCCCTGTACGAGCGGGAGATTTTTCGCTGTCAAGTGCGAGCGCTGCTCCGGGCCTCGGTCCATGGCCGGTTGCGCGTTTTGCTGCCTCTCGTGTCAACCTTGCAGGAACTGCGCCAGGCAAAGGAGATGATCCACGACTCGATGAATGCATTGGCGGCCGAAGGAATCCCTTTTGACCAGGACCTTGAAATCGGGGTGTTGATCGAAGTTCCCAGTGCCGTGATCATGAGCGATGTCCTTGCCATGGAAGTGGATTTTTTTGCCATCGGCACCAACGACCTGATCCAGTATTCCCTGGCCATTGACCGCGGCAATCAGTATGTGGCTCATTTGTACGACCCCTTTCATCCCGCGGTGCTGCGGATGATCCGACAGACGGTCGACGCCGGCCATGCCCGCGCCATTCCCGTGTCGCTCTGCGGCGAGATGGCCGGTGACCCTCTTTGTGCCCCGCTGTTGATAGGGTTTGAGCTGGATGAGCTGTCGATGCGCCCTGCGGTTATTCCCTGGATCAAACGGTTGTTACGGCATTCCCACAGCGGAGAGCTGCACTTATTGGCCCAAGAGGTCCTCCACTGCGCGGACAGTGGCGAGGTGCGTGCGTGTGTGACCGATTTCTTTCAACGTTTTTATCCAAGAGATTTTTATCAATCGTGAACGAACGCCAACTCATCGAATACATCACTACACTTGTCGGCCCCATGGATGGACGATTGATTCAAGGGATCGGTGACGACTGCGCGGTGATTGCCAAGAATGATCACGAAGTCTGGCTGCTGACCATGGACACCCTGATCGAATCGGTCCACTTTGACTGCGCCTTTCACCCGCCGGAAAAACTGGGCCGCAAGGCAGTTTCCGTCAATGTCAGCGATATCGGTGCCATGGGGGGAAAGCCGCTTTTTGTTCTGCTGTCGGTTGGCATGCCGCCCGGTTTCGACGAATCTTGGTTCAAAGCGTTTGCCCAGGGGCTGAATGATGCCTGCCGGGAATACGGCTGCCTGCTCATTGGCGGCGATACCGTGGCCAGCCCGCAGGGGCTTAATTTCTGCCTGACCGTTATTGGCGAGGCAGCGGTGGATCAGGTGGTCTATCGCAGCGGTGCCAGGCCGGGTGATGTCATCTGGGTCAGCGGCCCGCTCGGGTTGGCTGCCGCCGGCCTGGAATTGCTCCACCGGGGAATGATCGATCGGGAGGATTTTGGTCCGTTATACGAGAAGCATCTGAACCCCAGGGCCCGGGTAGAGCTCGGGGAACGGCTGGGTAAAACCGGGCTGGCGCACGCGATGATGGATCTCTCTGATGGGTTGGCCACCGATCTCGCCCACCTGTGCAAGCGGTCCGGGGTGGGGGCACGGCTGACTTCGTCGGCCCTGCCCGGTATAGCTCCCTTAGACGAGGCTGCGAGGTTGTGCCATGCCGATACCCTCCAATGGATGATTGGCGGCGGTGAGGATTATGAATTGCTTTTCACCGCCGCGCCGGAATCCGAGAACTCCCTGCGGGTAATCGGCGAACAATGCGGGCTTGCCCTGGCTTCGGTCGGCACCATCGTCCATGGCGAAGGGGTTCTCCTGCTGCGCCAACTCCCGGACGGTCGCACCGAGGAGCGGGCCGTCACCTATGGAGGGTTTGATCATTTCCGCAACGGCGAGGGGAGGGGGGATGGCGGTCGGCGCGCTGTTTAAACACTGGTCACTGCGGCTGTTCGCTCCGGACCGGATCCTCCAGCAAACCTACGAGGGGTTCAAGGCCTTGCTTGGGTTCGACGGCAGGTGCCATGAATTGATGGCCGAGTTCGAGGTGCTTTACCACGAGGGGCGAAAGGAAGACCTGGCGCGGACTCGCGGCCGCTATCGGCAATTGGCCGAGGCGGTAGCTGGCATGATTGCCGCCCTGGAGCAGATGCATCCCGGAATAGCCGGTTCACTGCGCGACTATTTCAACAAGTACGATTTTTACGCCCGTCTGGTGTTGGCTCCGCCGGAGCGATTCTTGATTCCTCCCTTTGTTGTCGACCACAACAGTCCAGCGGAGCCGTCCCTGGTAGGCAACAAGAGCCAACATCTACTGTTGCTCAAACACGAGGCCAAAGCCCAGGTACCCGACGGCTTCACCATCACCGCCACGACCTTTGACCTGTTGATCGAGCATAATCGACTGCGGCCCGCCCTGGATTTGCTCTTGGCCGCAATTGACCTCGAAGTGCCCCTCAGCCTGGACGAGGCCTCGCAGGCGCTGATGACCCTGATCCGGCGGATGGAGCTTCCGCCGCTGGTGGCCCAGGAAATCCTGGCTGAATACGACCGCCTGGCCGTCACGGGGCCGGATGAAATCCTCCGGGTCGCGGTTCGATCCTCCGCCCTGCACGAGGACGGTGACCACAGCTTTGCCGGCCAATACCATTCACTGCTTGGCATTGACCGGGATGGACTGCTGGCGGCCTATCTCGAGGTGTTGGCCTCCAAGTATACCCCCCAGGCCCTGCTGTACCGCATCCATGCCGGTATTGGCGACGAGGACGCGGCCATGGCGGTGCTGGTGTTGGTGATGGTGGAAAGCGTGGCCAGCGGCGTGCTCTACAGCCGCGACCCCTCGGTGACCGAGGGACAATCTTTGCTGGTGCACAGCATCCGCGGCCTCGGCCTCCCCTTGGTGGGAGGAGCGGTAGTTCCGGATGTTTTCGTTTTTGGTCCGGAAAGTGAGCACCCCACCCGGATCGTTGCCGGCAACCAGCGGCAGCAGCTGGTTCTGTTCCAAGGACAGCTCCAAGAGAAGGATCTGGCAGCTGATCAGGCCGCGACTCTTTCGCTCACCCAGGCGCAAGCCGCGCGCCTTGCAGCTGTTGGCCGGGAACTGGAGCGTTTTTTCGTCGTCCCGCAGGATATCGAGTGGGCCATGGATTCAGAGGGACATCTGTTCATCCTCCAATCGCGGCCGTTGTGCCGGGAATCGTCCAGAACGGAGCCGCCAGCCAAAATAACGACGAACCCTCTGCCTGCGAAATGTCATCCCCTGCTTGCCAATGCCAAGCGGGCGGCCGGCGGTGTTGCCCTCGGGGTGATTCGGCATCTCGACCGCTTGGAACAAGCCGCTCTCGATTCCGCCACCGTTCTGGTCACCCGCCACATTGCGCCATCCCTGGTGCGGTATATCGACCGACTTGCGGCGGTGATCTGTGAGCAGGGGTCGGTGACGGGGCATTTTGCCACTGTCTGTCGGGAATTCGGGGTGGTGTTGCTGGTGGAGGCAACCCAGGCCCGTGTCCTCCTGCCTGAAGGCCAGGAGGTTACTGTCGATGGCGACCAGGGCAGGGTGTATCCGGGCAAGATTGACGCACTGTTGGACAGCAGCCGCAAGAAAGCAAAGGTGGCAGGATCGCCCTACGCTGCCAAGCTGCGCAGCCTGCTCGACCATATCACCCCCTTGCATCTACTCGACCCGCACTCTCCAGAGTTCAGACCCCAATCCTGCCGCTCGCTGCATGACATCATCCGTTATGCCCATGAAAAAGCGGTGCAGATCATGTTTGGCCTCGGCGATATTGCTGCCGGCGGCGCCGCCTCCCGCTGCCGCAAGCTGGCCACCGAACTGCCTCTCGACATCTACCTCCTTGACGTGGGCGGTGCCTTTGCCAACGAGGAACAGCAGGCGGCCATCGCCCCCGAGAGCTTGCAGGCCGCACCGTTTCTTGCCCTGTGGCAGGGGCTCAGCAGTCCTGAGATCGACTGGCAGAGTCACCTCCATTTCGATTGGCAGGGATTCGGCGACATGGCCCTGGCCGGCGGCATCGCCAGCGGCGGGTCCAAGGATTTTGCCTCCTATGCGGTGGTCAGCCCGGAGTATCTCAATCTGAACATGCGCTTTGGCTTTCACTTCACCTTGATTGACTGCCTCTGCGGCCGCGACAGCCGGGCCAATCACTGCCAGTTGCGCTTTGCCGGCGGGGGCGGCGATTATCAGGGACGCTCGATCCGCATTGCCTTGCTGCGGCAGATTCTCGGACGTTTGGGGTTTGAGGTCAGTGTTCGCGCCGACCTGCTCGATGCCCGCCTGATGGGTTGTCCAGCTGGCGAGCTGTTGGACGTGTTGGTTGCGGTGGGCCGTTTGCTCGGCATGACCAAATTGCTCGACATGGTGCTGCGCGAGGAAGAAATCGATTCGCGCGTGCAGCTGTTTTTTCAAAAGGCCGACCGCTTCCACGGCTCCACAACTTCCATTATCCCCTAGAATCATGTACCAGTTGAACTGGATTACCCCCCATTTGGCCACTGGCCACGCGCCCATGTCCTACGAGGATCTGGATGCCATTCGCGCCCAGGGAATTCGCGCCATTGTCAATCTCTGCGGCGAGTTCTGCGATCTGCATCAGATTGAGGAAAACAGCGGCTTCGAGGTCCGCTATCTGCCGGTGGTCGACGAATGCGCCCCGGATCTCGAAGCCATGGAACAGGTGCTGGACTGGATGGACGAGGCCATCTATCTCGACAAGAAGGTGCTGGTGCATTGCCGCATGGGGCATGGTCGCACCGGCACCTTTATCGCCGCCTATTTGCTGCGCCGGGGCTTTGACTACAAACGGGCGGAACAGACCATGAAGGGGAAAAGCGCCAATCCGGCCACTTTCGCCCAACGTCGCTTTCTGAAACAATACGGCAAGCAGGTGGGTTCCTTGCAGACGGCGCTGCCTCGGATCGACAACCGTCCGTCCCTGGATGTTTCGCCGTTGCTTCGGGCCTTTGATCAACTGATCGCCCATTTTGACGAACTGTGGAGCCCGCCCGCGGACCACGCCTGCTGCGGCCGGGGGGACACGGCCTGCTGCGGCCGGCCGTTTGAACTTCTGCTGATAGAAAGCATGCACCTCAGCCAGGCAATCAACAGGAGTCTCACCCAGGAACAGCGTCAGCAGGTGATTGATCGGGCCCTCGGCCTGGCCCGGCTGCTCAAGGAACTTCACCACCGCCAGCCCGGTTTGAGCGCCGATGCCTTGGCCGACGCCTTTCCCGAAGCGCCGCTTCGTTGTCCGCTGCTTGGCCAGGATGGCTGCCTGGTCTTTGCTGATCGGCCGCCGCGTTGCCGCTATTGGTGCATCCCAGATAAGGAACGTCGCAGCGATGAGTTGCAAGGAACGATCTCCGGTTTGTCGCGGCACGCCTTTGAAACCCTGACCGGCCGCATCCCACCAGCGGACGATCTTCGCTTTTCCTCGGCCGACACCATGTCCGGTAAGTTTGTCCAGCTCTATTTTCAGGCCATGGTCGGCGCCAACGATTGAGAGGGATCATGGAGCACGGAAAACAGGCCAAGGTACTGGTCGTTGACGATGAACGCGACATGCTCACTTTGTTGACCAAGGTGCTGGTGAAAAAGGGCGGCTATGACGTGACCGCGGCCACTTCAGCCGAGGAGGCCTTGGAGCGGATGCGGGGCGATTCGCCCGATGTGGTGCTCACGGATATCAAGATGCCGGGCATGGACGGGCTGGCCTTGCTCCAGCAGATAGGGATGATCGATCCTGCGGTGACCACCATCCTGATGACCGGCTACGGCACCATAGGCATGGCGGTTCAGGCGTTGAAGGACGGGGCCTACGATTTCATCGAAAAACCTTTCGATAACGAACGGATCATCCGCACCGTCGGCCGGGCTTTCGAACGAACCCAGCTGCTGCGAGAAAACGTGCAGCTCCAGCACCGGCTGAGCAGCCAGGAGCAACAGCACGGTTTCATTGGCCGTTCGCGGCGCTTGGTCCAAACCGTGGATCTGTTGCGGCGGATTGCGGCGAGTAACGTCACCGTGCTCATTCGCGGTGAATCGGGCACCGGCAAGGAATTGGCGGCCCGGGCCCTGCATGGCCTCTCGCCGCGGGCCGGCCGTCCCATGATCACGGTGAATTGCCCGGCATTGCCCGAGCATATCCTGGAGAGCGAGTTGTTCGGCTACCGCAAGGGGGCCTTTACCGGAGCGGATCGCGACAAGATCGGCTTGTTCGTCGAAGCCGACGGTACAACCATCCTGCTGGACGAGGTGGCCGATATTCCGGTGAGCGTGCAGACCAAGCTGCTGCGGGTGTTGCAGGAAAAAGAAGTCCAGCCCCTGGGACAAACCAAGACCTTCAGGGTGGATGTCCGGGTAATCGCTTCCACCAACCAGGATTTGGAAGCCAAGATCAGGCGGGGAGAGTTTCGGGAGGATTTTTTTTACCGGCTCAACGTCATGACCGTGACCATGCCGAGCCTGGCGGCCATGGTTGGCGATATCCCGCTGCTGGCCCAGCATTTTCTTGAGCGGTACAGCCGCGAGCACGGACGGGATGGTCTGGAATTCAGCGACGAGGCCTTGCAGGCTTTGATGCAGCACAGATGGCAGGGCAATGTCCGTGAACTGCAGAACACAATCAACCGGGCTGTGCTGCTTTGCCGCGGCTCAGTCCTTGAGGTGGCGGATCTCTGGGAGGAGTCGGAATCGCCTGTACCGCCGCAACCCCATGCGGAGTCCGGCCACGGACCGCTGGCTGTGGAGGGGCTGGATCACTTGCCCTACCGGGAAGCAAAAAATGCCATCCTCCACCGGTTCAACGCCGTCTACCTGGCCGGGGCCTTGCAAGCGGCCGGCGGCAACGTCACCGCCGCCGCACGAAACTGCGGCATGGAACGGCAGGCTTTCCAGCGTCTGCTACGGCGGTACCACATTGAATCAAGGAGTTTTCGTTGATGGACGACATGCCGAAACAATACGTTTTAGCCCGCAACAAATCCTACTGTACCTTCTGCCCCGGTTACTGTTGCTATCGTTTGCCCGGTGCCACCCTGTATCTCACCGCCGAGGATATCAACCGCTTGGCCCGTCACTTTGGCATCAATGACGGCGAGGTGCGGCGTCGCTATCTGGAGAACAAAAATACCTTCAAAACAAGGGAAGACGGCTCCTGCATCCTGTTGGCCGATGATCGAATGTGCAAGCGTTGCACCATTCATGAGGCCCGCCCCAGGCAGTGCCGTGAATTCCCTTATGACGCCCCCTGTCCTTATTTGGAAAATCCAGGACTTTTGGAGCTCATTCAGTCGCGGATCGAGCGGAGTCTTTTCCGCGCCGCGAGAGGTGTTCGCTCGCACCCCGAGACGCCATAGCCTTGTCGCCCGTGCCGGAAAAAAGAAAGGCTCGGTGTGGGCAAAAGTCAGTTGCCGGTCCGACCCGAGTTCAGGCCAGCCGGCATTACTGTGCCGGGGTGTTGTGGGAAGAGATGGTGAAGTCCCCGTAAATCGATTCCAGGGGCACTTCCTTGAACAGGGTTTCCCCTTGTTTGACTATCAACGCCCGTTGCAGAACCTCATCGACATCATGCACCAGTTCAATGGTCAGGCTGTTGCGGATCTTCTGCGGCACATCACGAAGGTTGCGTTCGTTTTCCCGGGGAATGAGCACGTTGGTGATGTTGCCTCGTTTGGCGGCTAACAGCTTTTCGGTGAGCCCGCCGATCGGCAACACCCGCCCGCGCAGGGTGATCTCGCCGGTCATGGCCAGGGTGCGGTCCACCGGCAGTTTGAGGATGGCGGAAACAATCGACGTGGCGATGGTGATGCCCGCCGATGGGCCGTCCTTGGGGATGGCGCCCTCGGGCACATGGACATGAATATCGATTTTCTGATAGAAATCCGGCTCCAATCCCAAGCGCATGGCGCGTGAACGGACATAGGACATCGCCGCTTGAGCCGATTCCTGCATCACGTCGCCGAGCTTGCCGGTGATGGTCAACTTACCGGATCCAGGCATGACGGTGGCCTCGATCTGCAGTAGTTCACCGCCCACTTCGGTCCAGGCCATGCCGGTGGTCAGGCCGATTTCATCGCGCTCCTCGGCTAAGCCATGACGATATTTGGGCACCCCCAGATAGCGTTCGATTGCCTGGGGCGATATCCGGTATTTCTTTTTCGGCTCCTTGTTTTTCAATCGTTCGCGGGCCACCTTGCGGCAGATGCCGGCGATGGTCCGCTCGAGGCTGCGCACGCCGGCTTCACGGGTGTAGCGCCGAATGATTTCCAGGATGGCCTTGTCGTTGAGGGTGATCTCATCGGCCTTGAACCCGTTGGCCTCCAACTGTTTGGGAAGGAGAAACTCCAAGCCGATGTGCTGTTTTTCCTCCTCGGTGTAGCCGTTGAGCTGGATGATCTCCATGCGATCTTGCAACGGGATGGGAATGCCGTGGAGATTGTTGGCCGTGGTGATGAAAAACACCTCGGACAGATCGTAATCGACATCCAGATAGTGGTCGTTGAAGGCATAGTTCTGTTCCGGATCAAGCACCTCGAGCAGGGCTGCGGAAGGATCGCCGCGGAAATCGACGCTCATCTTGTCGACCTCATCCAAACAGAACACGGGGTTGATCACCCCGGCCTTTTGCATGGAAAGGATGATCTTCCCCGGCATGGCACCGATGTAGGTGCGCCGATGGCCCCTGATTTCCGCCTCGTCGCGTACCCCTCCCAGCGAGAGGCGGACAAACTCGCGGCCCATGGCCCGGGCAATGGAGCGGCAGACCGAGGTTTTGCCCACTCCGGGAGGACCGACCAAACAGAGAATCGGCCCGCGGATTTTCTTGACCTGGGCCTGGACCGCAAGGTATTCGAGAATGCGTTCCTTGGGCTTTTCCAGGCCGTAATGGTCCTCGTTGAGCACCTGCTCGGCCCGGTCAATGTCGATCTTGGAGCGGGATTTTTTCTTCCACGGCAGGCTGATGATGGCATCGATGTAGTTGCGCACCACCGTGGTCTCGGCGGACATCGGCGGCATTTGCCGGAGCTTTTTGAACTCCTTGCCCACCTTTTCCTTGACCGCCTTGGGCAGGTGTTTTTTGTCGATCGCCTGCTGCAATTCGCCGAGATCGTCACCGCCCTCGCCTTGGCCCATCTCTTCCTGGATGGCCCGCATCTTCTCGGAGAGGTAGTAGTTACGCTGGGTCACGCCCATCTTTTTCTTGACCTTGGCGTGAATATCCTTTTCCATCTCCGAGAGCTCCATCTCCCGGTAGAGGATCTCCAGCACCTTGGCGATCCGCTGCGGCAGGGAAACCAGTTCGAGAATCGACTGTTTCTCCTCGGTGCGCAACTGAATGTGGGACGTGATCAAATCCACCATTCTGGAGGGGTCTTCCAGGGCGGTGATCGATTTCAGCACCTCGCGCGGCAGCTTCTTGTTGCTCTGAGTGTACTGGTCAAAGGCCTTGCGCAGTTCGCGGAGATAGGCGGGCACATCCTCGCGCTCGACCTCGGTGTCTGGAGCCTCGACCAGACGAACCGAATAAAAGGACTCTTCTGTTTCTCCTCCCTCAAAAGCACCGACAACGATGGCCCGGCGTTTGCCCTCGACCAGGGCCTTGATGGTTCCATCGGGCAGCCGTAAGAGCTGCATGACCGAGGCCAGCGTTCCCAGGGAATAGAGATGGCGTTGTCCCGGTTCATCCACCCGGGCATCCTTTTGGGTGACCAGAAAGATCAGGGAACGGTTTTCCATGGCCGCTTCAAGGGCCATGATCGATCTCTTCCGCCCGACCACCAGCGGGGCCACCATTCCAGGAAAGAGAACAATGTCCCGCAGCGGCATCAGTGGATAGGTTTCGGCGGTCAATTCACTCATGGGCGGCTGTCAGGCAATTTTTTTTGTCTCGGCATTGTCGTAAAGAATGACCGGGTACTCACCGTTGGTGATGACCTGTTCATTGATGACACATTCGGTGGCGTGCTCGTCTGACGGCAGCTCGTACATCACATCCAGCATGCACTCTTCCATCACCGAGCGCAGACCGCGGGCGCCGGACTTGCGCGCCAGGGCCTTCTGGGCGATGGCCTTGAAGGCGCCCTCGGTGAATCGCAAGGTGACTCCTTCGTATTCGAACAATTTCTGATACTGTTTGCTCAGAGCATTTTTCGGCTCCTTGAGAATGCGAATCAGATCTTCCTCGACCAGCTCTTCCATGGTGGCAATCACCGGCAGGCGGCCGACCAACTCCGGAATGAGGCCGAACTTGAGCAGATCCTCGGGTTGGATCGAGGCCAGCACTTCACCGATGGAGCGCTCCTTCTGGCTGACCACCTTGGCGCCAAATCCCATGGCCTGGGTGCCGGTTCGCCGTTTGATCACCCCGTCCAGGCCGACAAAGGCACCGCCAACAATAAACAGGATATTGGTGGTGTCGATGCGGACCAGCTCCTGTTGCGGGTGCTTGCGTCCGCCCTTGGGCGGTACCGAGGCCATGGTGCCTTCGATGATTTTCAGCAGGGCCTGCTGCACGCCTTCGCCGGAGACATCGCGGGTCAGCGAGGCGGAATCCGACTTGCGGGCGATCTTGTCGATCTCGTCGATGTAGATGATGCCCCGTTGCGCCTTTTCGATGTCATAGTCCGCCGCTTGCAAGAGACTGACCAGGATGTTTTCGACATCCTCGCCGACATAACCGGCTTCGGTCAGGGTGGTGGCGTCGGCAATGGTGAACGGAACCTTGAGCAGTCGGGCCAGGGTCTGGGCGACCAGGGTTTTGCCGCTGCCGGTGGGGCCGATCAGTATGATGTTCGACTTCTGCAGTTCCACCGCATCGTCGTCGGCAGGTGGGGCGCTGATGCGTTTGTAGTGGTTGTGCACCGCGACCGAGAGGATTCGTTTGGCATGCTCCTGGCCGACCACATATTGGTCGAGATAGGCCTTGATCTCCTTGGGCTTGAGCACCTGATTGCCGAACTCGGCCGGCGAGTGCTCCTCCTCGGAAGATTCCATCATGATTTCATTGCACAGTCCGATGCACTCGTCGCAGATATAGACGTTGGGTCCGGCAATCAGCTTGCCGACCTCTTCCTGGCTTTTACCGCAGAACGAACACACACAGGTTATACTGTGCTCATCGTGGAAATCGTTGCTCACCGTTACTTCTCCCCGCCCAGTTCCTCGCGGTTGGTTAAAACTTTGTCGATGATACCGTACTCGCATGCCTCCGTGGCGCTCATGAAGTTGTCGCGCTCAGTGTCGGCCTGGATTTTCTTCATCGATTTGCCGGTATGCCTGGCCAAAATGGTGTTGAGATCATGCCGCATGCGTAGAATCTCCCGGGCATGAATATCGATATCCGTGGCTTGTCCCTGGTAGCCGCCCATGGGCTGATGGATCATGATCCGCGAATTGGGCAGGGCGAACCGTTTGCCAGCCGCGCCGCTGGCCAGCAGCAGGGCCCCCATGGACGCGGCCTGCCCCATGCAGAGGGTGGCCACATCGCAACGGATGTACTGCATGGTGTCATAGATGGCCATGCCGGCGGTCACCGAACCTCCCGGGGAGTTGATGTAAAAGGTGATATCCTTGTCCGGATCCTCGGCTTCAAGAAAGAGCAGCTGGGCGACCACCAGGCTGGCCACGTCGTCGTTAACCTGCGTGCCAAGAAAGATGATCCGCTCCTTCAGCAGCCGGGAATAGATATCAAAAGCCCGCTCGCCGCGCGGACTCTGTTCAACAACCATGGGGACTAGGTTCATGTTCACTTCTCCAGAAAACACATTGTGACGGCGGGCCGACTGGCCCGCCGTCGGGGAACACTTTAACAAATATCAGGCTTCGGCCTGCGCCGCCGAGGGTTCGGTAGCGGCGGCCACTTCGATGAATTTAGCCTGTTCCCGCAGGAAATTGAGGATTTTCTCGTTGTGCAGCTCATTCATGAACGGCAGAATTTCCTCGCGGCGTTTAAAATATTTTTTCACTTCATCCAGGGTCATGCGATATTGGTCGGCAATGCGCTGATAGCCGCGCTGGATGTCCTCGTCGGCAATCTTGATTTCCTCGATCTCGGCAATCTTTTTCAGCAGGAAATCGCCCTTGACCCGCTTGACGGCCACCTCCTTGTTTTTCTCGACTAGCTCTTCCAAATTAATACCGGCGGACTCAAACGACAAGCCGCTGCGTTTGAGATTCTCCTCGGTCTGCTTGAGCATCTCCTGGATCTCGTAGTTGACCAGCCGTTGGGGTACCTCGAAAGGATTGAGGTCAATCAATTTGTGCATGATCTTGTCGTCAAGATCACCCTTCAGGGCATCGTCCTTGGTTTTCTGCAGACGGTCGCGGATATCCTTTTTCAGCTCCTCCAAGGTGGTCAGTTCAGGCTTGATATCCTTGGCGAACTCATCGTCAAGTTCGGGTTTGACCCGCACTTTGACGTCTTTGACGTCCACCTTGAACTCAACGGTTTTACCCGCCAGCAGCGGATTGGGATAGTCGGCCGGGAAAGTGATCTCGTAAAGAGTTTTGTCGCCCTTTTTCAGGCCCAGCAGCTTTTCCTCGAAATCCTTGCCCAGGCGGTGCATGCCGATATCGACACTGAAATTTTCGTTGCGCACCTCTTTCATCGCCTTGCCGTTGTGGAAGCCCTGAAAATCGACGATGGCCACGTCGTCCATGGCGATGGCGTGGCCTTCCTCGGCGGTCTGCAGTACCGCCTGATGGCGCTGCAACAGCTTGATCTCGTTTTCGACCTCTTCATCGCTGACGGTGACCACCGGTTTTTCCACCTCAAGGCCCTTGTACTCCTTGAGCTCGAACTGGGGTTTGATATCGACCAAGGCAACGTAGACAAAGGTCCCGTCTTCGGGAAAGTTGTGCTCGGTAATTTCGGGATGGACGACCGGCTCAAGCTTTTCCTTTTCAATGGCGTCAAAGTAGCTCTCCTGGACCAGTTTTTCCCCCACTTCGGCTTGAATTTGCGCACCAAAATTGTTTTCGAGTACGCTTTGGGGAATCTTACCGCGACGGAACCCCTTCAACTTGACCTCTTTGTTGATCTTGGCATAGGCCTTTTCAAGGGCCGGGCCAACGGTTTCCTTGGGAAGGGTGATGGTCAGTTTTTTTGTCAGGTCAGAGAGATGTTCGACAACGATTTCCATGGACTTACGGTTCCTCTTGTTCGTGTTTCCGCGGCTGTGACCCCGGCGGCGCAGTTATTGTCAGCTCGCTGTTCGTCTTGATTCGCGCGCTGTGCTTGATGGGCTCGGGAAGGGTGGTGCGAGCGGGGGGAGTCGAACCCCCAAGGTGGGTACCGCCAGATCCTAAGTCTGGTGCGTCTGCCAATTTCGCCACGCTCGCATTACATTAAACAGCATTAAATAACCAGAATAACGGATCACGTCAAGTGATCCATGGGATGAAAAAGTTGTATTATCAACAAATTTAAGACATTATCCGCAAGGTGAGGAGGGGGGGCGCTGTTCTTCGGCCTCTCCAGCCGCCTCGCCGCTGCGGATCAAGATGGCCGCCATCACGGTGAGGAGCATGATGGCACCGGCGGTGACGAAAAAAGCCTGCCGCATTCCGAGCGAATCCATGCTCATCCCCGCAAGCAGGGCGCCGGTAAACACGCCCGCGCTCATCGCCAGGTTGAATACCCCCATCATCGTGCCATGGCCGAAATGGGTTCGACCCTCTTCGGCGGCGTAGGCGCCCAGCACCGGCCAGAGCACCGCTTCGCCCAAGCCGAGGAACAGATAGATCCCGACCATGGTCGGGAAGGTGGTCATGGTCGGGATGAGAAAAACGGCTATGCTCATGCAGCCGCAGCCGATGAGCAGGAGCAGCACCTTGTCGCAGCGGTCGGCCACCCAGCCGAAGGGGTATTGGAGCAGGGCGTTGACCAGGGTGCGGCCGGCAATGACCAGCCCGGTCTGGAAACCGGTGCTGTCCGGCCATTGGGCCATCATCACCGGCAGAAAGGCCATGGTCGGGACCATCATCAGCACGGTGCCGAAGCGGGCAATGAAAATGCCCATTGTTCGCCGTCGGTTCAGCATCAGCCGAATATTAACCCACAGCCCAACCTGTTGCCGTTGATCGATCGGACAAACCGAGGGCATGTTGACCATCACGAGGAGGAAAGAGAAAAAGCAAAGTCCGGCCATGATGTGAAAAACCGAGGCCAGTCCCCACATATCAGAGACAATTCCGCCAGCAATCGGGCCGCAGCCGATGCCGCAGAAGATGGCAATGTTGATCACCCCCATGTATCGGCCTTCCTGGCCCGGAGGCGCGAGAAAACTGGCATAGGCCATGGCCACGGGTACGATCATCGCCGCGCCCACACCCTGAAAGAGGCGGATCATTACCAGGTGGCCAACACTGCCGGCGTGGGGAATGAGCAAGCCGACCAAGCCATAGATGAACAGGCCGCCGACGAGAAACCCTTTTCTCCCCCAACGGTCGGACAGGTTGCCAACCACCGGTTGCAGCAGGCCGCGGCTCAGGGAAAAGGCGGCGGTGATCAACCCCAGGGCAAAGCCGGAGGCTCCCAGGGAAGTTGCCAGAACCGGCAGCACCGGAATGATGATGCCAACGCCCAAGAGGGCGATGAACACCGAGAGCACCACGGTAACGAGTATGCGGTTGAGCATGAAAGAGAGCGGGTCGCAGATCGATAAGAAGATTGATGAGGGGCGGAGCGGCGGATGGAGGGGCGGCGGCTTGCCCCAAGTTGCTCTTTTACCATCACCCGAAGAGAAAGCAAACATCTCTTTGTCCAGCCTCGGGGCGGCCCCGGCACACCTTGCGCTGCAGCGAGGAACTCCATATAGTAGTACACCGATCAATGATCCGCTAGGACCCACAACCCGCCCAAGGAGGAAGCTATGGACAACCGTGCATTTAAGGCCATGATCGTCACCGAAACCGAAGAGAAGCAGTTTGTCCGCGCCATTGGCGAGCGGCACGTCGACGACCTGCCTGTCGGTGAGGTGCTGATTCGGGTCCGTTACTCCTCCCTTAATTACAAAGATGCGCTCTCCGCCTCGGGCAACAAGGGCGTTACCCGCCGCTACCCGCATACTCCGGGCATCGACGCGGCCGGAATCGTGGCCGAGAGCAGCGCGCCGAACGTCAAACCCGGCGATGAAGTGCTGGTGACCGGGTTTGACCTGGGGATGAATACCAGCGGCGGCTTTGCCGAATATATCCGGGTACCTGCTGCCTGGGTGGTCCCCCTGCCGGCCGGATTGAGCCTGCGCGAGAGCATGATCTACGGCACGGCCGGGTTTACTGCCGCGCTTTCCTGCCTGCGGCTGATCGACAACGGTGTGGCTGCGGGCCATGGACCGATTCTGGTGACCGGCGCCACCGGCGGTGTGGGCTCCATCGCCGTGGCCATTCTCGCCAAGTGCGGCTACAAGGTCATGGCAGCCACCACCAAAGGGGCGGAAACGTCCTATCTGCGGCAGATCGGCGCCAACGAGGTGATCAGCTCCTCCGAGGTGGATGACCAGAGCGGTCGCCCTCTGCTTAAACCACGCTGGGCAGGCGCGGTGGATACGGTGGGCGGCAATATCCTCAGCACAGCGATCAAGGCCACCCGTTACGGCGGCACGGTCACCTGTTGCGGCAATATTACCTCCGGTGAGCTGCACACCTCGATTTACCCCTTCATCCTCAACGGCGTCAGCCTCTTGGGCATCGATTCGGTCAACTGTCCCGCACCGCTGCGCCGGCGGGTTTGGAAGCGACTGTCAGGCGAGTGGAAGCTGGACCACCTCGACACCATCACCACCGAACTGCCCAATCTGGAGGCGCTGGATGAGCGCATCGGCCTCATTCTCCAAGGAAAAAACCGGGGGAGGGCCATCGTCCGTATTGGCGACTGAAAGCTTCTTTTGTCCACGGTTTTCATGATTAGGACAAGAGACGTACTTGTTTGCCTCGGGTTATTTTCGTTCACGGCTTCGTTGCCCCTCTTTTTCCTTTTTCTCTCTACAAGAGGGGCAAGATAATGTCTGCCGTTGCTCGCCGAGACGGGTCGAGTACGCGCAAACCTCACGCAAGCGCTGTTCCGTCAGCCCCAATAGGAGGGATTATGTTCATTCAATTGTTTTTAAAGGATATTTTTTATGCAGTATGATGTCATCGACGGCCGTATTAGCCCCAACGGCAGCCTGGACGTGTTGTCCCGGCTGGAGGTGGGCAAACTGCTCAATGCCAGCCAGGGCGAGCTCTATCCCCTGTTTCGCAACTCGTCGCTGGCGGTGCTCAACTACGGCGGTTATCTCGACGACGGTCGGGAACTGTTGGAACGGTACAAGGATTTCGACATCCGGGTGATTCAGGAAGAACGCGGCATCAAGCTCGATCTGCGCAACGCCCCGGCCAGCGCCTTTGTCGATGGCAAAATGATCCGCGGCATCACGGAGCACCTGTTTGCGGTGCTCCGCGATATCGTCTACGTCGATGACACCATCAACAACAATCCCCGTTTCGATCTGGCCACCTCCGACGGCATCACCAACGCCGTCTTCCATATCCTGCGCAACGCTCGCATCATGCGGCCCGGCACCCCGCCACGGCTGGTGGTTTGCTGGGGCGGCCATTCAATATCCCCCGCGGAATACGATTACAGCAAGGAGGTCGGTTATCAGCTGGGATTGCGCGGGCTCGACATCTGCACCGGCTGCGGACCGGGGGCGATGAAGGGGCCGATGAAGGGCGCGACCATCGGCCACGCCAAGCAACGGATCTACACCGGCCAGTATTTGGGGATCACCGAACCGGGGATCATTGCCTCGGAATCGCCCAATCCCATTGTCAACGATCTGGTGATCATGCCGGATATCGAAAAGCGGCTGGAGGCCTTTGTCCGCGTCGGCCACGCGGTGATTGTCTTTCCCGGCGGCGTGGGCACGGCCGAAGAGATTCTCTATATCCTCAGCATCTTGCTTGATCCGGAAAACTCGCGTATCCCCTTGCCGCTGATCTTCACCGGACCGGCCAGCGCGGCCGGCTATTTCGAGCAGATCGACCACTTCATCACCGATACCCTGGGGCCGGCGGCGCGGCAGATGTACCGGATCATCATCGACGATCCCGAAACCGTGGCCCGCAAGACCCTGGAAGGCGTCGAGAAGGTCCGCCAGTTCCGGCTCAAGACCGACGACGCCTATTATTTCAACTGGATGCTCAACATCGATCTCAGCCTGCAACTCCCCTTTGTGCCCAGTCATGACAACATGCGCAGTCTGAACTTGCACAAGAATCAGCCGCCGCATCTGCTGGCGTCCAACCTGCGCCGGGCCTTTTCCGGGATCGTCGCCGGCAACGTCAAGGATGCCGGTATTCGGGCCATCGAGGAAAAGGGATTGTTTGAACTGTGCGGCGACGCCCGCATCATGCAGCCCCTCGACACCCTGCTCACTGCCTTTGTCGAGCAGCAACGGATGCGCTTGCCGACCAGCACCTACATCCCGTGCTATCGATTGGTTGCGGACGCAGGGGCATGACGCGCAAGGGGGAACAGGGAAGGAGCGGGCGCGGCCTGGTTCCGGAGGCGGTAGCGCAAGGGTCCGTGGATCGTCACCGCTTGCGGGCGATAAAAGGGGAAACGGCTACTGGAAGTGAACGAGGGGTTGGAGGGGCTTGATCTATCGACGATTTTGAAGTATTTTAAATAAGTTGATAGCGTGTGACACGAACATGTTCCCTGGAGAGGCGGCAATGGGCAACTTGGAGATGAAGGCCGAGGCGAATGGAAAAAGCGGTGACGGAAAAGGTGGTCCCGCGCAAAAATCGGAGCGGATATTCGATCTGACCTCGCCCGAGTGGTATCTCAACCGGGAGCTGAGCTGGCTCGAATTCAATCGCAGGGTGTTCCACGAAAGCGAAGACGAGCGCAATCCCTTGCTCGAGCGAGTCTTTTTTCTGTCGGTCATCGGCTCCAATCTCGATGAGTTCTTCATGAAACGGATCGGCGGCCTCAAACAACAGGTCGGGGCCGAGCTGAAACTGCTGTCCATCGACGGCAGGACTCCCCAGCAGCAGATCGACGAAAGTTACGAAATGGTGCGGGATCTCCTGGAGCAGCAGCAGAATCTCGAACGGGAATTGCTCGTGTTGCTGGCCAAGCAGGATATTCGCATCGTCAAATACACAACCCTGGACGAGACGCAGCGCCAGAAAATGGCGACCTATTTCCGGGACAACATCTATCCGTTGCTCACCCCGCAGGGCATGGACCCGGCCCATCCCTTTCCCTTTATTTCCAACCTGTCGCTCAACCTGCTGGTGGCCACCCGCCACAGCGATGGCGACCATGTGTACCTCAACCGGATCAAGGTTCCCACCACCGGCACCGGCATTCCGCGATTCATCCGGGTCGATCCGGGCAAACACCTGTATGTGTTGTTTGAGGATGTGATCGCCAACAACCTGGAAACCATCTTTCCGGGCATGGTCATCGAGAGCTGTGAACTGTTTCGCGTCACCCGCAACGCCATCACCGAACAGTGGCCGGATCAGGCGGTTGACCTGCTGTCGATGATCGAGACCGCCCTGCAGGATCGGAAATTTGCCGAGATTGTCCGCCTGGAGGTCGACAGCACCATGACCCGGCCGCATCGCGGCATGCTCGCCTCCCAGTTGGGCATCGATTCCCGCAAGGACGTGTTCACCGTTGACGGCATCATGGCCAAACGCGATCTGATGGAAATTGTGGCCATCGATAAACCAGAACTGCATTTTCCGCCGCACCAGCCGCTCGACCACTACAAGCTCTCCGGCGACTTCCCCAATATCTTTCATCTGATCCGCGAGGAAGGTCCTTTTCTGCTCCAGCATCCCTACGAGTCGTTCAGTTCCTCGGTGGAACGGTTTCTCAAGGAGGCGAGCACCGATCCCAAGGTGCTGGTGATCAAGATGACCCTGTACCGGACCTCGGCCAATTCGCAAATCATCCAGTACCTGCTCGACGCGGCCCGCAACGGCAAGCAGGTGGCGGTGGTGGTTGAGCTGATGGCCCGCTTCGACGAATCGGCCAACATTCACTGGGCCACCTATCTGGAGCAGGCGGGTATCCACGTCACCTACGGCGTGGTCGGCCTCAAGACCCATTCCAAGGTCATCTTCGTCGTCCGGCGTGACTACAATGGTCTCAAGCGGTATGCCCATATCGGCACCGGCAACTATCATGCCGGCACCGCCCGGGCATACAGCGATCTCGGCCTGCTCACCTGCGACCCCGATATCGGCAACGATCTAACCGAATTTTTCAATTTCCTCACCCTGGGGTACGCACCGGCCCGCACCTACAAAAAACTGCTGCCTTCTCCCAGGATTCTGAAAAAGACCCTGTTGGAATACATCAAGCGAGAGATCGAGCATCAGGGGAAGGGGAACGCGGGGCTGATCCAGATGAAAACCAATGCCCTGACCGACCAGGATATTATCGCCGCCCTCTATCAGGCCTCCCAAGCCGGGGTCAAGATCGATCTGATCGTTCGCGACAGCTGCCTGCTCCGGCCGGGCATTGCCGGCCTCTCCGAGAATATCCGCGTCATTTCCCTGGTGGGCCGCTTTCTCGAACATGCCCGTATTTATTATTTTCGCAACAACGGGCAGGAACAGTACTACATCGGTTCCGCCGACATCATGAAACGCAACCTCGACCGGCGGGTGGAGGTGATCGCTCCGGTGGAATCGCCGGCATTGCAGGCGCAACTTCGGGAGATCCTCAATCTGCAACTGGCTGACCGGCGCGGAGCCTGGGATATGCAAGCCAACGGCAGCTATCTGCAACGACAGCCGCAATCGCGCGATGAACAACGGTCGGCCCAGGAGATGCTGATCGAGAAAAGCGAGAAACGGCTGGCCGAGGCACGGCGGATGTACAAAAAGCAATATTCGAAAAAGATCGCCAAGCGAAAAAACAAATAGCAACGGTCCGTGCCGAATTCGTTTTCCGTATAAAAAGTCCTGCCGGGACGGCGGGTTGGCGGCTGTCATGCGCGGTTCCCGGTTCAGGGGTGCTTTGCCAGCCCGGGACACGCAGAGGATCGGCCGATGGCGGCTGCCGCCGTACCCCCTCGCCGGTTCAGCGTCATTTCTGACGGGAAACACAGCGCCGGGCAGAACGCTGGCTGAAGCCCCGCTTTTCTCTTCCTGATTTCTTTTCTTCCTTGATCAGCGTTCAATAACCGTCTCGCGACTGGCGCATTGTTTTTGTTTCTCCTGCAACTTTTATGTTGCGGTTTCCCGTTTCACAAGGCGCACGCCGCATTACCGCCATATGGCGGGCTATGGAAAGATAAGTTTGTTTTTTCAATGAATTAGTTGATTGTTGGCGGGTGCGTGCCAAGGCTGGTACGCATCGTGCTAATGGGGGGCAGAACAATGTGTGTGCATGAAACCCGAACTGAACGTGCCTTGATGACCAGAGGAACAGTCACTCGTACATGGTTTTTTGTGATGGCCGTCCTGGCTCTTGTCCTTCCGGACAATGCCTTGGCCCTGCAGGTGCACGGGGAGCCGGAAGGGCTGTACGTCCATCAGATGGCCCACTTGCACTACATCTTTGCCCTCGGTTATTTTTACTGGGATATCCGCCGCGCTTCCTTTACCGGCCGTGGATGGCGCTACTTGCAGATGTTCTGTATTCTGATGGCCTGCTGGAACACGCTGGCCTTCATTGGTCATCTTGTCGGTGTCTATCTCGATCCGCAGGCCCTGTTGCAGACCGATTGCTACCTGCAGACCCGGCTGGTTGGCCCCCTGACCCTGCACCAGTATCTCTATTTCATCACCAAGCTCGATCATCTGATGTACGTGCCGGCCCTTTTCTGCCTCTTTCTCGGCCTGCGTTCGTTTTATCGTTCGGTGGTCACCGCCTCGGCGGGGAGCGGCAAATGAACGGCCTGCCCCTGCTGCCGACCATCATTGTCGACATCGCCGGCTCGGCGGCCAATATCCTTTTTTCCTTTTTGTCCCTGTGGTACGCCTTTCGTCTCACCCGGCTCAAGCCGGAGAATTTTCTCTGGGGTTGCCTTTTCTACGTCACCCTGGCGATTACCGCCTTTGCCGTGTCCAGGGCCGTTGGCCACATCGCCAAGGAACTGCTTTTTATTGTCGGCAGGGGGGAACTTTGGCAGGGCATTGCCCCCTATTCCGGAGGGTTCAATACCCTGTGCATGATTTCAGTGGCCGCAGTGATGATTTTTTATCACAAGGGAGTGCAGGCATACGAGGCCATTGAGCAGGAGGCGGCCAAGCTCAAACAGTCCAAGATTCGTCTAACCCAAACCGCCAACGAACTGAAGGAGTTGAACCTCAACCTGGAAGACAAGGTCGAGGAGCGCACGGCCGAGCTGTCCAAGTCGGAGCGGAAATTTCGTCATCTGTTCACCGCCTCCAAGGACATGGTCTTTTTTTCCGACAGCAGTCACGCAATTCTTGATATGAATGCCTCGGGTTCGGAAATGCTGGGCTACACGGCCGATGAGCTCTCCCGGCTGACTCTGCGCGATATTTTCCGCCACGAGGGAGATGTGCGCACCTACGCCGTGATGCTGGAAAAGGATGGATATATTCGTGATCTCGAATCCGAATTCAAGAAAAAGGACGGCACGACCATTTACGTGCTGATTTCGGCCACCGCCCTCTATGACGAACAGGGCAACATCATCGGCTCCGAAGGGATTGCCAAGGATTTGACCCGGCTGAAGACCATGATGGAGCAGCTGGTGTCCAGCGAAAAGATGGCCTCGGTCGGACAGATGGCCGCCGGTATCGCCCACGAGATCAATACGCCGCTCGGCATCATTCTTGGGTACGCCCAGTTGATGATGGATGATTTTGACAAGGATTCGGAAACATACCAGAACCTTGAAGTCATCGAGCGTCAGACCAAGGCCAGCCGCAAGATTGTGGCCGATCTGCTCAAGTATTCGCGCCAATCGGGCAGCGCCCGGGAAACGGTGGATGTCAACGAGATCATCGAGGATGCCGTGGCGATCACCGAACACAGTCTCAACCTCAGTCATATCAAGGTGCTGTTGACGTTGGCCCCCGATCTGCCGCCCATTGTCGGCGACCCGGAAAAGCTGCGCCAGGTGGTCGTCAATCTGATCAACAACGCCCATCACGCCATGGAAGGGCAGGGCAGCGGCGAGTTGCACCTTGCCACCCGCTTCGACCGCCAGACCGGTAAGGTCATTGCCGAGGTTCGCGACAGTGGCCACGGTATTCCGGAACACATCAAGGCGCGGATTTTCGACCCCTTTTTCACCACCAAGCCGGTGGGGAAGGGGACCGGTTTGGGGCTTTCGGTTTCCTACGGCATTATTCAGGAGCACGGCGGGACCATTGAAATTGAAAGTCCCGTTTCCGGACCGGCCGGCACCCAGCTGCCGGGCACCCTGTTCCGCCTGGCGCTGCCCGAAGCCGAGGAAACGGCAGCGATAAAAGAATAACCATTTGGATTCAGAGCAAGGAGGAACAAATGGCTGAAATTCTCACCCTGGACGATGTGCTCGACGCCACCGTGCTGGTCGGTAAGATTCTCAAGAAAAAGGGACATGTGGTCCATACCTTCACCGAAGAGGACGCGGCTATCGCCTTTGCCCGCCAGCATCCTGTGGATCTGGCGATTCTCGACATCAAGCTCAAAAAGATGAGCGGCATCGAGGTGCTGGCTATTTTGAAGGAGGACAATCCCTCGATGCGGGCGATCATGCTCACCGGGTATCCGACGGTGGAGACCGCGCGCGAAGCGATCAGTCTTGGGGCGGACGAATACTGCGTCAAACCCATCGACCGGACAGAGCTGGAAGAAAAGGTGGACAAGGTGCTGGCCGCCAAGCCAAGGGCCTGAGTGGGTCAGGTGGAACTCAGGGTGAATAGGGAACGAGCAGGGGGCCGCAGGTGGTGAACAACTCCCAATCCCGCGAGCAGCAATTTTTAGGGGTCTTGCAACAGGTGACCCGGCTGACCTCGGTGGTCCTTGATCATCAAGAGGTGATGGACACCATAGTGCGCGCCCTGCCGGCCCTGCTGGACATCGACGCCTGCACCATCCGGTTGCTCGACACCTCCACCCGGACCTTTGTGCTTGGAGCGGCGCACGGTGTGTCGCTGGAATACCTCTCCCGCGATGTGATCGACGCCGAGGAAACCCTGGCCATGATCCGTTCCGGATATCCGGTTTTCAGCGCCCATGTCGACGAAGACCCGTTTCTGCCTTTTCGTGAGGCGGCCCACCGGGAAGGAATCAAGAGCGTGCTGACCCTGCCGATTCTTTTTCAGGGAGATCTGATCGGCATCATGCGGTTGTTGACCCGGAGGGCCCGCAGTTTTTCCTCCGAGGAGATCTCCTTTGCCATGGCCCTGGCCGAGCAGGTGGGGATTGCCATCTCCCACGGGCGGTTGTTCAAGAACATGGAAGCCCAGTTGAGCTTTCTCCGTGAGATCCAGGGCATTTCTTCCCTGGTCAATTCGACCCTGAATCTGGAGGGCATCCTCGGCGCCCTGGCCGAGCGGGCCGCGGTCACCATGCGGGCCAAGGGCTGCACCCTGCGCCTGGTCGATCCCGAATCAGGTGTTCTGCGCCTGGCCGCCTCCCACGGGGTTTCCGGCGCTTATCTCAATCGCGGCGAGATCGAAAAGGAACGCAACATTCAGATGGTGCTCGCGGGGGAACCGGTGGCGATCTACGACGTCAGTCATGATCAGCGCATCGACTATCACCAGCAGATGATCGAGGAGGGGATTGTGTCGTTGCTGGCGGTGCCGGTGAAGGTCAATGGCGAGGTGATTGGGGTGATGCGGATTCTCACCGACGAGCCGCGAGTGTTTTCCGATGCCGAAGTCCGGTTTGCCGCCACCCTGGCCGAGGTCGGCGGCACGGCCATCCGCAATGCGCGCAACTATCAGCGGATCAACCGTTTGTTGGAGCAGATCAAGGAGCACGAGAAATTTCTCGGCGACATCATCAACAGTTTGCGGCATCAGTTGCTGGTATTGGATCGCAACCGCCGGGTGGTGCTGGCCAACCGGGTGTTTCTCGACGCGGCGGGCAAGACGGAACGCGAGGTGGTGGGCACGCACTACACAGCGCTGTGTCAAGCCGGCGAAGGCGAAGCAGCTTGCCCGGTCGACCAGATCCTGCAGGGCGAGGAAATGCGTCCCTTTGTTCAGGAATTTCGCTCCGATGATCAGCTGCGCTGGTTTGAGCGCACGGCCTCGCCAATTCATGACGACAGTGGACGGGTTGCGTATGTGATTGAGATCATCCGTGACATCACCAGCGAGCATATGCTTGAGGCGGAAAAGATCCAGAGCGGCAAGTTGCAGGGCATCGTTGAGCTGGCCGGTACCGTCGCCCATGAGATCAACAGCCCGTTGTTCGCGGCCCTGGGCACGGCGCAATTGCTCGCCGAGGATGCGTTGCCGGCCGAAGCGCAGGAGGAACTGGCGGTGATCATCCGCAACCTCAAGCAGATCGGCGACTTGACCCAGAAAATGACCGCCATGACCGGCTTTACCAGCCGTGAATATGTGGGCAAAAGTAAGATTTTATCCTTAATACAAAACGATATGGAGAGTGCCGCGAACGGCACAAAGGAGGTGCGGAAGGAATAGGTTGAGGGGGAAGAGGTCTTGTCCGGTGGGTGAACGACCGTGGCTACACGGCCAGCACCGGGTAAGGGCAAAAAGAAAAACAGTGGGTATGCAGTGCTGCCGGATGCTGTTTCACGCGCCCGGGCAGTGCGAGATGAATACAACTGAGGAGATGACGCATGAACAAAAGAACAAAACTCGTACCATGGCTATTTACGGCACTGTTGGTGCTTTGTGGGGGAAATGTGGCGATTGGCGAGGAGGTGACCGCCGCCGCACAGCCGGAGGCGGTGATTGCCGCGCCAACCATTGCCATCGATAAGAACGAAGTCAACAATGGCGGCACCATCAAGGTGAGCGGCCAGGCCCCGGCTGGCAAGCCGGTATTTCTCGAGGTTTGGGCAGCGGATCATGCCGTGCGCGCCAACCGGTTTGACAGCGAGGTCGATAAGGAAACCGGCAAACGGCCGTATATCTTCTACATAACCGAAGAAATGCCGGCCTATTACAAGATCTTTGCCCCCAAGGAACTGCAGCCAAAGATCGACGAGGCCAAGACAAAAGGAAAGAAATGGAGTTATTCCGAACTGCTCAAGAGTTTGGGGGCGGATGTCGCCTATACCGTTCCGGCCAAGACCAAGATCGAGCGCTATCAGTCGACGCTCATGGCCAGCGTCGTCGGCAGTCGTGGTGATCTGTTGCCGACGATGGACGAGAAGGAGAATAAAAAACGCTCCATGCAGCTGGTCAAGGCCCGCTTCCAGAGCGTTGACAAGGTGGTGGCCGCCGCCATCGATGTCAAGCCCGACGGTTCCTACACTGCGGACATCAAGATTCGCGAAGGGTTGGCTCCGGGCAAGTACAAGGTCGTCGCCGTGGTCGACAAATCGCTCAAGAGCGAGGTGGCAACCTTTGACAACAAGATTGCCTTCCCCAATGTCTACCTGGAGAACGCCGGCACCAGTCTCAATATTTTCTACCCCTTCTTCCTCTCCCTGGCGGTGGCCATTTTCGGCGTGCTCATGGGCGCGGGCGGTGGTTTCATCATGAACCCCTTGCTGCTGGCGTTGTTTCCGGCCCTGCCCCATACCATCGTCGCCGGTACTGTCACCCCGACCGTGCTCTTTTCCCAGGGCAGCGGTATTTATAACTACTCGAAGATCAAATTCATCAATTGGAAGCTTGGTTGTGGTATCGGCACCGCCATGTTGCTGGGCGGCTTCATCGGCCCGAAATTGACGGAAATGATCACCCTGGATCAGTTCAAGTTTGCCTTCGGCTGGATCCTCATCATCCTGGCAGCGCTGATGCTCTGGCAGACCACCCCCGGCTACCTGGCCAAAAACAAGAAGGAACAGTCCATTCTCAAGGAGTTCAAGAAGCGGGCTGAGCAAGCGGCCAAAGGCAACAATTAAGGATCATTCGAGGAGGAATCCGTTATGAAAATAGAATTTTGGGGACAGGAATTTCAGGTGAACATGGTGGTGGGCTGCATCGGCGGTTTTCTGATTGCCATCATGTCGTCGATGTTCGGCTTTGGCGGCGGCCCCTTCATGGTGCCGCTGATGACCGTCGCCCTGCGGCTGCCCATGTACCTGGTGGTGGGCAGCTCGCTCTTGGCCATTTTCTTCAATACCACGGTCAGCACCATGCGCCACTATCAGTTCGGCAACTTCGACCTGTACTTCTTTTTGGCCATGTTTCCGGCAGCCATCCTCGGCGGCTATATCGCGCCGCAGATCGCCAAGCGGGTCAGTCCGCTGGTGGTCAAGCGGATCGCCTGTGTCGGCCTGATCCTGCTGGCCCTCAATCTGTTGGGCGTATATTGATGGTTGATGTGCAATCAGCGGCTCTGAGCCCTGGTTGATCTCACCACGCAGGAGCGATGCAGTGAAAAACGCCAGGATGGGCTTGCCCTCCTGGCGTTTTTCATCCATGGCTCGGAACGGTGGCCCCCGGTGTGGCAATTACAAAAGCGAATAACTGCTTGCCATATTGCGTGGAGAATGCGATAGTAAGAACAAACTGACATCTAATAATTCCCTCTCAAGGAACTGAAGATGATGACCGCAGGGCCGCTTGTCTTCACCCCAGATAAACGCACCCATTTTCGGGTCCCTTTTACCCGCACGGTGAAGGTCCGAATCCAGGATAAGGTGCATGGTCAGTTTGCAGCGCGCAACCTTAGTCTGGGGGGGGTGTTTCTCGAGGGTGCGGTGAATGTTCCTGTTGGCGAGGAGTGCCGCTTGGAGCTGCATGAAACCGGAAATCGAATCAGCTTCATTTATACGATCCGGGGAAAAATTCTGCGAAAGGAAGCGGGGGGAGTCGGCATCAAGTTTACCGGCATGGCAGAGAACTGCTTCATGTTTCTGCAAACCATGATTCTCTATTCTTCGGATGACCCCATTCAGACAGCCGAACATTTTCTTGAAGAGTTTGCTCCCGCGCCCGTGTCCATTTGCTGAGAGAGGCATGCGCAAGAAGTTCTGGCCTGAGCCTTGGCTGGAGCTTCTTTTATTTTGATCGGCGCACCGGCGTGTATTTTTAGCGACCGGGGCAACAATTCGACGTACCTCCCATGACTGAAACAGAAAAAAGTTCCCTTCCCTTACTGCGCCTGATCGGCAGAATGGGCGATCAAGCGATCTACACCCTGACCGATCTCGGCAGGATGGGGATTTTTTTATTTTTTTCCCTGCTGGGCCTTCTCAAACGTCCCTTTCGTTTCCGTGAATTGATCAAGCAGGTCGGATTTATCGGCGCAGGGTCGTTGACGGTGATTTTTTTCACCGCGCTTTCCACCGGCATGGTTCTGGGGCTGCAAGGGTACTACTCCCTGCATAAATTTGGTGCCGAAGGGATGCTGGGTTCCGCGGTCTCCCTCAGCCTGATCATGGAGCTCGGGCCGGTGCTTACCGCCCTGATGGTGGCTGGGCGAGCCGGATCGGCGATGTGCGCAGAAATCGGTATCATGCGGATTTCCGAACAGATCGATGCCTTGGAATGCATGGCCATCGACCCTTTTCGTTATTTCATATCCCCCAAACTTCTTGCAACCTTGATCTCGGTTCCCCTGTTGACCGCGTTTTTCGATGTGATCGGCATCACCGGTGGATATTTGGCCGGGGTGAAGCTTATGGGCGTGAACAGTGGCGCCTTTTTTTCCGGCATGGAGCAAAGCGTCACCAACCACGATGTGCGCCTGGGGGTAATTAAATCCTTTGTCTTCGCCTTGCTGGTGGCATGGATCTGCACCGGTCGCGGTTATTTTGTCCAGACAATTCGCGGGGCCGGTTTTGGTGCGGAGAGCGTCAGCAAAGTCACCACTCAAGCAGTGGTCATGTCGTCGATTTCGGTCTTGATCTTTGACTATCTGCTCACCGCGGTGTTGCTATGAGTACAGCAATCGCCCCGGCCAATGAAACAGCCATCCAATTTGTCGATGTCTGTAAATCCTTTGGCGAGCGGTCCAGGCGCCATCTGGTGCTTGACCGGGTCAGCTTTTCCGTGCCCAAGGGCAAGACCACGGTCATTGCCGGGGGCAGCGGTCAGGGGAAAAGCGTGATTCTCAAGCTAATTCTCGGCCTGCTGCGTCCTGATTCTGGTCAGGTCTTGATCGGCGAAAAAGATATCACCACCATGGGCTACAAAGCCCTTCAGGAACAGCGAATGCGGTTCGGTGTGCTTTTTCAAGGGGCAGCCTTGTTCGATTCGCTGACCGTCTTTGAAAACATCGCATTGCCGTTGCGGGAGCGTACCCGGTTGAGCGATCAGGAGATAAGAAGCCGTATCGCGGCGACGCTTGAACAGCTTGAATTGACAGGGCATGAGGAAAAATTTCCTGCCCAGCTCAGCGGCGGGATGAAAAAACGCGTGGGCCTGGCCCGAGCCCTGCAGCTTGAGCCGGAAATCGTCTTGTTCGACGAGCCGACCACCGGTCTTGATCCGGTTATGACCAGGGAAATCTACGAACTGTTTGTTCGCACCCAGCAACGTCTTGGATATACGGCGGTTATCGTCAGCCATGATATCCCGCAGATTTTTACCCTTGCCGACCAGATCATCCTCCTGAACAAAGGCGAGCTGGATATTTTTTCAGATCCCGCCCAGATCCCGCTTTCAACCAAACCAAAGATCCGTGAGTTTGCCCGCTCGGTCATGGGACAGCAGGCGGCATAATTGAGGAAAGGAAAAGGCTATGACCAATGCGCGTGTGGAATTATTTGTTGGTTTTTTTCTGGTGGTCGGTTTTCTGGCCCTGGGGTGGTTGGCGTTGCAGCTTGGCGAGGTCCCCTGGTTGACCGGTGCCAAGACCTACCTCCTGCATGCCGAGTTTAATAACATTTCCGGGGTCAAGCCGGGAGCAGATGTGCAGATTGCTGGTGTCACGGTGGGCAAGGTGCGCCAATTGCATCTCAATGAAGATCGTCAGGCCGTTGTGACCATGCAGATCGACCGCGAGGTGGTCGTCCCTGTCGACTCGATCGCCTCCGTTAAATCGCAAGGTATCATTGGGGATAAATACATTCAGATTACCCTGGGAGGCGATGAAACCGCCTACAAACCCGGAGAAGCCATTGTTGACACGGAATCGGCGGTTGATTTGGAATCGCTCATTTCCAAATTTGCCTTTGGCGAGGTGAAAAAATAACGTGAGTCCCGTTATGCAACCAAAACCTATCTTCGCGTTGCTGTTGCGCTGCTGTCTTATGCTGTGCGTGTCTTTCCTCATTGGGGGCGGCAATGCGGCCGCCAATGACTTCCTCAGCGATGACGCCTATGCAAATGGAGAAACTGCCCAAGTTGCCGATCCGATCGAGCCGGTGAATAGGGCGATCTTCACGTTGAACGACAAGTTCTACATATGGGTGTTGGACCCTGTGGCCACAGGATACAGCAAGGTACTGCCTGCCGATATTCGGGGATGCATCGGCAATTTTTTTTACAACCTCGGTGAACCGGTGCGCTCCGTCAACTGCCTGCTGCAAGGACGGTTTCGCGATTCCGGTCTGGTCTTATCCCGGTTCGCGCTCAACACCATCTGCGGTGTCTTTGGCTTGGCGGATACCGCGGCCCATGAATTTGCCATTCCGCCCATCAGCGCCACGCTCGGGGAAACGCTCGCCACCTGGGGCATCGGCGACGGTTTCTATGTGGTCGCACCCTTGCTGGGACCGTCCACGGTGCGCGATTTGACCGGAACCGTGGTTGACAGCTTGGCCATGGCTTCCTATTATCCGTGGAGCGATGACGAATTGAGCCCGTACACGCTTACCGGCGTTAATACGGTGAATCGCACCTCGCTGCATCTTGGGGAATATGACCAGTTGAAATCCTTGAGCTTTGATCCCTATATAGCTTTTCGCAACGGCTACTTCCAGATGCGAAGTAAAACGCGCAATCATTCTCAGACAAAATAAAAACAGTTTATCGCTATGTGGTTCATGATATTGGATCGACGATGCCGTCGGCAGGGTACCCAATTTTTTTTCAGCGGCCTGCTTGTTCTTGTCGTAATCATTTTCGGCTCCTTCCTCGGACAAGCGGCGGCCGCGAGCTCTCCCGATCCTACAGAGCAATTTCGTCCCTTCCTGCAGAAAGTCACCGATGTACTCGCCGACCCCACCCTGAAAACGGTTCCGAAAAAAGAGCAGAGTCAAAGAGTGATCAATGTCGTACGTGAACGCTTTGATTTTCGCGAAATGAGCAAGCGGGTTCTCGGGCAGCATTGGCGTTCGCTCAATACACAGGAGCAGGCACAATTTGAACAGTTGTTCACCGAGCTTTTGCAGTATGCCTACGTGGGAAAAATCGACGAGTATACCGGGCAACAGGTCGAGTTCACTCAACAGCGGATCAAGGGGGATCGCGCCGAGGTGCAGACGTTGCTGGTGGATGCGAATAAATCCATTCCCATCTCGTATATTCTTATTCTTCGCGGGACGCAATGGATGGCTTACGATGTGGTTGTCGAAGGGGTGAGCCTCGTGCGCAACTACATGGAGCAGTTCAAGGAGATCCTGCTCAAGGACGGATATCCGGGTTTGGTTAAACAGATAGAAAATAAAATCAGCCAATTGGAACAGCAGCAGAAGCAATCCTGATTCCATCCGCAGGAATCAATGCTTCTTTCATCTTGATTCTCCTCTCTTTTTCAAATTCTTCTCTTTTTGCTTGGCGAAGATTTTTTTTTTAGGTATACTTTTCCGTTTCGACGGAAAACCAACTTTTTCGCGCGGTTGAAGGTGGTGCAGGGTGCAGGTCCGGTTCAATGAAATCTCCCCGTATGGCAGTCGTTTCGAGTTGACAGTCATAGAAAGTCTTGTCGCGCAGCGGGATTTTGCCATCAAGGGACCTCTGCAGGCCCATTGCGAACTGCGTCGCGAAGGCGAAGCAAAGGTTGGCATGCAGGGGTATCTTCAAGCCGTGGTGACATTGGTATGCGATCGCTGCCTTGGAGATTACGATGTGCAGGTGGATACCGATTTCCAGTTGCTGTTCGAGGTAGAGAGCGAAGCCTCGTGGCGTTTGAAGGAAGTCGAATGTACAACAACAGATTTAGACATCGAGGTGCTTGAAGAACCTGTCATTGACCTTGACGATGTGTTTCGACAGCAGATATATCTGGCGCTCCCGATGAAAAATCTCTGCGCCGAAACCTGTAAGGGGCTTTGCCCGCGTTGCGGCGCTAACCTGAATGGGATGCACTGCAGCTGTGCCGCCGAGGATAATCGGTCTCCTTTTGCGGGACTTGCTCGGTTGAAAAAATAAATTTTATCAATAAGTTGTCCAAAGACGACAGAATGGGCGATTCGGCACCGTTCAATGTTTGTGGACGCAATGGAGGACATTATGGCTTTACCGAAACGTAGACATTCCCATTCGCGAACAAGAATGCGCCGGGCGCACGATGCGTTGACTAAACCCAGCGTCGGGCAATGCCCCGAGTGTGGCGAAGCGAAGATGCGTCATCAGTTATGCGGCGGTTGTGGCATGTACAAGGGGCGGAGTGTGATCCGTCTTGAGGAAGAGATAAGCTAATAGGCACTGTGGTGAGAATAGCCCTTGACGCCATGGGTGGCGACCGGGGGTCAGAGATGGCGATTCAAGGGGCACTCGCCGCCGTTGGCGGCAGGAAAGATCTCCGCGTCGTCTTGGTTGGCCCCCAACATCTTTTGGAACAACAACTCGCTGAACATGCCCGCGGCCAAGGCGATGCACTGGATCGAATCAGTGTCCATCACGCCGCCGAGGTGATCACCATGGATGATTCCCCGGTTGATGCCGTGCGCAAGAAGAAAGAGGCGACCATTATGGTCGGTTTCGATCTGGTAAAGAACGGCGAGGCGGACGCGCTTGTTTCCGCCGGCAATTCCGGCGCGACCATGGCGGCGGCCGTACGAAAGCTGGGGCGGCTTCCCGGTGTATCCAGGCCGGGCATTGCCAGTTTCTTCCCGACATTGAAAAAACCGGTGATGCTGATGGACATCGGTGCGAATGTTGACTGTCGACCGCAGCATTTGTATCAATTTGCTGTCATGGCCTCATCCTGCTCTCGGTTGCTGCTCAAGCATGAACGGCCACGGGTCGGGTTGCTCAGTAATGGCGAGGAAACCGGAAAAGGGAATGCGCTGGTCAAGGAAACTCATGAATTGCTCAAAAAAAGCCCCTTGCACTTCATCGGCAATGTCGAGGGACGCGACGTGTATCGCGGCGATGTCGATGTGGTGGTATGTGATGGGTTCGTCGGCAATATTTCGCTGAAGATCAGCGAGGGCCTGGCCGAGGCGGCCATGCAGATGCTGAAGCGGGAAATCATGAAAACTTGGCGTGCCAAACTTGGGTATCTCCTTATCCGCGAGGCTTTCGCTGGATTTAAAAAACAGGTGGACTACGCGGAATATGGCGGCGCGCCACTGCTCGGTATAGACGGCACCGGCATCATCTGTCACGGCGCCTCCAATGCCGTGGCCATCCGCAATGCGATTGAAGTCGCCGCCAGCATGGTCCACAATCGCATCAACGACGCGATCGTTGAAGCCCTTGGCGAATTCGCCGCCTGAAAGCAGGTTTTTCATGAATAGAGCAGTTATCTTGGGAACCGGTTCCTGTCTTCCCGAACGGAAACTCACCAATGCCGAGCTTGAGCGGATGGTGGATACTTCCGATGAATGGATTACGACCAGGACCGGTATTCGAAACCGGCATATTGCTGGAAAGAATGAACAAAATTATCAGCTGGCCGCCAAGGCGGGACGACGGGCGCTCGCTGTGACCGGGATCGATGCCGAAGAGCTCGATCTGATTATTGTCGCGACCGTTTCGCCGCACATGATCATGCCGTCCACTGCCTGTTTCGTGCAGGCGGAATTGGGGGCGGTGAATGCCTTTGCCTACGACATCAACGCCGCCTGTGCCGGTTTTACCTATGGTCTGGATCTGGCGAGCAATTACATTCAGAATCGGCCGGAAATGAAAATCCTGCTGATCGGTGCGGAAACACTGTCCGCTCGGGTGGACTGGGAAGATCGCAACACCTGTGTTCTTTTTGGGGACGGAGCGGGAGCGGTGGTCCTTTCTGGCTCGCATGACGGTCGAGGAGTTTTTGGCAGCAGTTTGCATTCAGATGGCAAATTGTGGAACCTGTTGTGCATGGACAGCCCGGAAAGCCTTAATCCGGATCTGCGGCCGGACATATGGCACGGGCCTCATATCCGTATGAGCGGCAGCGACATCTTCAAACATGCTGTTCGGATGATGGAGGATGCCGTTACCAGTCTGTTGCGTAAGCATGACCTCACCATCGACGACGTCAACCTCATGATTCCCCATCAGGCCAATATCCGCATCCTGACCAATTTGCGTGACCGATTGGGCATCGCGGAGGAGAAGGTGTTCATCAATTTAAGCAAGTACGGCAATACCTCGGCCGCCAGCATCCCGATCGCGCTGGACGAAGCGCACCGTGAAGGACGGCTGAGGCGGGGAGACATTGTGTTGTTATGTACCTTTGGCGGCGGCCTCACCTGGGGTTCGCTGCTCATGCGTTGGTAAGACACCAAGGAGAGTCTTTGTGGATTATTTTCTCACTGAACAGCAGCAGATGATCGTTGATACCGCCCGGGAAATCACCAATGAAAAGATTATTCCGGTTCGGGCCGAACTTGATGAAAAAAACCAGTTTCCCCGCGAAATATTAAAGGATATCGCCAAGGCGGATCTGTTCAGCATATTTGTTCCCGAGGAATATGGCGGGTTTGGCGGCGGTTGTTTTGAGGTTGTCCTGGCCCTGGAAGAATTGGCCCGGGGATGCGTTGGTGTGGCCACCAGCTTTGCCGCCAGCGCTTTGGGCATCTTTCCGGTGCTGATTGCCGGCAGTGAAGAGCAGAAACAGAAATACATGCCCGATATCGCCAGCGGATCCCGCTGGGCCGCCTTTGGTCTGACCGAGGCCAATGCCGGCAGTGATGCCTCCGGCATCCGCACCACCGCGGTTTTGGATGGCGATGAGTGGGTGCTGAACGGGACCAAACAATGGATCACCAATGGCGGCGAATCACAGATCTACACCATTGTTGCCTTGACCGACCCCAACAAGGGCGCGCGCGGAGCCTCCATTTTCGTGGTCGAGGACGGGGATCCGGGATTTTCCTATGGCAAGAAGGAAGACAAGATGGGCATCCGGGCCTCGGCCACCCGGGAATTGATTCTCAAGGATTGCCGTATTCCCAAGGATCGACTGGTAGGCAAGCGGGGAACCGGGTTCATCACCGTGATGAAGACCCTGGACATGTCGCGGCCAGGGATCGCCTCCCTAGGTGTCGGCCTTGCCCAGGCAGCGCTTGATGAAGCGGTCACCTATGCCAAGCAACGCGTTCAGTTCGCCAAACCGATCATATCCTTTCAGGCCGTGCAACACATCCTGGCCGACATGGCCATCCAGCTGGAGGCAGCCCGATCGTTGGTTTACGCGGCGGCAAAGCACATCGACAAGCATCCCAAGGATATGTCCAAGGTCTCGTCCATGTGCAAGGTCTTTGCCACCGATATGGCCATGAAAGTCACCACCGATGCGGTTCAGGTGTTGGGTGGATACGGCTACATGAAAGAGTATCCGGTGGAGAAGATGATGCGCGATGCCAAGATCCTTCAAATTTATGAAGGCACCAACCAGATTCAGCGCAATGTCGTTGGCCAGGAATTGAACAAGGAATACGCCTGAGAGCAGGACAACGCATGAAGATTATCGTCTGTGTCAAACAGGTTCCGGACGCCAAGGACGTTCGTCTCGATCCGAAAACCAACACCCTGGCCCGGGAGGGAGTGGAGTCGATCATGAACCCTTATGATCGCCATGCCCTGGAAGAGGCGGTGGCCATCAAGGAGCAGCTGGGAGGCGCCGTAACCGTTTTGACCATGGGGCCACCGCAGGCCGAGGCGGTGTTGCGTGAGGCCATCGCCTGTGGAGCCGATGAAGGAGTGCTGGTTTCAGACCGTGCCTTTGCCGGGGCCGATACGTGGGCGACCTCTTACACCTTGGCCAAGGCCATAGAGGCTATCGGCCCCTTTGATCTCGTTCTCTGCGGCAAGCAGGCGATCGACGGCGATACCGCCCAGGTGGGGCCGGGACTGGCCCACCGACTTCAGGTGCCGTACGCTACCTGTATTCAGAAGACGCGTACGGTTGGCGATGGGGTTATCGAAGTGGAACGGATGATGGACGATGGGTTTGATGTCGTCCGCCTGCCTCTGCCGGCCCTGATGACCGTGGTCAAGGATATCAACCAGCCGCGTGTGGCTTCGCTGAAAGGGAAGATGAAAGCGAAAAAAGCGGCAATCAAGTGCTTTTCCGCCTCAGATATCGGTGCTGACCCGCAGTGCATCGGTCTGGCCGGTTCCCCGACGCAGGTGGTCCGGGTGTTCGCGCCGGAGCCCAAGGGCAATCGCAAAATTTTTACAGGAAGCGTTGAAGAGCAGGTCGACCAACTGGTCGCGTGCCTCAAGGCGCATCTGTGATCGTCTTTCACCCCGTGATTTCAACCGGATTGTTCCCATGCTGATTATCGATAGCGAGAAATGCACTGCCTGCGGCATCTGTGAAACAAGTTGCGCCTTTGGAGCGATCAGCGTCGAGGTCGACTGTGCCGTGGTCAATGAATCCTGCACACTGTGCGGGGCTTGTGTTGAAAACTGTCCGGTCGGGGCATTGAGGATTGAAACTGCGGAGAAGCGGGTTCGGGCCGACATCAACGACTATTCGGGCATTTTGGTGTTTGCTGAATATCGTCATGGCAAAGTGGCGCAGGTCAGCTATGAGTTGCTCGGCATTGGCCGGAAACTTGCCGAGCAGCGCGGAACCACGCTTAGTGCCGTGCTTCCCGGAGGCGCGGTCGCCTCGCTGGCCCAGGATCTGATAGCTGCCGGCGCAGACCGGGTGTTTCTTGCCGAACATCCGCTGTTGGAACAGTTTCGCGAAGATGTTTACGCCGGTATTCTGGAGCAGGTGATCCGGGAGCAAAAGCCCGAAGTGGTGCTCGCCGGAGCGACCGCCATCGGCCGTTCAGTCATCCCCTATGTGGCGAACGCCATCGATGCGGGACTCACCGCCGATTGCACTCGGCTGGAAATCAGGGAATCCGACGGCATGTTGCTGCAGACCCGGCCCTCCTTTGGCGGCAATATCATGGCAACCATTGAGTGCCCCCACACTCGGCCACAGATGGCCACGGTGCGGCCCAAGGTGATGGCACCTGCCGAGCCCGACCCAACGCGTCGCGGGGAGGTGGTCGTGATGCAAATTCCCGAGCGGTTACTCCAGTCGAAGATTGAAGTGCTCGAGACAGTGATCAACACCGATGATCAGGTCAATATTCAGGAGGTCGAAGCGCTGGTGGCTGGCGGACGCGGACTCGATTCGGCCAAGGGCTTTGCCCTGATCCGTGAACTGGCGAACGAACTGGGAGGCGCCGTCGCCGCTTCCAGGGCCGCGGTGGATGCTGGTTGGATCCCCTATCCCCATCAAGTGGGGCAGACTGGTAAGACGGTCAGCCCCAAGCTCTACATTGCCTGCGGTATTTCCGGGGCTGTGCAGCACGCCGTGGGCATGCAATCGGCAGAGATCGTGGTGGCGATCAACAAAGACAAGAGTGCACCCATTTTTGATATAGCCACCTATGGGGTGGTCGGTGATCTGTATGAAGTGGTGCCGCGTTTGATTCAGCGGTTGCAGGAGATGAAGAAATGATACTGGAAAAGATGATTGCCCTCGTGACCGGCGGCAGCCGCGGGATCGGTCGAGCCATTTGCCTGAAACTCGCCGCCATGGGGGCCACGGTCGGCATCAATTACGTTGCGAATCCGGCGGCGGCCGAAGAAACCCTCCGGCAGGTCGAGGCCGTGGGCGGCAAGGGCTTTACCGTCCGATTTGATGTGGCCGATGCGCAAGCGGTTCAGGAACAAATCAAGGAAATTATCGCGACACATGGCCAGATCGATATCCTGGTCAACAATGCGGGCATTACCCGCGATGGCTTGATGGCACGCATGAAGGAAGACGACTGGGACAGCGTGTTGGATACCAATCTGAAAGGGGCGTTTCTCTGCAGTAAGGCAGTGATGCGCGCCATGATGAAAAAACGGTGGGGACGAATCATCAATGTGTCGTCGGTGGTCGGATTTGTCGGCAACAGCGGGCAGGTCAACTACGGCGCGGCCAAGGCTGGCCTGGCGGGACTGACCAAATCCATGGCGAGGGAGTTGGCGGGGCGGAACATCACCGTCAATTGCGTGGCTCCCGGATATATCGTCACCGACATGACCGATGGCCTCACCGAAGATGTTCAGGAAGCGCTCAAGGCCCAGATTCCCATGGGAACCTTGGGAACGCCGGAGGATGTTGCCGCCTCGGTGGGCTTTCTGGCCTCGCCTGACAGTAACTACATTACTGGTCAGACCCTGCATGTCAATGGCGGAATGTATATGGGACATTGACAAGGAATGCCCGAGTATCTACATATTCGAGCATCGTTTTTAACAAAACAACAACAAGACAATTTTGAGGAGAATAACAATGGCCGTTGAAGATAAAATGATTGATATCATCGTCGAGCAACTCAGTGTTGATCGTGACAAAGTTGTTCCGGGCGCATCCTTTGTCGATGACCTCGGAGCCGATTCCCTGGATCTGGTCGAACTGATCATGGCCATGGAAGAGGAATTCGACGTTGAAATCCCCGACGAAGAGGCCGAGAAGATCGTCACCGTGCAGAATGCCATCGATTTCGTGGCCAAGATTCAAGGCTGATACGGAGCGGGAGAGCGTGAAACGACGGGTCGTTGTAACAGGAATTGGCTTGATCACGCCGCTCGGTATCGGTACCGAGCAGACGTGGAACGCGCTGATCAACGGGCAGAGCGGGATCGGACCGATCACCCGCTTCGATGCCTCTGATCAGGCCTCGCAGATAGCCGCCGAGGTCAAGGATTTTGATCCTGAGGTGTGGTTTGAAAAAAAACAGGCAAAAAATCTCGATGCCTTTGTGCAATATGCGGTGGCTGCTGCGGACATTGCCTGGAAAAACAGCGGCCTGTCGATCAACGAGGAAAATGTCGATCGGGTCGGGGTGATTACTGGCTGCGGTATGGGCGGTCTGCCCACCATCGAGGAATACCACGGGGTTATGATGAACAAGGGGCCACGCAAGATCACTCCGTTCTTTATTCCCAGGGTCATTCCCAATATGCCTTCCGGGCATATTTCCATGCGCATCGGCTGCAAGGGGCCCAATCTGACCCAAACCACCGCTTGTGCCGCCGGCACCCATGCGGTCGGCGAGGCCTTCCGTCACATTGCCTATGGCGATTGCGACGTGGCCATCACCGGCGGGACGGAATCGGTCATCTGCCCCCTTGCCGTTGGCGGATTCAGTGCCATGAAGGCCCTGTCGACCCGCAACGACGATCCGACCACCGCTTCGCGGCCTTTTGACCGGGACCGCGATGGCTTTGTCATCTCCGAAGGCGCGGGGATGATGGTGTTTGAGGAGCTGGAAGCCGCCAAACGACGGGGCGCGACCATCTATGCCGAGATCATCGGCTATGGCCAGAGCAGTGATGCCTATCACATCGCCGCTCCGCCTGAAAATGGCGAGGGAGCGGCTCGGTGCATGGCAGCTGCCCTGCGGGATGCCCGCCTGAACCCCGAAGACATCGACTATATCAACGCCCATGGGACCTCCACTCCGCTCAACGACAAGTGCGAGACCCTGGCCATCAAAACCGTTTTTGGAGCCCATGCCCATCAACTGGCGGTCAGTTCCACCAAGTCAATGACCGGCCACATGCTGGGGGCGGCGGGCGGTATCGAGGCGGCTTTCACCGTCCTCGCCCTGCACCATGGCATCATTCCCCCGACCGCCAACCTGCACAATCCTGATCCGGACTGCGATCTCGATTATGTGCCATTGACGGCACGGGAAACCCGCTTTGAAACCGCCATGTCCAACTCTTTTGGCTTTGGCGGTACCAACGGCGTGGTCATCTTTCGGCGTTACGCTTAACAACGGCGAACAGGAGGCAGCTGATGAATATTGTCCTGGGATGTGATCATGGCGGATTGGAGTTGAAGCAGGAGATTGTCTCGTTGCTTGAACAAGCCGGCCACACGGTCAATGATGTCGGCTGCTTTTCGCCTGAATCGGTGGATTATCCCGTTTTTGCCGACAAAGTGTGCGCGGCGATCAAGGAAGGAACCTCCACCCGTGGCATTCTCATTTGCGGTACGGGAATTGGTATGTCGATCGCCGCCAACCGGCATCGCCATATCCGGGCTGCACTCTGTCACGAGGCGGTCACCGCGAGACTCAGCCGTGAACACAACGATGCCAACGTCCTCTGTTTGGGGGCCAGGGTCTTGGGTCGTTCCATTGCCCTGGACATTGTCAAGGTTTGGCTCGAGACCGAATTCGCCGGAGGCCGTCACCTGAGAAGGATCACCATGATGGGGTGAGCATTCCTCTGTCAGCATGTTCTCGACAAACCGGTAGGCTTGAATACAAGGCTGCCGGTTTTTTTTTGCAGCCGATTCTCCGCCTTTTGCCATCATCCAGAGTGGGGGTACCATGAAGTGTCCGTATTGCGGTCATTTGGACAGTCGGGTCATTGATTCCCGCATCAGTAAGGATAAAACCATCACCCGCCGCCGCCGGGAATGCGATGCCTGCCAGCGCCGTTTCACCACCTACGAGCGGATTGAGTTGATGCTGCCGATGCTGATCAAAAAAGACGGGCGACGCGAGCCATGGGATCGGGGAAAAATCGTCGCCGGATTGGAGAAGGCCTGCGAGAAGCTGGCGGTCAGCATGACCGATATCGACGCCTTTGTCGACAATATCGAACAAAAGTTGCAGGATTACGGTGGCAAGGAAATTCCCACCAGCCAGATCGGCGAGTGGGTGATGGAGGCGCTGCCCGCCTTGGACGAGGTAGCCTATGTGCGTTTTGCCTCGGTCTATCGTCAGTTCAAGGATGTCAACGAATTCATGGACGAACTGAAACTGTTTCTCGGCGAGCGGGGAAAACACTGAGGGGACATGGCAATGGCGCATGGGCATGAGTGGTACATGGAACTGGCCCTGGCCGAGGCGCGGAAGGGCCTGGGCCGCACCTCACCCAATCCGGCGGTAGGAGCGGTGGTGGTCAAGGACGGGAAAGTGGTCGGCCGGGGGTATCATCATCGAGCCGGCACGCCGCACGCCGAAGTCCATGCCCTTGCCGATGCTGGTCCCCAAGCGAGAGGCGCAACCATCTATGTCACCCTGGAGCCCTGTAATCACACTGGTCGTACTCCCCCCTGCACCGAGGCCATTCTCGCTGCCGGTATAGCCATGGTAGTCATCGGCATGGCTGATCCCAACCCCCGGGTGGCTGGTGGGGGGGCCGCCTATCTGCGGCAGCGCGGCCTTGAGGTCGTGAGCGGAGTGCTTGAGCAGCCCTGCCGGGCGTTGAATTATCCTTTCATCAAGCACAGCACCACTGGTTTGCCGTGGGTGATGATGAAGGCCGGATTAAGCCTCGACGGCAAGATCACCTTCCGATCCAGACAAGGCGCGGCGCTGACCGGCGAGGAATCGTGGCGGTTTGTGCATCGACTGCGCAATCAGACCGATGCGATTTTAATTGGGGTGGAAACAGCGATCATCGATGACCCCAGCCTGACCACCCGGCTGGAAGGTGTAGCCGATACCCGTGATCCTGTGCGCGTCGTGCTCGATTCCTGTTTGCGGCTGCCCCCTCAGGCCAGGATGTTGCACCAACGGTCAACGGCGGAAACCTGGGTGGTGTGCGGCTCCGAGGCATCCAGCGACCGCGAGGAACAGTTGGTCCGTGCTGGCGCGCGGGTGCTTCGCCTGGCGCTTGGCGCGGATGGCCGAGTGGATTTGCCCGCCATGCTTCGCTTGCTCGGGGCGCGGAACCTGACCTCCGTGCTGGTCGAGGGCGGTGCCGGCATCCACGGCGCCATGTATGGCCAGCGGCTGGTTGACGAGCTCCTGCTCTTTTATGCCCCCTTCATCGTCGGCGATCAGGGAACGCCACTTGTCAGCGGCTATAGTCTTGCAAGGCGCGATCAGGCCCCCAGGTTGGCGGATGTGGCGCTCCAGCCGCTGGGCAATGATTTCCTTTTCAGGGCGCTGGTGCGGCCGTGAAAACCGCTTGATCCGCTCTCGGCGGCGGCCGCCCGTTTTCCTCTCCGGCCATCCTGTCGTTACTCGATGGCGTACTGGGTCAGCTTGCGATAGAGCGTTTTGCGACTGATGCCCAGGGTGTCGGCGGTTTTTTGCCGGTTGCCGCCGTAGAAATCGAGCATTTTGAGGATGTGCTCCCGCTCCACCGACTCCAGGGTCAGAGCGGCGCCGCTGCTTTCCGAAGATTCCACCAGTTCGCGTGGCAGACAGCGTTCGGTGATAATCCCATTTTCCGCGAGAATGATCGACCGTTCGATCACGTTGCGCAGTTCCCTGATGTTCCCCGGCCAGTTGTAACGCAGAATGCAGGCCTTGGCCCGTTCAACGATATGGTAGGTGGTGTTGTCCGGGCTGAGGGTGGTCAGGAAATAGTCGACCAGCAGCGGCAGATCTTCCTTGCGATGCCTGAGCGAGGGGATCTCGATGCTGAAGGCGTTGATGCGGTGGTAGAAGGCCTCGTTGAACCGTTCCTTTTCCACCTCGTCTGCCAGATGGCGGTTGGTGGCGAACAGAAAACGGATGTTGACTTTGCGTTCCTCCTTTTCCCCCACCCGGCGGTAGGTGCCGGTTTCCAGGACCCGCAGGAGCGAGGCCTGGACTTCCAGCGGCAGTTCGCCGATTTCATCGAGAAACAGGGTGCTGTCGTGGGCAAAGGAGAGCAACCCCTCCCGCGATTCGTTGGCTCCGGTGAACGACCCCTTGATGTGGCCGAAAAGCTCGCTGCGCGCCAGCTCCTTTTGCAGGGTGGCGCAGTTCTTGACGATCATCGGATTGGCGGCCAAGGGGGACCGCTGGTGGATCAGCCGGGCGACCACATCCTTGCCGGCACCCGATTCACCGGTGATCAGTACCGGAATCTTGGCCGGGGCGACCTTGTCGATCAGAAACTGGATGTCGCGGATGGCCTGGGAATTGCCGATGAACCGCACCTGATTCTGTGCCTGGCCGGTGCTGTGGCGGAGCATAGCGTTTTCCCGCGACAGCAAAACCCGCTGATGGGCCTTTTCCACAATCAAATCGAGCCGGTCGAGGTTGAACGGCTTGCGAATGAAATCGCAGGCCCCGAGTTTCATCGCCTCCACCGCGATATCGACATCGCCGTGACCGGTGATCATGATCACCTCGATGTGGGGGATCGATTCCCGAATCTTGATCAACAGCTCCAAATCGGACACATCGGGCAGCCATAGGTCCATGATGATGACGTCAAACCAGTGGTTGCGGATCATGGCCAGGGCCTCGGCACCATCGGCCGCGGTCAGGATCTCGCGGCGGCTGTTGGCCAATTCCTTCTGCAGCAGCCGTCTGATCGACTCTTCGTCGTCGACTACCAGGATGGAGTATCTTTCTTTGTCCATTCTTCGTTGATACCTGGAAGAGAAACCCGAAATGCCGACCCGGTGCCCACGACACTGGTGACATTGATTTCGCCGTTATGATTTTTGACAATGGAATAACAGGTGGAGAGTCCGATGCCGATGCCCTTGCCCACCGGTTTGGTGGTGAAAAACGGCTCAAACAGTTTGTCCTGGAGTTCCAGGGGGATGCCGCAGCCGGAATCTTCAATCACCAGCGTCACCCCGGCGGTCTCGTCGCTATAGGTTTTGATCTGAATGAGGCCGCCGTTGCTGGTGGCATCCAGGGCGTTGGTCAGCAGGTTGATGATCACCTGCTTGAGTTGGGATTCGTCACCAAGGATCGCCGGCAGGTCTTCCTGCAACTCGGTCTTGACCGTCAGGTCGTGTTGCTCCTTGAAGTGATGCTTGAGAATGAACAGGGTATCGGTGACGCATTGGTTGATATTCACATGGCCGCGACTGGAAGCCGTGGGCCGGCTGAAGGTCAGCAGGGTTTGGACAATGTCGCGACAGCGTAAGCATTCCTTGATGATGGTTTCGGTGTATTCCTTGAAATCGCAGAACAGGTCGTCGTCGATCTTGCCCTGCAAGCGGCTGATTCTACGTTTGAGTCCTTGGGCAAAACCGTTGATGGCGGTCAGGGGATTGTTGATCTCGTGGGCCACGCCGGCGGCCAGTGCTCCCACGGTGGCCATTTTTTCCGCCTGATAAAACTGGGCCTGGAATTCTTTTTCCAGGGTCACATCCCGCTTGAACAGCAGCACCTGACGTTCGCCGGTGAGGCTGGTTTTCAGCGGCGAGGCGATGATTTCGTAATGCTTGAAATCGTCGTTGACCTTGTAGATGCACAGATCCTTGACGATTTCATCGCGGTCCAGGGCGTGCAAGGCCGGACAGTCCTCGCACCGGCCTTGCTGGCCGCGAAAGATCTCGTAGCAGAAGCGACCGATGGGGTCGATGCCGGGAAACCAATCGGTGAACACATGATTGACCCGCTGAATGCTGAGGTCTTCGGCCAAAACCACCATCAAATCGGTAATACCGTCAAGCAACGCCTGAATTTCTTTTCGTTTTTTCTCCAATTCCAGATTGGAGCCCTTGAGCTGCTCGACCTTTTGCTGCAATTCCTGGTAAAAACCGAGCTTGCAGTGCTCGATGCCGACCAGGTCCTCAAGGGTGGTGTAGTGGGGCATCACCACACCTCCTCGCAGATTCGGTAAAATTCTTCCCAGGTGGCAGGCCGGGGGTTGGTCAGGTTGCAGGCATCATGGACCGCCATCTTACACAGCGGTTCAAGATGATGCCGTTCACTTTCCGGAATCAATTGGCTCAGCCGCAGGGCAACGTCGAACGAGGCAAAAAATTCCTCGAGTTTCTCAATGCCGGCCAAGGCGGTATCCTCATCCGATCCGACCTGGCGCTTGAGGATCAATCGGCCGATATCGGCCATGCGCTGGGGGTTGATGCCCATGTTGAAGCGCATGACACTGGTCAGCAGGATCGGATGGACAATGCCGTGGCGCATGTCGAAATGGCCGCCCAGGGCGTGGGCCAGGGCGTGTTCGGCGCCGAGTCCGGCATTGGAAAAGGCCATGGAAGCGGACACCGAGGCAATGCTCAGCTGCTCCAGGGAATCGAGCGAACGAGTGGCCACCGCGCGTTGCAGGTTGGCCAGGATCAGGTCAATGGCCCGAAGCGAGTGAATTTCGGTGAACGGCGAGGCAATGCGCGACATGTAGGCCTCGATGGCGTGGGCCAGCGCATCGACCGCCGACTGGATGATCAGCGATTCGGTCTTGGTGCGCAGGATCAGCGGATCGACAATGGAGATGTTGGGCACCAGAGTCCGGGTGATGATGGACATTTTGACCCCGCGCTTCATGTCGGTGATGATGCAGAACTGGCTGATATCCGAGCCGCTGCCGGCCGTGGTGGTGATCAGCATCATCGGCGGCAGCGGCCGCTGCACCCGGTTGGCGCCCTCGTAATCCCGTATCCGGCCGCCGTTGCTGGCGATGATGGCAATGCCCTTGGCCGTGTCCATGGCGCTACCGCCGCCAATGGCGATGATCACATCGGTGCCGTTCTTGGAATAGAGCTGCGCTCCCTGCTCCACCTGAAAGTCACGCGGATTCGAGGTCACGCCGGGGTAGTACACCCACTTGATGCCCTCCTTTTCCAGAACGTCCATCAGGCGTTGCAGCCATCCGACCTCCTCGATCCCTTCGTCGCTGACCAGGAACACTTTTTTGGCGCCGAGGCGCAAGGCACATTGTCCGGCATAGTTGAGACTTCCCCGGCCAAAGATGATTTCGGGGATGGCAAATTTGGTGATATCCATGAATCCAGTTCCGCGTGAATACGCGCGATCGATGATGTTGAAAAGTGAGGCGAATCCCAGCCCATTGCTGAGGCGGCTGTTGTCGGGGCGTGGGTTGGCTTGGGTTTCAGGGACCACTGATTTCCCCGGAAAGCAGTGGGAGCGTGGACGGTTCTTACATCGTTCCTCGCAACCTGCGGAATCCAATGCATTTTTCATGCCGATAACCTTTTGTCGGAGGGGCGGACGGCACGGCGAACAGAAACCGTTGGGTATAAATGACTCTTTTTTCCCAATATATAACAAAGGGAAAAAACTCTGTCAGAAGCAATGATACCAAAAACCAACCAAGAAAGAAAATCAGTTCGAGTTCTTTTGACCCATATTCTCATCGAGTACGGGGCATATTGACTCTTCTTTTGCTGCAATTGCATCCTATCAAGAAAGTGCCATATCTGGCAGGTACTTCATAGCGTTTCGGGTCACCGGTGACATCCTTTTTTTCTTCATCTTGTGCCAAGGGGCAATACCATGTACATTCGTGTTCCATATAAGGTGTGTTATGCCTGACCGCGAAGCGTGATGGAGTAATCTGGGTCCCTTGGATCGTGCTCTGGAGGCCATCGACGATGCGTATTCCTGTTCCCCCGAAAAACAATCCGCTTTGGGCCGACATTGTCACCGGCCGGAAACGATTCGTCCTCAAATCGCTTGGCGCCAAAATTCTCCTTGGCCGGCTGATGCGGTCGGTCGGCACGGCGCCTACTCCGGATAATATCGAGCATGCGGTGGAGCAATTGCATGCCATCTATGCAAAGAATGCAACCAGTCCGTCCGTGCAGGAAGACATTCAAACCATTTTCGGGTAGGAGCCGCCATGCATCAGAATATGTTCACTGTCGCCGAGGTCGAACCGCTGATCACCGCAGGACGGACCCTGCTGCTCGCCGGCGAGGAGCAGCTGATGCGCCAGTTACCCAAGGGGCGATGGATCGGTGGTACGATCCCCTATTTCATCACCTCGGATCAGGGTGGGATCGTTTCCCGTGAGCAGCTGTTCGTCACCGACCTGACCCCGGTCGCAGCGTCGGCGGCCATCGAAGTGTATGACCGGCACCGGCTCGGCACGATCTATACCCAAAACGAAGGACGCGACTTCAGCTTCATTATTCTGCCGGCAGCCAGCTCCGTGCACGCGTCGTTTGCCCTCAACGCCCCCCATTACCAGGATTTTGGCAGCCGGCCGTTGGTCGGCTGGGTGGCGGGCGTGCATCTCGTTGAGATGGGCACGGCAACGCCCAAGGTGTTCAACGGCCTCTCGGGCACGGCCCATGCGCAGGAGGCGGTGGTCATGCATGTGACCCTGCCTGCCGATAAAACCGTGGACGTGGGTATCCTCAATATCTTTGAGCAGGGGGAAGGGGACACCTTTATCTTTCCCAACGATGGCTTTTCCTGCACCGATGTACTGGTCAATGGGGTCAGGGAAAATTTCGCTCAGTATATCCTTCGCAACGAACTCGACACCAAACTGCCGTTGGTGGCCGATTATTACGGCGCCTTGATCAATACCAGCTTTCAAAACGTCGAGCCCGACGGCAAGGTCGAATTTTATGCGCCAGTGTTTGCCGGCATCCACTACAGGCACGCCAGGGCGGTCGCCGACTATGAAGCCACCTTCAACAGGCAGCTGCGCACGCTCAACCCCGGCGGCCGCACCATTGTCTTTTCCTGCAACTGCATTCTCAACTATCTCTACTCCGGGTTGCAGGGATACCGAACCGATCCCTTTGTCGGCCCCATCACCTTTGGCGAGATTGCCTACCAGTTGCTCAACCAGACCCTGGTCTATCTTGAAGTGCACAACCTCTAACCAGACCGCCTTCGTCCGCCACGGGCACGTTGCGCCGCGAAGGGGCAGCGCGCCTTCCGGCCCTGCGCGGCCATGATTGTCAGCGTCAGCCGGCGGACCGATATCCCTGCCTTTTACGGCGACTGGCTGCTCAACCGGCTGCACGCGGGCGTCGCACTGGCCCGCAATCCCTTCAATCCCCGGCAGGTTTCGCGGGTTCTCCTCGATCCGCGTCTGGTGAATTGCCTAGTGTTTTGGACCAAGAATCCGGCGCCGCTGCTCGGTCGGCTGGATGAAATCGACCGGCTCGGCTACCCGTATTACTTCCACTTTACCCTCACCGGCTGTGGTCTCCAGTTGGAACCGCGGGTTCCCGATCAGGCCAGTCTGATCGCTACGTTCCGTCGCCTGGCCGACCGTATCGGCCCGGACCGGGTGCTGTGGCGTTTTGACCCGATTGTCTTCACCGCGACCCTGACCCCTGAGCACTATCTGCAGGCCTTTGATCAGCTGGCGCGGCACCTGCGCGGCCACACCCGCTGCTGCATCGTCAGCTTTCTCAGCCTCTATGCCAAATGCAGGCGCAACCTGCGGGGAATCGATCTGCTGCCGCCTGCCCCCGAGGAAGCGACCCGGTTTGCCACCCGGCTTGCCGCCCTGGCCAAGCGTCATGCGATCAGGCTGTATGCCTGCTGCGACTCCCTGCTCCAGGAGCAGTGCGGCTTCGAGGCGGCCCGGTGTATCGACGGTCGCCTAGTGGCCGAGCTGATCGGGCAGCCGGGATTCCGGGTAGGCAAAGACAGCAGCCAGCGACCGGCATGCGGCTGCGCCGCCAGTGTGGATATCGGTGCCTACAACACCTGCCCGCACGGCTGCCGCTACTGCTATGCCAACACCAGCCAACAGGCGGTCATCCACAATCGGGCGGCCCATGATCCCCATTCGCCGCTGCTCGTCGGCACGCTTATCGGCAACGAAACGATCACCGAGCGCAAGCCGGCGTCCGGCCGCTGGGTCCAGCGTCCCCTGTTTTGATTTCTCCGGCCTGCCGCGCGGCTGTCGTCTCCCCCTTCGTCGCTGGCCCGAGAATCTTGACAGGCCAACCAAGCGGTTGTAATGCTTCCCCGAATGGTAATTTCGTCTACCCAAACGGCAAAAGTTCTTTGCCGGGCGGTGAGGGCAACAACGGCAGCGTGGCCACGGACCACGGACTGAACAAGGTGGCGGTATGTATAAAATAATCCATGATAAGGATGAGATGATCATCCGCTTCGAGAAAGACCTGGTCGATGGCGAAACCCTGTCGCGCTTCTTGAGTCACATCAACCTGCAGTCCATGCTGAAGAAGAGCGCCGGCGGCGATGCCAGCGCCCGCTTGCGCGCCCGCAGTCATCTGGCCGCCCTGCCCACCGGCATTGCCCTGCTGCGTGACCCCAGCCTCAACAAGGGTTCGGCCTTTACCCTGGAGGAGCGCGAGGCCCTGGGGCTGACCGGTTTGCTGCCGCCCCGGGTGCACACCCTGGACGAGCAGGTGCAGCGCATTTTGGAAAACCTGCGCAAACAGTCCACCGACATCGAGCGCTACGTCTATCTGATCGCCCTCCAGGACCGCAACAAGACCCTGTTCTACCGGGTGCTGCTCGACAACATCGAGGAGCTGATGCCCATTGTCTACACGCCCACCGTCGGCCAGGCCTGCCTCCAGTTCGGCCACATCTTCCGTCGGCCGCGCGGCATCTATATCACCGCCCGCGACAAGGGCAGAGTGGCGGAATTGCTCGGCAACTGGCCGTTCAACGACATCAAGGTGATCGTGGTCACCGACGGTGAGCGCATCCTCGGCCTCGGCGACCTGGGTGCCGACGGCATGGGCATTCCAGTGGGCAAGCTGGCCCTCTACTCGGTCTGCGCCGGCATCCACCCCTCGCTCAGTTTGCCGGTCACCCTCGACATGGGCACGGACAATGCCCGCTTGCTCAACGACCCGCTCTACATCGGCCTGCAGCATCCGCGCATCCGTGGCGAACTGTACGATGAGATGCTCGAGGAGTTCATCCTGGCGGTGCAGCAGGTCTTCCCCGGCTGCATGATTCAGTTCGAGGACTTCGCCAACCGCAACGCCTTCAGGTTGTTGCAGCAGTACCGCGATCAGGTCTGCTGCTTCAATGACGACATCCAGGGCACGGCCGCCGTCACCGTGGCCGGGATCTTCTCGGCCCTGCGCATCACCGGCGGCGATCTCAAGGAACAGCGATTCCTCTTTCTCGGCGCGGGCGAGGCTGGACTCGGCGCAGGAGAGCTGCTGGTGTCGGCCCTGGTCGATGCCGGACTGTCGCTGGACGAAGCACGCCGCTGCTGCTGGTACGTCGATTCCAAGGGGCTGATCGTCAAGAGCCGCACCGATCTCAGCGGCCACAAGTTGCTCTATGCCCACGACCATCCGCCGATCGCCGACTTCCACACTGCGGTCGAAACCCTCAAGCCGCAGGCGATCATCGGCGTGTCCGGTCAGCCCAAGCGGTTCACCCCGGAGATTTTGGAGACCATGGCCCGGATCAACGAGCGGCCCATCGTCTTTTCCCTCTCCAACCCCACCTCCAAATCGGAATGTACCGCCGAAGAGGCTTACACCTGGACCGAAGGCCGCGCCATCTTTGCCAGCGGCAGCCCCTTTGATCCGGTGGTCATCAAGGGTCGCAAGTTGTATCCTTCCCAGGGCAACAACGTCTACATCTTTCCCGGCGTGGGCATGGGGGTGATGGCCAGCGGCGCGGTGCGGGTGACCGACGAGATGTTCCTGGTGGCAGCCAAGGTGGTGGCCGGCGAGGTGTCGGATGCCGATCTCGAGTATGGCCGGGTCTATCCGCCCCTGCCGCGCATCCGCGAGGTATCGTTGGCCGTGGCCGTGGCCGTGGCCGAGGTGGCCTACCGGGAAGGCCTGGCCGCCAAACCCAAACCCGACGACCTTGCCGAGTATATCCGCGGCCTGATGTTTGAACCGGAATATCAGACGTATATCTGATGGGGGAGAGCACTCCCGACAAAGTCACTTGATCGTTCCCACGCTGGAGTGTGGGAACGCAGGAAGATCAAGCTTTTCACGGGCATGGCCCGCTCCTCCCCCACCCACATGCACTACGGGATGTAGGAGCGGGCCATGCCCGCGATGTTCCCTGATCTTGCCGATCAAAGGATGGGGGCATCTGGTCCCTTCTTCACCGGATTCTTTCGGTAGATGGGGCTGGGGGCACCGCCGACGTAGATTCCTTCCAGATAGGCCAGTTTTCTCGGCAGTTGGTGAGGGGTGCCCCGGGTAACCAGAAAGGTGGCCGGGCCGCCGACCCGCAGCGCGCCGATCTGCTCCAGGCCAAAGAAGCGAGCCCCTTGTTCCGAGGCGCAGCCGATGGCCTCGGCCAGGGAATAGCCGGCCTTGATGAACAGTTTGATCTCTTCCACCACGGATTCGCCATGGAGGATGCCAGGACTGCCGGCACCGGTACCCACGGCTGTCGGCACCCCCAGATCCCGTGCCCGGCCCAACAGTCGGAGCTGATCGGTGAGCAACGCCTTCCAGGAGGCTTCCGCCCCAGGCTGTGCTTTTCCCGGCGCGACATACCGCAACGAAAAACGACAACTGACATCGCCGCCGGAACCCGAGCTGTCCAGGCCATTTTTTGCCCGCAATACGCTGGGTATCCACAGCACCTGGTTGTCGGCCATCTTCCTGAGATGTTCCTCACTCATCAGATAGCCTTGCTCGATGGCGTCGCAGCCGGCGGCCAGTGCCTCGGCCACTGCCTGAGGCCCATTGGCGACCACCACCTTCCTGCCACTCCCGGATTGTGCCAACAGGTGGCGCAGTGCGTCGCCGCCCAAGTTCGGTTCGGAAATTCCGGTCTGTTCGATATCGTTGGAGTATCCGATTCTGTGGATAGGAGGGCCAAGCGTCCTGGGTGTCGCACCTTGGCCCTTCTCGATGCCGATACAACCGGCTGAGCAAATGGACAGGGCCTGTTCCGGCGCTGTTGTACCGCGATACCGGGCAAGCAACGCCTCGGGGGTGTTACTGTCGACCACGCCCAGCACACCGTGGGCCAGGCAATATCCGATGTGCCGATTAACCAACGCGGCCTGCCGTTCGGGGTTGGCTTGCTCCATATCTGCCCGTAGCCGCGGATCAATCGCGGGCGACCGCGCCAGGGCAACGCTGCAGTCGATCAACGGCGGCACGATGGTGCAATGGGAGAGGTCATCGACGGTCGCCCCTGGATCACGGGGCAATTCGCTGCGCTCGCCCATCGCCGTGATGCGCCCGTCCTTGAGCGCAAGCACGATTTCTTTGCGCACCGTACCACTCCAGCCATCGATGCAACTGCCTGCGATGATGTATCGGGTGTTGTCCATGGTAAACTCGGTTGAAAAGCAGTTGCTCCTGTTTGGACTTGAAATCACCCCTTCCCCTGCACCCTACCCGGTCGATCAACCAAACGGGACGGAACGCAGGAGCGTCCAGTGCTGTATTCTCACGCAAAAGCGTGGGAACAATCGTAACAAAAGAATTAGTTTGGAATTTTCACGAAATCATCATCGTAGTTGCCTTGCTCAGCGGCAGAATGACAGGCTATGCAATTGGAACGGGAACCAATTGATGGTTTACTAAAAATGTTTGCATCCAGTTCGCGATGTTTTTCACGGATATACGGTATTTCTGTAATCCGTAACGGTGTTTGGCCCGCTAGACTTTTTAAGATTTTTTTTGCTCTTTTAGCCGATGAGTATTCAGCAGAGTTTGCTCGCACATATTCATTGATAAGGTTTTTTGATTTTTCCTCTAAAGTGATTTCTTCACCGAAATGAGAGGGCAGATTGGAAAGAATTTTTTCCCATGACCCTGAAGGAAGCAGGCCTGGCTGATAAGCAAAATGGCATGCTCCGCAGGTTTGCTTAAAAATTCCGTTGGTTACAGGGTCGAAATGCCTGGTTTCGTTTTGTTTATGCTCACTCGCGACAACACAACATGGAAAAAGGAAAAGGAGGTAACTCGTGAGAAGCATGTTAACCGTATTGTGTTTTTTCATGATCACCCTTCGCCTGTTCGAATTTTTAGAATATTGACCACACAATAATATTGATAAGCAACTTAGTTAGGCAATTAATAGGTTGTTTTTATTTTTGAATGATCCTTCTCTTGAAGAAGACGTCGTCAAAAGACGCTCACCCTTCCGTGTGCACGGGATACGATGCTGCCCAAGTCGTGTCATGCTGTTCGCCCTATGACCAGCTTGGCCAATAAGCAAACGGCTATTCTGTAACGTCAAGGATTTCTTGCTAGGAATAGGAGGTCAGGCGATGAACCGGCCTCCTTCGCGCCTTGCAGCGCATCCCCGTCACGGTTTGCGGACGAAATCCTCCAATTTCGGCTGCAGAGGGCAATAACCGGTCATGCAGTCGCCCACGGCATTGATCTCCGCGTCCTCAAGATCGATCAGGGCGGCGATGACATCGGCCTCGTCCCTGCCGGCAAAGACGCCCTCGCCGGTGTACCAGCCCGATCCTTCTCGATATTGGAAGCGGCTGTGCACTTCGGCCAGCTGTTGTTCACGGGGCAGGTCGATGAATTTCGTGTTGTTTGAATCCGACATCGGGCCTCCTGGTGCGGGTCGTTGTGCATTGCGACCGGCGGTTGCGATCTCTCCTCTGGTCAGGACTTGGCCGCTTCGCCAACCTGACGAAAGATTCCCTAACCCCTTCTTTATTCCCTCACCACACGCCCGGCTCGACCTTGCCGAGAAAGATCTTGGTGCAGATAAGGATGTTGCGGGCGTTGTCACCGGCCTGGATACGGAGCAGCCCCTCGCGGATGATGATTTTTTTCAACAGTTCGCGACCATTGGATTCGTTGTAATAAATGTCCGAATCGAGAATGTCCTGGACGTTTTCCGGCTCGGTCTTGTCGACGATCAGCTGGATGCCCAGTTTAAGAAAGGGGTCCTTGATCTGCATCAGTTCGCCTTCCAGGGCGAGCAGGCCCCGTTTGAAGGCTACTTCTCCCAGATCGCGCAACTGCTGTACCAGCGGCACCAGGCTTTCCTGATCTTCCTTGCTGCAGGCCGCCTTGGCGGCCAGGGCTAAATCTCGTAACATGTTTTGCTCCATGGGTGATGATGAGACAGCCAGCGATGGTCAATGGCTGCGGGTCCGTTTCCTGAGCCATTGTGCAGAGATCGGCGCCAAAAGGAAAGGAAAAAAGTGCTTGGCGATGTGGGGCTGCTATTCCGAGCGCAAGGCCTCCAGGGGATTGAGCCGGGCCGCCTGACGGGCGGGCAGGATCGAGGCGAGGATGCCGATGGCCAGGGCCACCAGTTCGGCGAGGACGATGAAGGTCCAGGGGGTGTGCACCGGCAGGAGCGGCACGAAAAAGTGAATCAAGGTGGCGCAGACAAAGCCCGCCCCCAGTCCGGCCGCGCCGCCCAGGGCGGAGAGCAGGGTGCCCTCAAAGAGAAAGAAGAGCAGGATCTGGGCTTTGGTGGCGCCGATGGCCCGCAGCAGGCCAATCTCGCCGGTGCGTTCGCGAACGGCGATGGTCATGACGGTGAAAATGCCGACACTGCCCACCAACAGCGAAATGCCGCCCAAGGCGCCGACCGCCACGGTCAGCATGCCCAGCACCGAGCCAAGTACGTCGAGCATCTGCTGCTGGGTGGTGATGGTGAAGTCCTCTTGGCCATGGCGGGCCAGGAGCAGCCGTTTGATCGCCGCCACGACCTCGCTGGCCTCGGCTCCCTCGCGGTAGAGGATGTCGATCTCCATCAGACCGTCACGGTTGAACAGATCCAAGGCGCGCACCGCCGGGAGGTAGAGGGTGTCGTCCATGTCAAAGCCGAGGATCTGGCCCTTGGATTCCATCACCCCGATCACCCGCGCCGGCTGGTTGCCGATCTGCACCCGTTCGCCAAGCGGATTGCGATCCGGGAACAGTTCCTGCCGTACCTTGTGGCCCAGGACGACAAAGGCGCGGGCGGTGCGGGCATCGTCGGGCGGCAGGAAACGGCCGCTCTGCACCCGCATGCGAAAGGCCCGGTCCATTTCCGGGCCAACGCCGTAGAGGGTGATTCGCCGGGTTCGGTTGCCAGCCTTGACCTCGGCGTTGCCCTGGATCATGGGTACGGCAGCCTCGATGCCGGGCAGCCCGCGCAGGGCGTCGGCATCCTCCAGGGTGAGCAATCGTTCCGAACCGATCACCCCCAGCGAAGTGCCCATGGTGGTCACCTTGCCCGGATTGATGGCGATCAGGTTGGTGCCGAACTGGGTGAACTCGGCGAGCACGAACCGCTGCAAGCCCTCGCCCATGGAGGTCAGCAGAATGACCGCGGCGATGCCCACCGCGATGCCCAGGCCGGTGAGAAAGGAGTGCAACCGCTTGGCCCGGATGGAAGTGGTGATGAACTGGAGCTGGTCGAAAAAATCCATGGGGCGTCAGTGGCGGGCCAGGGCCTGGATGGGATCGAGTCGGGCCGCGCGGCGGGCGGGCAGCAGCGAAAAAATAAATCCGGTGCCCAGCGCCGTGCCCAGGGCGGCACCGATGGCCCAGGGCGGCGGCGTGGTCTGCAGGGTGGGGTAGAATTGGACCGCCAGCCAAGCGCCGCCAAACCCAAGGCCCAGGCCGATCAGGCCGCCGATGGTGGAGAGCAGCAGGGCCTCGGTGACGATCAGGGCCATGACCTGCAGCTGGCCCGCGCCCAGAGCCTTGCACAGGCCGATCTCGGCGGTGCGCTGGGCCACGGCCATGAGCATCACGTTCATGATGAGGATGCCCGCCACCACCAGACTGATGCCGGCAATCCCGGCCACGGTCAGGGTCAGCACCCGGAGGATCTTGTCGAAGGTGGTCAGGACCGAGTCCTGGGTGATGATGGTCACGTCTTCCTCGCCGTAGTGGCGCTTGGCGATGGTGGTGGTGATGTGGGTCTTGAGCCGGTCGATGGCACCGAGGTCGGTGGCCTCGATGAGGATGCGGAACAGTCCTTCGGTGTTGAGCAGCATCTGGGCAAAGGCCACCGGCACGATCACCAACTCCTCGGTGTCCAGGCCGAGCGAACGGCCCTCGGAACCAAGGATGCCGATCACCCGGCAGCGGAAGCCGCCGAGGCGCACCAATTCGCCGAGCGCGTTCTGCTGGCCGAACAGCTCGCGGTAGACCTTGGCGCCGATGACGCACACCGGCCGGGCCAGTTCCATGTCGTCATCGGGGAGGAAGGTGCCGCGATCGAGCTTGAGGTGGTGGATGTCGAGGATGGGCGCGGTGGAACCGACCAGCGGCACCTGCCGCTCCTTGCCGCGCCAACCGATGTTCATCTCGCCGATGTTGATCGGGGTCAGGCGCTTCACCGCGTCACCACGGGCCAGGGCCCGGGCATCGGCCAGGGTGAGGTCGCGCGGGGTCTCGCCCACCAGGGCGGCCGGGGTGTTGGCCGCGGTTTCGGTTCGGCCGGGAATGACGATCACCAGGTTGGTGCCCAAGGAGGCGAACTGGTTGACAATGTAGAGTCGGGCGCCGTTGCCGATGCCGGTGAGCAGGACCACTGCGGCCACGCCGATACTCATCGCCAACAGCATCAGCAGGGTGCGCACCCGGTTGGAACCCAGCGAGGCACAGGCAAAACCGAGGGCATCCAGGGGCCGCATGGTTCAGTTCCTGCGGCTGTCGGCGGCGATACGGCCGTCCACCACCCGGATCTGCCGCCGTGCCCGCTCGCCGATCTCCGGATCGTGGGTGACGATCACCAACGTCAGCCCGCGCTGGTTCAGCTCCTCCAGCAGTTCGATGATGTCGGTGCCGGAGTGGCGGTCGAGGTTGCCGGTGGGCTCGTCGGCCAGCAGCACGGTCGGCCGGTTGATCACCGCCCGGGCAATGGCCACCCGCTGGCGCTGGCCGCCGGAAAGTTCGTCCGGTTTGTGGTGGCGCCGCGCGGTCAGGCCAAAGGCCTCCAGCAGAGGCGTGCTGCGTTCGGTTCGTTCGCGGCGCGCGACGCCGGCCAGCAGCAGGGGCAGTTCGATGTTCTGCTGGGCGGTGAGGCGGGGAATGAGATGGAAAAACTGGAAGATGAAACCGATCTTGCGGCTGCGGGTGGCGGCCAGTTGGCGGTCGTCGAGGCTGGTGACGTCCTGGCCTTCGAGCAGGTAGGTGCCGCTGTCCGGGGTGTCGAGCAAGCCCAGGGTGTTGAGCAAGGTCGATTTGCCCGAGCCCGAGGGGCCCATGATGGAGAGGTATTCGCCCGGCGCGATGGTGAGCGAAATGCGGTCCATGGCCCACACCTCCTGACCACCGACATGAAAGATGCGGCTGACCTCGCGCAGTTCGATCATGGCGTGGCCACTGTCCGGGCGGGTTGCTCCACCTCGACCAGCACGCCATCGGCCAAGCCCTGGCGGTCGATGGAGGTCACTACCGTCTCGCCTGGCTGCAGGCCGGCGCTGACCTCGGTGAATTTCCAATTGGCCAGACCGGTGGTCACCCTGCGGCGCTCGACCCGCTTGCTTTTGGGATCGAGCAAGTAGACCGACCCATCACCCAGCAGGGCCTCGGAGGGGATGCGCATGACCTGCGGCCGGGTAGCGAGGATGATCTCGACATCGGCGCTGTACCCGGCCAGCAGGTTGGGTGGAGCGGCATTCTGGGCAAAGTCGGCCTCGATCTCCACCGTGCGCGCCTGCTTGGCCACCTCGAGCACATAGGGCGAGATGCTGTGCACCGTGCCCGGAAAGCTCTGCTTGGGAAAGGCATCGAGACTGATGCGCACCGCCATGCCGGGCCGGATCTGGGCCGCATCGATCTCGTCGATGGGCGCGGCCACGTAGAGCGACTGCATGTTGATCAGATCCACCGCCGGCAGGGTGGCGATGCCCGGCGGCGACGGTGTCAGATACTCGCCGACCTCGCCGTTAACCTCGGCGACGATGCCGTCGAAGGGGGCAATGAGGATGGTCCGTTCCAGGGTGGCCTCGGTGGCCTTGACCCGGGCGGCGCTCACCGCCCGCCGCGCCGTGGCAGCCTCGCAGGCCGCCCGCCGGGCGCGGGCCGTGGCCTGGGCCTCGTCGTATTTGGATTCCGAGGTGGCCTTGGTGGTCCGCAATTCGCGCTGACGCGCGGCCTGGCGCTCAGCCAGATCGGCCATCAGACAGTTTTCCCGCACGGCGGCTTCGGCGGCAATGGTCTCACTTCGTGCCAGTTGCAGTTCCGCCTGCAGATCCTTGTTCCACAGGGTGAGCAGGATCTGGCCGGCCTTGACCGTGTCGGCCTTGCGCACATGGAGGGTGGCGATCTGGCCGCCGATGGGCGGGGTCAGGTTGGCCCGGTTGCGGGCCTTGACCGTGCCGGCGCGGGTATTGGCCACCGTGGCCTCGACCAGGCCGCGATCCACGGCCTGTACCGTCACCTTGATCGGCTGTTCCCGGGTCAGGAAACGGTAGCCGGCAAAGAAACCGATGGCCAGCACCGGTACAAGCAACAGAGAAACTTTTTTCAGGGACATCGCATGACGGCTGATCCAACGGTTGAAAGGGGGGACAGGGGCATGGGTGCGCCGTTTTCCGCCTGGACCGTCCTAGACGATCCAGGGGTGTTCCGCGATCCCCCAGTCCTGGGTGGCATAGCGGGCGCCATGGACCACGCCGTCTCCGGTCGCGATCGTCCGTTTACGCCGCCGGACATCCTCCACGTATTGGGGCCGGCTGTTTTCGGCCACCACGTCGGCGATCCGCGCCAGTTTGTCGCTTTCCACGGCGTCCGGATGGTTGGCAAGCCACTTCAGGATGCCGCGCTCCTCCTGAGCAAAATCGATGCCACCGTTCTGCACCGCGATATCGAAGCACAGGGCAAGGCCCCGTTCGCTTTTCAGACCAAAGCGTTTTGTGTCGCGCAGGGCGATATCCCAATAGGCCCCCACCCGTTTCAGCTGAACGGCCTGGACTTCGGGAAAGGTGCCCAGGGTGGCGAAGGCCTGTTCCCACGGCCCTTGCACGCGGTATTTGTTGGAGCCGATGGAGATGGCGTTCGCCCAGGCAATCTGCTCGTTTTTGCTCTGCCGGAGCACGTCGAGCAGGTCATCCCTGAGGCTGCCGAAAGCCTGGTCGAGCAGGGCGGGATACTGCTGTGCCACCTCGGAAATGATCCGTTTCAGTTCGCCGTGCTGCAAGGTAAAGCCAATAATGCCCCAGGTCAGGCCGGCCCCGTCGAAATTGCCGGCAATTTTTTGAAAGCCATGACCTTCAAAATCGCCGGTCAGTTGCAGGCAGCGGGCAAAGAGGGAAGGCGGAGCTTCTCCCATCAGGCTCGACCAGGTCTCGGTGGTTATCTTGCCGTTGCTTTCCATCCCCTTGGCCTGCTGATATGCCTTGAGCGCCTTTTCCGTGTCGCCGCCGTAGATGCCATCGATCTCCTCGGGATCGGCCCCGGCCGCTCTGAGGGCAACCTGGATCTGCCGCACGACTTCCCCGCGCACAGCCCGGTATCCCTTGCTGGCCCGTTGAAAATAGACTCTGGTCATAGTTCTCTCCTTGTGGTTGATGGGTGAACGCGCTGCGGTCTGGGAGCGCATCGTCCCTCCGGGTGGTGGAACCATTGCGAACACCCCAGCCGCGGGGATGGTGTGAACAGGAGACTATTGTTTCTTTTTGCGGGACCGATAGAACAGCAACAGCAGCAGGGAGCCGCCCACGGCCAGGGCCAAGCTGCCCAGGTTGAATCCGGTCACCGTTCCCCAGCCGAGAAAGGAGCCGATCAAACCGCCGACGAATGCCCCGGCTATCCCGAGCACGATGGTCATGAAAAATCCGCCCGGGTCTTCACCCGGCATGATGAGTTTGGCGATGATCCCGACGATCAGTCCCATGACGATCCACGACAGAATGCCCATTGCGCTCCTCCTTGTGTGAAGTATGGCGAGAATGCCGGTGACGCGGGGACAGGCAGGGTGGAATCCTCCGGCCCTGCACGCCTGTCCCGATCCACCGGCAGGCAAAGGCCTTGGCTGCGGGCAACCGCAGTGTGGGGCCGCGTTGACATTGGCCGCCAGGGCATGAGGGCATGTGGCGGCGCTATGCCGATACCTCCGCGAAATAAGACCATAATTACAGACGGAAGGCAAGCGGGGAACAGGGGGGAGGGCGGGGAAAATACTACAGGTGCCTCGCCGGTTGTGGCAGGAAACAACGCACGAAGCGAGCGGCAGCCGGAAGGGGGCCGCACCCGAGCGGGACAACGGGTGCGGCCGGTGCATTGGCTGGCGGGAATCAGGCCGTTAGTGCAACGATCTTTCCACCACCTCCTTGACGTCGTCGGAGAGCGAGCGTTGCGAGCCGATGCGTTCGAGTTGGGCGCGCATCAGCTGCTGGCGGCCGGCATCGTAGCGGCGCCATTGGGTCAACGGGGTGAGCATCCGGGCGGCAATCTGCGGATTGAGCGGATCGAGCAGGCAGACCTGATCGCCGAGGAAGTCGTATCCGGAGCCATCGGCGGCATGGAACTGGCCGTGGTTGGTGGCACAAAAGGTGGCGATCAGCGACCTGACCTTGTTGGGGTTCTTGTAGGTGAAGCTGGGGTGCGTGGTCAGGGCCTTGACCCGGTCCAGGGTACCGGGCAGGGTGCAGCCGGCCTGGAGGATCAGCCACTTGTCGACCACCAGCGGATCGTGCTGCCATTGGGCGTGGAAATCGGCCAGCAACTCGGTTCCGGTGGCCAGGTCGGCATTGACCACGCAGCTCAGGGCGGCGATGGCATCGGTCATGTTGTCGGCATGCCGGTACTGGTGGACGCCCTTGTGCAACAGGCAGGGATCGAGCACGCCATCCAGGGGGGGCGCCAGCAGATAGGCCAGGCAGCCGTTGCGCAGGGCCCGTTTGCCGGCGTCGAGGGCGCTGTAGCGGTAGGGGCCGGGGATGCGCAGGGTTTCGTAGCCCTGGAGCAGCTCGCTCCGCAGGGCCTGGCCGATCAGGGCGCGGAACTGTTGACGGACCGCGAAGATGGCCACCGGATCGACGACCTCCATCTGCTGGCCGATCCAGTTTTCCGAGGGCAGGGCCATGGCCATGGCCAGGAAGGCCGGATCGGAGTCGCGGTCGAGCAGCAGATTGCGCAGGCCGTGGAGCAGACGGTCGTCCACCTGTACCGGTTGGCCCTGTTGATGCCGTTCGATCTGCGCCAGCAGATGGTGCAGGCCGAGTTTTTGGCCCGCATCCCAGCGGTTGAAGGGATCGGGGTCGTGCGCCATCAACACTCCCAGTTCCTCGTCGGACTGGTCGAGGCGGACCTTGACCGGCGCGGAAAAGTTGCGGAGAAACGAGATCGTGGGAGTGCTGGCGATATTGGTGAATTCAAACCGCTGTTTGGCCTCCGAGAGGATCAGTACCCTGGTAGTGGCGTCGGGCGCGTTCTCCAGGGGCATCGCGCGCCCCTGGGCATCGAGCAGGCCCACGGCCAGCGGCATGAAGAAGGGGAGCTTCTCGGCGCTTTCCCGGGTGGGCGGACAGGTCTGCTCCACTGTAAGGATCAGCTGCCGGGCGGCCGGGTCGTAGTCGGCCCGGACCGTGAGTTCCGGGGTGCCGGCCTGCGAATACCAGCGTTTGAACTGGGTCAGGTCCTTGCCCCAGGCATCGGCCATGGCGGCGACAAAATCGTCGCAGGTCACGGCCTGACCGTCGTGGCGTTCGAAATAGAGGTCCATGCCTCGGCGGAAGGTCTCCGGGCCGAGCAGGGTGTGGAGCATGCGGATCACCTCGGCGCCTTTGTTGTAGACGGTGAGAGTGTAGAAATTGTTGATCTCGACAAACGAGGGCGGCCGCACCGGGTGGGCCATGGGGCCGCTGTCCTCGCGGAACTGGAACGAGCGGATGATGTTGGCGTCCTGGATGCGCTTGACCGGTCGCGAGATCATGTCGGCGGTGAACTCCTGGTCGCGAAATACGGTCAACCCTTCCTTGAGGCTGAGCTGGAACCAGTCGCGGCAGGTGATGCGGTTGCCGGTCCAGTTATGGAAATACTCGTGGGCGATCACTCCTTCGATGCCTTCGTAGTCGGTGTCGGTGGCGGTTTCGGGCAAAGCGAGCACATACTTGGAGTTGAACACGTTCAGCCCCTTGTTTTCCATGGCGCCCATATTGAAATCATCGACCGCCACGATCATGTAGGTGTCGAGGTCGTACTCGCGGCCGAAGCGGAGCTCGTCCCAGCGCATGGCCTTTTGCAGGGCGCGCATGGCGTGGTCGCATTTGTTCCGGTTGCGCTCCTCCACATAGATGTGCAAATCGATCTGCCGGCCGGAACGGGTGGTGAAGGTATCGCTGATGCGCACCAGGTCGCCGGCCACCAGGGCAAAGAGATAGCAGGGCTTGGGGAAGGGATCATGCCAGGTGGCGTAGTGGCGGCCGTCGCCCAGGTCGCCCGAGTCGATCAGGTTGCCATTGGAGAGCAACACCGGGCAGCTGGCCGTGTCGCCGACGATCGTGGTGGTGAATACGGTCATCACGTCCGGCCGGTCCGGAAAGCAGGTGATGGTGCGGAACCCTTCCGCCTCGCATTGGGTGCAATAGTTGCCCGAGGAGAGGTACAAGCCTTCCAGGGCGGTGTTGCCGGCCGGATTGATCCGGGTTTCGGTTTCCACCATGAAGGGACCGTCCGGCACCTGGGCGATGGTCAGCAGGCCGTCGCCGAAATGGAATTCCGTGGCGCTGAGTTCGACACCGTCAAGCGCGACCCGCACCAGTTCCAGCTGCTCGCCGTTGAGCACCAGCGGCTGCTTGACCGGGGTGTTGGTGTTGGGCCGGCAGCGGAGAGTGGCCCGCACCCGGGTGGCCTGGGGATCGAGTTCAACCCGCAGGTCGAGACGATCGACCAGATAAGCGGGCGGGGTGTATTCCTTGAGAAATGTTTCTTTTTTTTGCGTTGTCACAGGATAACCTTTGAGAAAAAAGAGGATCAGGCGAATGTTCGGGTCGAACAAACCGTACCGCTTCCCCAAAAGGGGTCGGCATGCTGGCCTGACTGGTCATGGGCGGCCCACGGCGCTGGACTTCAGCGCGAACACGGGCATGAACAGAAAACCGGTTGAGAGAATCGTCGAAAGCTAGCGCATAGCCCCCGTGAAAGCAAGCAGAAGCAATGGGACGGCCGATTTAGCGCGGCTGGCCGGCGAGGGCCGCGTCTACATTTTTCCTGCATTTTTCTTTGCGAGTTCGTACAATAGCCGCAACATTGTCCCGAGTTCCCCGAACAACCGGTGCCTGCGATCAAGGAGGGAGCATGAAACGGAAACTGGTCATTGTCATGGTTGGCTTGCCGGCCCGCGGCAAATCGACCATGGCGCGCAAGCTCGGCCGCACCCTGGAGCTGGATGGCATCACCGTGCGCATCTTCAACAACGGTGAGCTGCGGCGTAAACTCGACACCGACAAGACCACCTCTTCCTCGGAATTCTTTTCCCCGGCCAATGTCCAGGGCAAGGAGATGCGGGAACGCATCTCGCGGATGAACATCGAGCTGGCCCAAGCCTTCCTCCGCGAAGGCGGCGAGGTGGCGATCATGGATGCGAGCAACGTCACCCGCGAGCGCAGGCAAACCCTGGTTGCTGCCTTTCCCGATCTGCCGCTGTGCTTCATCGAATGCCTCAACGCCGATGAGGAGGCCCTGGAAGCCAACCTGGAACGCAAGGTCGGTCTCAAGGAATTTTGTCATCTCAGCCGGGAAAAGGCCCTGGAGAGCTTTGTCAAGCGGATTGCCTACTACGAGTCGATCTACGAACCGCTGGACACCGAACCCAACCGCATCTTGTTGGATTCCTTTGATTCCTGCATCCTCCAGGAGCGGATCACCGATGTGTTGCCCTACTACGACCGCATTCGCGACATCCTCACCACCCGAATCGTGCGCAACCTTTTCCTGGTGCGTCACGGCGAAACCTATTACAACCGCGAGGACCGCATCGGCGGCGACTCCGACCTCACGGACAAGGGGCTGGAACAGGCCCATGCCTTGGCCGAGCATTTTGCCACCGTCCGTATCCCGATCATCTTCACCAGCAACTACAAACGGACCCTGCAGACCGCCACCCCGATCGCCGAGCGCCAGGACCCCTGCTCGATCATCGCCCTGCCCGAATTCAACGAGATCCACGCCGGCGTCTGCGAAGGCATGACCTACGAGGAGATCCGGCGGCAGATGCCGCATGTGGCCAAGGCGCGAGGGCCCAACAAGTACCGCTACGTCTACCCCGAGGGCGAGGGCTACGCCACCATGGAGGAGCGGGTGCACCGGGGCTTGAAAAAGGTCTTTTTCCTCAATAATTACGACGAGAACATCATGATCGTCGGTCATCGGGCGGTCAACCGGATGATCCTCTCCTGTTTCCTCTCCCGTCAGGAGGAGGAAATCCCCTATATCTACATGCCCCAGGACCGCTACTATCACATCCAGATCGATCCGCACAAACGGTTGTTCGAACTGGTGCCCTACAAGAACGCGCCGCCAGGCGGCGGCCGCTGGTAGACGGGAATCGTCGCCTGCGTCCCAGCCGTTTCGAGCGGGGGAGCGGCTGGCCGAGCGCTACTGCAGGGTGGTGGTGTCGTCCTCGGAAAAACCGTGCTGGATACCGTGCTTGATCTCCTTTTCCAGCAACTGCATCCTGGCCTCTTCCTCGCTGATACCCAGCGCCTGAGCGAGTTCGGCAAGGTCGTAGCAGGGGCTGCCGTCCGGGCCGTAGCGTTGCGGCTTGAGATGGGGAAAGCGTTCGCCGGTGGCGTGGGTGCTGGCCTGCGTGAGCAATTCCTGGATCTCCGGTGGCCCGTAAATCAACAGCCATTCCACCGCCGAGGCCCAGATCTGGCTGTCCACGGTGGGATGCTGGAGGATCTTCAGGGCCGCTTCCAGGGTCCATTCCTGTTTGAAAGTGGTCATCGTTTTTCTCTTGCTCCACGGTGTCGTCCGCATGCCCCCGGGCAGTCGATGGCTGGGGACGGGCACCTTTTTTTCCGGCACGTCGTTTCTCTTTGGTGCCGGTGTCGGCCTCCACTATAATACAGCCATTCGTGCCGGCAATAGCTACCAAGACAGGAGTATCCCATGGGTATGGACAATGTTATTTTGCTGGAGTCCCTCGAGTGGTTCGACGAGAGCGGCAAGGAGCTGCTCCATCGTCTGCCCGAGCGGGGTTCGGGAGAAATCAAGTTCGGCGCGCAGCTGACCGTGCGCGAAAGCCAGGCAGCGGTGCTGTTCTACAAGGGCAAGGCCTGCGATGCCTACGGCCCCGGCCGCCATACCCTCAAGACCGGCAATATCCCGATCCTGACCAAAATTCTGTCCGCGCCCTGGGGGCTGGTCAGCCCACTGCGGGCCGAAGTCTTTTTTGTCAACCTCAAGGTGTTCAGCGACCTCAAGTGGGGCACCCGCGATCCGGTTGCCTTCCGCGACGCCGAACTGGGGTTGGTGCGGCTCCGCGCCCACGGGGTGTTCAACATCCGCGTGATCCAGCCGGTACTCCTGATCAACACCTTGGCCGGCACCATGGGCCGCTCCACCACCGATCAGGTCGAGGACTACCTGCGCCAGGTGATCGTTTCCCGATTCAACGACTACCTGGGTGAGCACCTTCATTCGCTCTTTGACCTGCCGGGCCGCTTTGACGATATCGCCGATGGCTTACAGCGTCGGCTGACCCTGGATTTCGCCCGTTTCGGCCTGGCCCTGGACCGGCTCTACGTGACCTCGATCACTCCGCCCGTCGAGGTGCAGCAAGCCATCGACGACCGTTCACGGATGGCGGTGATCGAGGATATGGACAATTTTGTCCGCATGAAGGCGGCCATGGCCATGGAAAAGGCGGCGGCCAGCGGCGGCGAAGCCGGCGCCGGTCTGGGTCTGGGCTTAGGGATGATGATGCCGGCCATGTTCGCTGGTCTGCAGACCAACACCACCCGCCCCGGCGGTAGGCCCCCCGAAGTCGAATGCCGGGAATGCGACAACATGATTCCGGCCAATGCCCGCTTCTGCCCCTTCTGCGGCCATCAGCAGTTGCTCAGCCAGCAGTGCGTCCACTGCGGCAAGAACCTGCCGCCCAACGCCTCCTTCTGTCCCCGTTGCGGCCACCCGGCCGCGGAACGGGCCAAGGAGATCGTGTGCGGGCAGTGCCGTGCCACCAACCTGCCGGAAGCGGTTTTCTGCAACCAGTGCGGCGACAAGCTGCGCTGAGTGTCCAGGTCATCGGTTACCGAGATGCCGGGCAGAGTGATGGATATCCGGGTTGAACAGGGGTGTCCCCAATGCGGTGCAGCCGTGGTGCTCAGCGAGACCGATCACCTGCTCGTTTGCCCGTTCTGCGGAAGCCGCAACTATCTCCAGGCCAACGGCCCGTCCCGCTATGTGTTGCCCATGGCCGGCGGCGTCTCCTCGAACGGTTTGTTGCTGGCGCCCTATCTGCGCTTCAAGGGCACCATCTATCTGGTTACCGACCAGGGGATCGACCATCGGGTGATCGACACCACCCAGGCGGCCAACCCTGTCCCCGGTCTGCCGCCTTCTCTGGGGTTGCGGCCCCAGGCCATGGAATTGCGCCGGATCGATCCCGAGACCGGCAACCGCTATCTGCCGCAGTCGATCGGGGCCAACGCCATCTTGGAGAAGGCGGCCGCAGTCGGCAATCTTGTCACTCCGGGCGGGGAAGGATTTCATCACCGGGCCTACATCGGCGAAAATCTGAGCTATATCTATCTCCCCCTGGTGGCCAGAGATCATGGGCTGTACGATGGGGTGACCGACAGCCGTCTGGCCGATCTTGCGGAACTGGCCGGGCATCCGCTCCAGGGCAGACGGCATGACGAGGCCTGGAGGGTCCGATTCCTGGCCACCCTCTGCCCCCAGTGCGGGGCCGGATTGCAGGGAGAGGGCGACTGCCAGGTGATGACCTGCGCCAACTGCCAGACTGCCTGGTCGTTTGGTGCGGAAGGTTTATCCCGGGTCGACTGGTGGTTGCAGCCGGGCGATTCCACCATTCCCCTCTACCTGCCGTTCTGGAAGGTGACCGCCCATATTCCGGCGCTTTCGATCTACAGTTTCGCCGATTTCGTCGAGCGCACCAACCAGCCGTTTTTGCCCAGGCCCAGTTGGCGCGAGCGGGCCATGAGCCTGTGGATTCCGGCGGTCAAGCTGCGTCCCAAGATCTTTCTCCAGGCCGCCCGCCAGGCCACGCTCGGCCAGTGGCGGATCAAGCCGCTGGCCGGCCGGGTACTGCCCCAACTGTTCCCGGTGACCCTGGCGGCCTCCGAGGCGCGCCAGGCGGTCAAGCTGGTTTTGGCAGCCGCCACCGCCAGCCCCAAACGCATTTATCCCTTTCTGCCGCAGGTGCGACTGACTGGGGTGATGATCCAACTGGTCTATCTGCCCTGCGTCGATAAGTCGCACGATTGGGTTCAACCCGATACCGGGATCACCATCGGGAAGAATATCCTGCGGTTCGGCCGCTCGCTCTAGCGTCCTCTCTCGCTTTGACAGCGGCCTGGCCGCGTGGTATAGCTGCGAACCGTCGATGCCGGGTTGCCGGTCCTTTCCTCTTTTTTCTTTGTCTTGTCCAATGATGAGCGAACACGAACAGTTCATGGCCGTTGCCCTTGAGGAGGCGCGCCTGGCCTTGGCCGAGGGCGAGTTTCCAGTGGGTTGCGCGATGGTCGCAAATAACGGGATTGTGGCCCGGGGTCGCCGGCACAACAGCATCGAGGGGTACCGCAACGAAATCGACCATGCCGAGGTCGTCACGCTGCGACGGTTGATCGCCGAGCAACCGGGCCTGGATCTGGCGACGGTCACGGTGTACACGACCATGGAACCCTGTCTGATGTGCTACGCCACCCTGTTGCTCTCCGGGATCCGTTCCTTTGTCTGGGCCTACGAGGATGTCATGGGCGGCGGCGCCAATCTTCCCTTGTACATGCTCAACACCCTCTATGCCCAGATGCAGGTCCATCTGATCGACCGGGTGCTGCGCACCGAGAGCCTCCGTCTCTTTCAGCAATTTTTCCGTACCGGCACCTACTGGCAGGACAGTCTCCTGGCCCGCTACACCCTGGCGCAGACCGTGGAGGAGGACACCCCATGAGCGGCGCACCGCTTGCCCGCACCGTCGGGTTTCAGCCCGGGGAGCGCAATGTCTTTTTTCATCTGCTCACCGCCTGCAATCTGTCCTGCCGTCACTGCTACATCAATCCGACCCAGCACGGCACCGCCACCCTGCCGCTTGCCACCGTGCTCCAGTGGCTCAAGCTCTTCGCCCGCGCCGAGCGCCAGACCACTCTCATCCTTCTGGGCGGCGAACCGACCCTCCATCCGCAGCTGGCCGCCATCATCAAGGCCGCCAAATCAATGCGCTATGCGGTGACCGTGGATTCCAACGGCTACCTGTTCCATGACCTGCTCGACCGGGTCACTCCCAAGGAACTGGATTACCTCAGCTTCAGTCTCGATGGGCCGGAGGCTCCGGTCAACGATCCGATCCGCGGCCAGGGAGTGTTCACGGTCTGCACGGAAAATATTCGTCGGGCCGTGGCCTTGGGATTCAACACCAGCCTGATCTATACCGTGTCCGCGCTCAACATCGATCATCTGCACCGTATGCCCCCCTTGCTGGCCGATTTGGGCGTGCGCCGCTTCTTCATCCAGGTGATCGGCCTGCGCGGCAACCCGGCGGTGCAGCAGCCGGACGGGGCGAGCAACTGGCAGGTCGAGCCTCAGCGGTGGCTGGCCGTGGTGCCGCAGGTGGCCGAGGCCGCCGCCCGTCTGGGCATCCACGTGGTCTATCCCAAGGTGTATCTCGATCGCGAGGAACCCTTTCAGTGCGCCGGCATGGTGGCCGAGAATTTTTTCATCTTCCCCAATGGCCGGGTCTACCAGTGTCCCCTGTGCGAGGATCATCCCATCCATAGCTACCAGATCGAGGACAATCGGCTGGTGCATCGCGACGGCCTCAACGAGGACCGCTTCTTCCCCCTGACCATCCCCGAGGGCTGCGTGATGAACCGGCTGCTGCAACCGGACAACATCGCCTACCAGCCGGACGGCACCCCGGTCCATCGCATCTCCTGCTGCCTGCTCAAGCAGGAGGTTCTGCCGCTCATCTGACCCTGTCTCTCCCCCTGAACAAGCAGGAACGGGAAATCCCGGCCGCGAGGCGAAACGGGATGGTGCTTTTCTGTATCCTTTCCTTTGTCTGATTTCCTGGAATGCTGCGCGATGCGTTCGCTAGCGTTTCCGTCTGGTCAGGGCGATACTGGCGGTAAAAATGATCAGGGCGCCGATCCATCCGGCCCGGGCGATTGGGCCGTCCACAGTGGCGGGCTTTGGCTGTGCGGGATCAGGCGGACGGTCAGGCCGCAGAAGGTCCTTCGGTCGATGGGCGGTTTGTCGTGCCGCCGAACACGCCGCCGGCGATAATTCCCGCCTCGTAGAGGCCGAACAGGGGGAAGGAGAGCAGGATGGTGGCTGTCAGCTCACCGGTGGTAAGCAGAAAGGCGAGAATGACGATGGCAATGTAAAAATAGAGCCGTTTTTTGCGAAAATGATCTTTTTGGATCAGGCGCGTACGGATGGCCATGACCATGAGAAAGGGGATTTCGAAGGCTATGCCGAAGGCCAGGATCATGCGGGCGGCGAAGGTCAGGTAGAGCCCGAGTTTGAGCATCGGCTGTAGGGTGGGGGACGCATAGCTCATGAAGTAGTGAAGCATGCGGGGCAGGACGATGAAAAAGGCGAACAGGCCGCCGGCGGCGAACAGCAGGGTCGCCCAGAGAACAATGGCACGGACGGTGCGCTTTTCATGGTCAAGCAGGCCGGGGGCGATGAACAGCCAGCACTGGTAGAGCATGAACGGCAGAGCCGCGATCAGCCCCACCAGCAGCGAGAGTTTGAGGTAGCTGAGAAAGGCCTCGGTCAGTTTGGTGTAGACCAGTTTGCCCAGTTGCGGATAGGCCTGATAAAGGGGCTGCATGCACCAGGCCGCGATCTGATCCTTGCAGAGGTAGGCAACGGTGCTGGTCAGCGCCAACGCCAGAAAACAGTGGATCAACCGGCGGCGCAGCTCTTCCTGGTGCGGTCGGAACTGCTCCAGAGCCTCGAACATCATGGGCAAGCAGTGTCTCCGGTTGCGTCCGGCCGCGCAGACTGCGGCCTGTTCTCGGCCCGCTCCGGGCTCCCGACGGTCGATTCGGCCACTGGGGCAACCGGCTCGGCTTCCACGTCGATGATTGCTTCCGTGTCATTCTTGTCCGCCGGTCCTGAAGCAGGTTGCCAATGGGAGGGATCGGCGTCGATCATCTTTTCCCGGAGTTCGTCGGCTGTCTTGCGCAGATCCTGCTGCACCGAGTCCAGGGCCTCGCCTTCCTGGGTTAGATTCTCCTTGACCTGATTGAGGGTTTTTTTCATCTCCATCAAGCCCTTGGCAAGCGAACGAGCCAGGCCGGGCAGCTTGTCCGGGCCGACCACGATCAGGGCAACGGCGAAGATGACGATCATTTCCGGGAGGCCGATTCCAAACATGGGCAAGTACCGGGAAGAGGGTGGGGAAAGGGGCGGACTGGCCCCAGCAAAAAGCCAACTCTACGGGATTTGGCTGGTGGTGTCAAGGAGGGGTGAATTATGGCTTGCGCCTCGGCCGCCGGAGGCCGTCGAGCAGATGGAGGAGGGCCAGCACAGGGTGGGACAACAGCATCCGTGGACCGCTATGTCGCATCACCGTGCGGATGCGTTCACGTTGCGCGGGTTTGTAGCAATGGACCGGACAGTTGGCGCAGGTGGTCTTGCGGTGCTGAAACGGACAGTGATGCAGTCGTTGTTGGGCATAGGCCAGGAGATCGCGGCAGTCTGGGCACGGTTCGGTGGTGGCGCCATGGTGATCGCGGCAGTAGCGGCGGATCATGGCCTCAACGGTGCGGGCCTCGCGCCGCAGGCGATGGGAAGAGAAAAGATGCGGCATGGCTTCGGTTGCGGTGAAGGAGCGTGTTGGTCGTTTGTGACGGCGAATGGTGCCACCATAGCATTATTGTCGGGGCAGCGGCAAAGAAAAAAGGGGAACCGGCCTGGAGGAGCCATTGTCTGAACACCTAGCAAAGGGGGATCGATGAACAGGATTTGCTACCGTTTGGTAGCGGTTTGGTTGGCATGTTTGCTACCAAATGGTAGCGTTTGAGAAAGAGGCCGGTTTCCATGGCGCTGAAGTTGCCTTGTTCTTGGAGGTGGTATGTGGTTTGCTTTCAATTCAAGGAGTTACCTCCTCCTTCATGGTTGGTCGAGGTGGCGCGCGACGTGTGGAGAATGCGGGAGCAGTCACCCTCCCTTCATCGAAAACACAGCAGCCTGAACAGCTGCGCAGGGAAACAGGTCAATCTATGAAATATCTCGCCATACTTGCCGTTCTTGTGGTTATCGGCGTGTTCGCCAACCTGGTGCATGAATCCAAGGCGCTTTCCTATCTATCCAGCGATCCCAAGGTCTGCATCAACTGTCATCCCATGAATACCCATTACGAAACCTGGCAGCACAGTTCCCATCGGGCGAGAGCAACCTGTGTTGACTGCCACCTGCCGCGCGATACCTTTGTCAACAAGGTGCTGGCCAAGGCGCGTGACGGCTATCGTCATTCCGTGGCCATGACCTTCAAGACCTACGGCTACAACCTCCGCATCAGTGATGATGCCGCCAAGAGGATTCAGGACAACTGCATTTCCTGTCACAAGGAGCTTGTTTCCCAGATGCTGGCCAACAGCGCCCTCTATGAAAAGGTCGAAGACCGTACCGTCCAGATGGGGCGGCGGTGCTGGGAGTGTCATCGGGGCCTGCCCCATGGGACCATGCGTAATCTGACGGCAACACAGAATACTTTTTCGGTCAAGGTATTTTAAGGATTTCAACCAGGAGAATGTTCATGAAAAAATCACCCATTATCTTCACGCTCTGCGTCCTCGTCACCGTGCCGATGGTGCTGTTGACCATGTCCATCAGGGAGAATAAGGCGGAACAGCAGGCCATAGGCGCGGTTCCGGCCATCAAGGAGAACGAGACCCGCGCCTCTGAGTGGGGTAAGCATTACCCCCGACAGTACGACACCTATATGCAGACCAGGAAGAGCGATGAGATCGGCGACGTGCTCAAGGATGACCCGGCCATCGTTGTTCTCTGGGCAGGGTATGCCTTTTCCAAGGACTACAACAAGCCGCGCGGTCACTATTACGCCCTGGAAGATAACATCAACACCCTGCGTACCGGCGCGCCGGTGGACAAAAAGACCGGACCCCAGCCAACCGCCTGCTGGACTTGTAAATCCCCCGATGTCCCCCGCCTGATCAAGCGTGACGGCGAGATGGAATTTTTCACCGGCAAATGGGCCAAGTACGGCGACGAGGTGGTTAACCCCATTGGTTGCGGCGACTGCCATGACAGCAAGACCATGAAGCTGACCCTGACCCGTGAGCATCTCAAGCGTGGTCTCGATGCCGAGGGCAGCCTGAAGGTGGCGGACATTACCCATCAGGACATGCGTTCTTTGGTCTGCGCCCAATGCCACGCCGAATACTACTTCAAGAAGACCGAGTGGGAGGATAAGGGCGAAAAGAAGACCGCCGCCGTGGTCACCTACCCGTGGGCCAAGGGATTCTCGCCCGAGCAGATCGAGCAGTATTATGATGGCTACGGATTCACCGACTGGACCCATCAGTTGAGCAAGGCGCCGATGCTCAAGGCTCAACATCCCGACTACGAAACCTTTGTCACCGGCGTGCATGCCCGCAACGGTCTGGCCTGCGCCGACTGTCACATGCCCTATATGCGTGAAGGCGGGGTGAAGTATTCCAGCCACAAGGTCGGCAGTCCGCTGGACAACATCGGCAACACCTGCCTCAACTGCCATAAGGGCACGGAGAAGGAGTTCAAGGAGACTGTCGAACTGAAGCTGGCACGCAAGAACGAGCTGGCCCGGCAGGCAACGGATATTCTTGCCAGGGCGCATCTCGAGGCAGCCAAGGCCTGGGAACTGGGCGCCACGGAGGAAGAAATGAAGCCTGCCCTCCAGGACATTCGCGCCGGCCAGTGGCGTTGGGATTATGCCGTCGCCGGGCACGGCGCATTCTTCCACGCACCGGAAGAGACCCTGCGGACTCTGGCCAACGCCATCAGCAAAGGACAGGATGCCCGCCTGAAACTGCGCATCGTCCTGGCCAAACATAATGCCGCCGATTATGTCGCCCCCGACTTCTCCACCAAGGAAAAGGCGCAGACGCTCATCGGCCTCGACATGCCCAAGCTGATCGAGGAGAAGAAAACCTTCCTCAATACGCTCAAGCAGGAGTGGTTCAAGGAAAGCGAGGCCAAGGGGCTTTACGATCCCGCATCGCGCAAGGATATGGTGCTGAAGACCTCCTATTAAAGCGCAATCGCTCCACGACCCAACTTCCTTTTCCGGCCCTGAACAGCGCGACTGTGAGGGCCGGAATTTTTTTATCTTTTCGGTGTGTTGCGATATGGAAAGACCCCGCGTGCCTCTCGCCCCATCGCGCACGAACAAATAACCGCCGATGGTCTTTCGAGCGGGAGCGAGAAATGGTCAGAGGCAGTCCGATGAAATTTCTCCCGGTGGTTGAAGGGGCCCGATTGCGATCCGTCCTTGGGGCCACGCTTTTTTTCATATTTTTTTTGCTGGTATCTTTTGGGGTTGCGGCGGCAGGGGGCTGGCGTCGGTTTGACTTTTTATCGGCTTTCTGCTAGATTAGTCAGGTTTGCAAAACGGTTGAGCGTTCATTGATCCAAATGCGGAGACAATTCGCTTTCTTTTTTTATACGTGGAGAGAACATGGCCAGTGTCGTGGTGGTCGGTACCCAATGGGGTGATGAGGGCAAAGGGAAAATTGTTGATCTGCTGACCAAGTACTCGGATTATGTGGTCCGCTTCCAGGGGGGCAACAATGCGGGGCATACGCTAGTGGTGGATGGAAAGAAGTATATCTTTCATATCATTCCTTCCGGCATTTTGTATGAGAACAAAACCTGCATGATCGGCAATGGCGTGATCATCGATCCCGGTGTTCTCCTCAAGGAAATCGAAGGGCTGGCGGAAAAAGGCTTTGCCGTCACCCCGAAAAAACTGTTGATCAGCAGCAATGCCCATCTGATCATGCCCTACCACCAAAGTCTTGACCGAGCGCGTGAAAACGCCTTGGCCAAGGAAAAGAAGATTGGCACCACCGGGCGGGGGATCGGCCCGTGCTACATGGACAAGGTCGGCCGTGTGGGCATGAAGGTCGGCGATCTGCTTGATCCGGTCCTGTTCAAGGATAAACTGCAAGCTGCGGTGGAGGAGAAAAATTTTATCCTCACCCGCCAGTACGGCGCTGAACCGGTCGAATTCGCCAGTATTGCCGCACAGTTCGAACAGTTTGCCGAACAGTTGGCCCCCTTTGTCGGCAACGTGTCCGTAGCCTTGGATCAGGCGCGCAAAAACGGCAAGAACATCCTTTTCGAAGGCGCACAGGGAACCCATCTGGATATTGATCACGGCACCTATCCCTTTGTGACGTCGTCCAACACCATTGCCGGCAACGCCTGCATCGGATCGGGCTTTGGCCCCGGGCATATCGATGAGGTCATCGGCATTCTCAAGGCCTACACCACCCGGGTTGGCGAGGGTCCTTTCCCCACTGAACTGCCGGAAGGAGATGTGGTCGGCGATGCCCTGCAGCAAAAGGGGCACGAGTATGGAGCGACAACCGGTCGTCGTCGTCGTTGCGGTTGGTTCGACGCGGTGGTGGCCAATGATGCCGTGCGCCTGAACGGTCTGACCGGATTTGCCGTCACCAAGTTGGACGTCCTCTCCGGTCTGGCGAAACTGAAAATTGCCACCAGCTATCAGGTGGAAGGGCAATCATTCACCCACATGCCCGACAATATCCGCAAGGCCCGTCTGGCCAAGCCGGTCTACGAGGAAGTGGACGGCTGGACCACCGAGCTGACCGGGGTGCGGTCGTACGATGACCTGCCCCCGCAGGCCAAGGGCTATCTCAAGCGCCTGGAGGATTTGACCGGCGTGGCTCCGGCGATTATTTCGGTTGGGCCTGATCGCGAGGAAACCCTCCTGTTGCGCAACCCCTTTTCCGGATAAATCCACCGGGAGCTCCGTGGAGGTCTTGTTAATTCGCGGAGAATGATTATTGAATAATCGCCACGCCCTCGTTGTCAGGTTTCTTGAGCAAACGAGCACGGGGTGCCAGGGCGGCACGTTATACACTCCCGGAGGTTGTTCTCTCCGGGATTTTTATTCCATGGAGGCAGACACAGCATGGCTCGCATCACAGTAGAAGATTGTCTGGGAAAAGTTGGCGATGATAATCGTTTTTCCCTGATTCACCTGGCGGTTGAACGCATTCGCCAGCATCGCAAGGGAGAACCGTTTCTTGTCGCCGGCAAGAACAAGGAAATTGTCATGACCCTGCGGGAAATCGCTGCCGGCAAGGTCACCTTTGACAATATCCACGAGCTTCCCAAGCAGCGGAAGGCGGATCAAAAGGCTGCGGAAACCGTGGTTGAAGAAGACAATGCTGAAGAATAACACCGCAAATTGCAACGGGCTATGAGCAAGAGTTATTACGAAATTCTCGGTGTCGGCAAGGATGCTTCGGCCGAGGCCATTAAGAAGGCCTATCGCAAGCTGGCGATGAAGTATCATCCTGATCGCAATCAGGACAATCCCGAAGCCGAAGAAAGATTCAAGGAGGCTGCCGAAGCCTACGAAGTGCTCAGTGACCTGCAAAAGCGCAGGATTTATGATACCTACGGAAAGGAGGGGCTGCGGAACAGCGGCTACAGCGGGCCGGGCAACAGCGAGGATATTTTTTCGCACATCAACGACCTGTTCGGCGACCTGTTCGGCTTCGGCGGTGGAACCCGCGGTCGGCGTCGGGATCCCAATGCCCCGGTTCAGGGCGAGGATCTTCGCTACGACATCCGGATTTCCTTCATGGAGGCGGTCCACGGCGTTACCCGGCAGGTGGAAGTGACCAAGCGAGAAACCTGCTGGACCTGCGAGGGCTCGGGAGCCCGTCCCGGGCATAAACCCCAGGTCTGCCCAAGCTGCCACGGCCGGGGCCAGGTCATTCGTTCCCAGGGCTTTTTTCAGGTGACCACCACCTGTCCACACTGCAACGGTGCCGGCCAGATCATCACCGATCCGTGCAACGACTGTCATGGCGAAGGACTGGTCAACCGGACCAAGAAAGTTTCCATTCGCATCCCCGCCGGGGTTGATACCGGCTCGCGGATGCGGCTTTCCGGCGAGGGCGAGGGCGGTCGACGGGGTGGACCTTCCGGAGATCTGTATGTGGTGATTCATGTGGATGAGCATGAGCACTTTCAGCGTGACGGCCAGACGATCTACCTGCGGCTGCCGGTGTCCATGGTCCGGGCAGCCCTTGGCTGCGAGGCCGAGGTTCCGACCATTCACGGCACGTCCAAACTGAAAATCCCGGCGGGAACCCAGTCCGGAGAACGGTTCGTCCTGCGCGGAGAGGGTGTTGCCAGCTTGCGGGGCGGCGGCAAGGGAGACATGGTGGTCGAGGTGCAGGTGCAGACGCCGGTGAAATTGACCAAGGAGCAGAAAGAATTGCTGCGTGAGTTCGATGCCTTGAGCAAGGAACACGAGGAAGAAGGGTTCTTTGCCCGGTTGTTTCATGGTTCACTGGGGAAGCAAAAGAAAAAAAGTGAAGCATCGGAAAAGGTAGCCAATGTCTGAGCAGGCGCAATTCACCCACTTTGACGCCAGTGGCAACGCCCGCATGGTCGATGTCAGCGAAAAAGGCGAAACGGTCCGGCAGGCGATTGCAGCCGGAACCGTCACCCTGTCGCGGCAAGCCTTTGACATGGTCCGCAAGGGTTCGATGAAAAAGGGCGATGTGCTAGGCGTGGCCAGGATCGCTGGGATCATGGCCGCTAAAAAGGTGGACCAGCTGATCCCTCTTTGTCATCCGCTGATGATCACCGCGGCGGACATCGTCTTTTCCTTTGACGATCAACAGTGTTCGATCCAGATAGAAGCGACGGTTTCCATGACCGGCAGGACCGGGGTGGAAATGGAAGCGTTGACAGCGGTTAGTGTTGCGGCGCTGACGATCTATGATATGTGCAAGGCGATCGACAAGAGCATGGTGATTTCCGACATTTGCTTGTTGCGCAAAAGCGGCGGAAAGAGTGGGTTGTTTGTTCGGCCTGCTGTCCCCTGAGAGAGTGAACGAATCGTAAGAACCACCCTGTTGGAGAATGAGCATGGATGAAAAGGAGTTGCAGCGGTTTAAGGAACAGCTTGAAGCGATGAAGGCCGAGATCAACACCGATGTCGAGCAGACCCTCACCGAGATGACCAGTCAAACGGGCAATATTCCCGATCCGAACGACCGGGCGACCATGGAATCCGATCGGAGTTTCGAACTGCGCATCCGGGGCAGAGAACGCAAACTGATGGATAAGGTGGACGAGGCACTCGCACGGATCGAAGAGGGCACCTATGGTATCTGCGCCGGTTGCGGCGAGGAGATCGCGATCAAGCGATTGCAGGCACGGCCGGTGGCCAAATTCTGTATCGACTGCAAGACCCGTCAGGAGCAGCGGGAAAAAGAGCAAGGTAGGTAGAGGGGTATGCCTGAATTACGCAAGGACCCGATTCTAGGCCGGTGGATCATCATTGCCCAGGAGCGGGGAAAACGGCCCACCGATTTTTTGGTGGAGGAATTCAAGGTCAAGGGAGGGTTTTGCCCCTTATGCCCTGGCAATGAAAAAACCACTCCGGACGAGGTTTTGGTCTATGGTCGCGAGTGGGGCTCTCCCAATACTGCCGGGTGGAAACTGCGAGTGGTGCCGAACAAATATCCAGCCCTGATCATCGAAGGCAATCTCGACAAGCAGGGGGAGGGGCTGTATGACCGGATGAACGGGATCGGCGCCCATGAAGTCATCATTGAAAGCCCCAACCATCAGGACCGCTTCTCCCATCTGCCGCCGCATGACATGCTCCTGACCTTTCGGGCCTTTCGCGACCGGATTCGCGACCTGTCCAAGGACAGCCGTTTTAATTACGTGGTTGTGTTCAAAAATTTTGGCAGAGCTGCTGGCGCCTCCCTGGAACACTCTCATTCCCAATTGGTGGCCCTGCCCATCCTGCCGCGCATGGTCACCTCTGAACTGGACGGCAGTCTTTCCTATTTCAAATACAAGGACCGATGCGTTTTTTGCGACATCATCCGCCAGGAAATCCAGCAAAAGGTCCGCCTGGTCTGTGAAAACGAGCAGTTCGTGACCGTAACCCCCTTTGCGCCCCGCTCCCCGTTCGAGATGTGGGTGATGCCGCGATATCATAATTCTTCCTACATCGAACAGGATGACAGCTCGTTGATCGCGCTGGCCGAAATCTTCTCCGAGACCCTGCGCCGTCTAGACACCTGCATTCCCCATGTGCCGTACAATTTCGTTCTTCATACACAACCGCTGCGTTCCGGGCCGTTGGAGCACTATCACTGGCATTTCGAGATCGTGCCCAAATTGACCTCAATTGCCGGTTTTGAGTGGGGGACAGGATTCTACATCAACCCCATGCCACCGGAGGAAACATGCCGTTACCTTCGCGAGGTGAACCTGTAGGAGGAGCCTGTGGACAAGAAACGTATTTTGCTGGTTGACGACGAAGAAAGCATCCAGCTGTTGTACCGCGAGGAGTTCGAGGACGAAGGGTACATTGTCGATTCCGCCTACAATGGCAGCGAGGCTCTGGCTAAATTCCGCGAGAATCCACCGGATCTGGTCGTGTTGGACATCAATATGCCGGGAATGAATGGCATCGAGGTGCTGCGTCAGATGAAGGAGTTGCAAGCCAATTTGCCGGTCATCCTCAGCTCCGCCTATCAGGAATACAAACAGGACTTCGGCAGTTGGGCCTCCGAGGCCTATGTGGTCAAATCGGCCAACATGGACGAGCTCAAGGCCACGGTGCGCAAATACCTCGGCTGATTTCCTCGCCCACCTTTCACCAACGCGCTGCGTCCATCGCCGAGCAGCGCATCGCTTCCCATGAAAGATATCCAGAGTTCACCCGACTCGCGCCGGATCAATATCCGCAAGGTTGGCGTCAAGACCATCCATTATCCAATCATTGTCCTCGACAAGGAAAAGAAGACCCAGCAGACCGTGGCGCGGGTGAACATGTATGTCAATCTGCCGCACCGGTTCAAGGGAACCCACATGAGCCGGTTTGTCGAGATCCTCAACCAGTTTCACGGAGCCTTCAACCTCAAAACCTTCCACCTGATTCTCGAGGAAATGAAACAACGGCTGGATGCCGAGGCCGCACATCTTGAAATCGATTTTCCTTACTTTCGCAGTACCGGACAGACGCAGCGATCTCCTGGCATGGACCGCTATGACTGCCGGCTTCACGGTTCGCTTGCCCGCGCACTGGATTTGGTGGTCGAAGTTGATGTGCCGGTTGGGTGGCCTCAGCCGCCGGCATCCTTTTCCGGGCTGTGGGGCATGGTGACGGTGGCCGTGCGCATGAAATCTTTTCTTTGGATCGAGGATCTGATTGCCTTGGTGGAAGAGGCGGTCGTTGCGCGACCGGTCCAGGCCGAAACGGTCGAAGCCGTATGCAGTCGGGTCAGTGACGGTCTCCAAGCTTCCCAGGCCTTTCAATGGTACAAAGTTGTTGTGAAAAATATTGCCAGCGGGTATTCAGCATTTGCCGCCACCGAATGGCCTGAATCGACGGGGAACGGATGGACCTGCGTCACTCCAAGCGATGTTGCCGGCGGATGAACGACACCGGCGACGAGGTGGTTTTCCCTGCATGATGCTCTCCCAACCAACACGTACAGACTGCGATGAGTGAACTTCTTTTTGAAATCGGAACAGAAGAAATCCCCGCCGGATACATTCAACCGGCTCTTGACGCCCTGGCGGCCGGTACCGCCAAAAAATTGCGGTCTTTGGATCTTGCCTTTGAAGGCATCCGCACCTTCGGCACCCCTCGCCGGCTCACCTTGACCATTGATCGCCTGCAATCGCGGCAGGCCGATCGCCGGCAGGAACATATCGGCCCGTCCAAAAAGGCGGGTTTCGACGCCGAAGGCAAACTGACCAAGGCGGCGATCGGCTTTGCCCGCTCCAAAGGATGCGAACCGGAAGCGTTGCAGGTGGTGACCACAGCCAAGGGCGAGTACCTGATGGTGGTTGAGGATGTTCAAGGGCAGGCGACATCGGCGTTGCTGCCCGTGTTGCTCGAATCGCTCGTCCGCGAGCTGGTTTTTCCCAAATCCATGCGCTGGGCCGATTACAATATGGCCTTTGCCCGGCCAATCCAATGGATCGTGGCCCTGTACGACGGACAAGGCGTGCCGCTCGAGATCGAAGGGGTCGGCTGCGGCCGCACCACCCGGGGACACCGGTTTATGGCGCCGGCGGAATTCGAGGTCGGAGGCATTGACGAGTATCTGACCAAGCTGGCTGAACATTTTGTCCTGGTCGATCCGGTTCAGCGGCGAGCCAAGGTGATTGAGGAAATACAGCGGGCGGTGCGCGAGGGGGCGGGAAATCCGGATGCCCAGCCCATCCTCCACGAGGGATTGCTGGACACGGTGACCAATCTGGTGGAATACCCGTATGGGGTTTGCGGCCATTTTGAACGCAAATTTCTTCAATTACCCGAGGAAACCCTGGTGACCTCGATGCGCGAGCATCAGAAATACTTTCCGGTGACGGACAAGGAGGGAAAACTCCTGCCCCTTTTCGTCGCGGTCAACAACACCAGGATCGAGGATGTCGCCCTTGCTGCCAGCGGCCATGAACGGGTGCTGCGGGCACGGTTGGAAGACGGGCTCTTCTTCTTCCATGAGGATCGGAAGCGGCCGCTTGCCGACCGTTGTGCCGAGTTGAGCGGTATTGTTTTCCAGAACAAACTGGGAACAATGGCGGCCAAGAGCGAACGGATTACCCGTCTTGCCGTCGCGCTGGCCGGCAAAATCGCTCCCGAACTGGAGCACGACGCGATTCGTGCCGCCCGCTTGGCCAAAGCCGATCTGCTCACCGCCATGGTCGGGGAATTTCCCACCCTGCAGGGGATCATGGGGCGGGTTTATGCGTTGCATGACGGGGAAAAAGCGGAAGTGGCCCAGGCTATCGAGGAGCACTATCTACCACTTCGGGCCGGCGGTGAATTACCCCAATCACTGCTCGGCGCCCTGGTTGGGATCGCCGACCGCATGGATACCCTGGTCGGGTGTTTCGCCATCGGCGAGAAACCCACCGGCAACAAGGATGCCTTTGGCCTCAGACGCCAGGCCATCGGCTTGATCAACGTGATCAAGGGATGCAATCTGTCCCTTTCCCTTGGGGAAGTGGCAGCCGCAGCCCTGCAGGGATACGAGGGCGTTGTCGCCCAGAATCCCGAGGTGCTCGACGAGGTACTCTCCTTCATCCGCCTTCGTTTCGAAAACGAGCAAATTGCCGCTGGCTTGCCCCAGGAACTGGTGGAAGCGGCAACCTCCGTGGGCTGTGACAATCCGGTTGACTGTCTGCGACGCATCGCCGCCCTCGATCAAATCCGCACGCAGGAAAGTTTTCGCGTTTTGGCGGGTTCGTTCAAACGGATACGTAATATTGTCAAGAAGAACAAAGCCACCGCGATCAACACGGACCTGCTGACAGAGCCCGCCGAACAAGAGTTGTTTGCCGCGTTGAACAGGGTACGGGAAAAGGCGTGGCCAATGATCGAACAACGGGAATATCAACCCGCCCTGTTGGAGATGCTGGAAATGAAGGAACCGGTCGACCGATTTTTTGACAAGGTCATGGTCATGGCCGAGGACGAAGCGGTTCGGCAGAACCGGCTTAATTTGCTCACCGCGCTGGGCGAGTTGGTTCTTCGCGTCGGTGATATTTCCCGGATGCATGTCGAGAAGGAAGGGTGAGCGGCCAAGGAGGCGATTGTCTGACCCCGTCATGTGAACAGGCCCAACAAAAAAGGCTGCCCGGTTTCGGGCAGCCTTTTTTGTTGGGCCGTTGGGCAACAGGCAAAACGATCCAGTTTCTTGCCTTATTTATGGCAAACCGTGCATTTCGCCAGTTCCGGCTTGTTCTTTTTGTGGCAGTCCTGACACAGGGCATGGGCCGCGTTTTTAAAGGTGCCAAGCTTTTCCGGCATACCGGCCTTGCTGTTGTGGCACGTCTCGCATTTTTCGATCTTTTGTCCTTCCTCATAGGAAATGCGTTTGCCATCGGCCCCCTTGCTGTGATGGCAGGTCTTGCATTCCAACCGGCTTTGATGGGCCGCATGGGGAAATTGTGCCGGTTTCGGGGTCTTGGCCGGATCAATGGTGGACTGCAGGGTGATTTCCGCCGGGCCGTTGTCGGCGGCCTGTGCGATGCCCATCAGGCAAGGTGCGCAACAAACCGCCAGGACAGCTCCGCAAGCAAGCCATTTTTTCATGCTCCTCCTCCTTCTTTCAATATTCTTGAAATGTTATTCATGACAACCACAGGATAACCGCTGCGAAAATGTATAGCTCGCCGCCGGGTTGTTTGTCAAGCCTCCAGGGGAGTCGTGCGACCCTGCGAGGTCGCTGGCGTGCTCACACCGAACCGTAGCTGTGCAGGCCGGAGAGAAGAAAATTCACGCCAAAGTAGGTGAAAAAGACGGCGAAAAGTCCGAGAATGGCCAACCAGGCGATGCGTCGTCCCCGCCAGCCCCGGGTGAACCGGGCATGCAGGGTTGAGGCATACAGAAACCAGGTGATGATCGACCAGGTTTCCTTGGGATCCCAACTCCAGTAGGTACCCCAGGCCTCGTTCGCCCAGATGGCGCCGGTGATGATCCCCGCCGTCAGCCAGATGAAGCCGAAGACAATGGTTTTATGGGTTAGATCGTCGATCACCTTCAATGCCGGCAAGGCATCGAACAGTGAGGCCTTCTGGGGGGTGTTCGACACGGATTGCTTGAGCAGATACATCATCCCCAAACCACCGGCCACCACAAAAGCGCCATAGCCGATGAAACAGGTGACCACGTGGGCGATCAGCCAATTCGATTGCAAGGCCGGAATCAATGGGCTGATTTGGTCGTCGATTCGATCGGACAGCGAGGCGTAGGCCATGGCCATGGCCACACAGGGCATTACAAAGGCCCCCATCACCCTCGTCTTGAAGCGAAACTCCAGGCCAAGATAAAACAGGGTGGTGCACCAAGCGAAAAAGATCAGCGATTCATACATGTTAGTCAGCGGCGCATGGCCGACGCCCATCTGGTAGGACTCGTGCCAGCGCAAGCCGATGGCCACGGTCTGCACCAGGAGGCCGCCGATCGCCAGCAACAGGCCGATCAGTCCCATGCGCTTGCTTTTAAAGAGAAACAACCCGAGGTAAAAGGCGGCGGCCAGGATATAGGCCATCATGGTCACGCCAAAAAGTTGAGAACTGTCCATAGTCGACTCGATACCAGAGAGAATGCCCGGGAAAGGGGCGCCGAAACTGAATTATTTCTGTAAGGTATTGATAAGCTCTGAAAAAGTATTCTCAAAACCTACCTTGTTTTTATTGGCTTCACCAGCGAAAAGGATGCGGCAGCCGTTTCCTTCGCCTTCGACAAAGGCATACAGTTTGCGGTGCGACAGGAAAAAGGCGATGTACAGACCGATCAGCATCAGCAGACATCCCCCATACACCAGCCAAACGCCTGGATCTTTGGTTGCCTGGAGGCCGGTGGCGTACAACTGATTCAGGGTCAGGGTATAGGTGCCGGAGGGCCGCTCGACAACCGCCTCCTGGCCAGCATTGACCCAGAACACCGACGGTTCGCCCTGGTTGTCGCTGAACCAGATCTTCAGCCTCCGGGTGACCTCGCCCTGGCTTTCCCGGTTGATGATGCCGTAACTGATTCCGGCCTCGGGCCAGTCCATCTGTTGGGCGGCGGCAATGGTCGCGGTGGTCGCGTCACCCCCCTGCTTGTTCAGGGCAACACGGTAATGTTGATAGGGTTGGTAGCTGGATTGGTAAAAGGTGACTCCTTTATAGGTCAGGGGCTGGTTGACCTTGATGACTGCATCGCGCACTGGCTGGCCGTTTTCGATAATCGTCACCTCGGAACGATAGGATTTGGGCATGCCGTTGGGATAGTACTCGATGGTAAAGGCATTGCACCGCAGATGGAAATCAAGATCGATGTGCTCACCGCTCTTGAAGGCCACAATGTGATTGGTGCTTTCCCCTTCCGGAAGCATGACGGATCCTTTGAAGGCAAAATGAGGATTGTGCAACACGTTGCGGGCCACTTTCGAAGAACCGATCAGGGCGCCGACGAGGATGATCAGAATCGAGCAGTGGACCACGTAGACACCGAAACGAGTCCACCCTCCTTTCTGGGCAAAAAGAAGGCGGCCTGTTGCCGTGGCGGCCTCCCTGGTTCGCCAGCCATGGGTATTGAACAGGGCGGCCACCTGGCCGGCCGCCGTCTCCACGCCAAGGGGAAGGCAAACCTCCCGGTGAAGGGGAAATTTGGGCAGTTGTTCGGGAGCCACGGCCAAGCCATCCCGGCGCAAGGTGCGGACCACCTGGGGGATGCGTTCCAGGCTGCAGACCACGAGATTCAAGGCGAACAGGGCGAGAAGGGCAAGAAACCACCAGGAGTTGTACATGTCCGGGATGTCGAGCAATCGCAGCAGCTGAGCCGTCTTATGTCCGTATCGCTGGATATAGAAATCAGGCGGACTGTTTTGCGGGATCAGGGTGCCGATGATTGAGGTGGTTGCCAGGAGAAAAAGCAGAAACAGGGCCAGTTCGACCGAGGCAAAGAGGCTGAAGAGCGGGTTCTTTTTCTGGGGAGTCATGGATTTTTCCAATCAATCTGCAAACAGGGTATCGTAGTTGCGGCCAATGAATACAGGGCCATTCCATAGCATGGGCGACAGCAACTGGCAACAGGCAAAAGCACGGACGGTGACAACCACGCTGTGGGCCTCCAGGCCATTGGCTCAAGCGCGTCAGCGAATCAGCATCGAGGCATTGGCGATCACCGCCAATTCACCTGCCTGGGCGGCCTGTTCGGCCGCTTGGTGGCCGCTGATGCGGCCAATGCCGATTCGTCGGCACAGGGAATCCGCCAACGCGGTGACCAGACAGATGCGGATGCGCTCGGTTTTGGCCATCATCGCCAGGGCCGTGCCGCCGTTGCCGCTGTACTTGGCGGCCAGGCGATCAAAGGCCGCCCGCCGGCTCCCCAGATCGAAATATGGGAGAAAGGTGGAAGAGCCAAGACCATCGGCACACTCGGCCAGCAGGATCAGGGTGCCGCCGTCACGGACAAAGGCGGCCGCGTTGTCAATGGCCTTGTGGGTCTGAATCATGTTGATGTCCTTGGGATAACCGCCTGCCGAGGCCAGGACCAATTCATATTGTTTGTTCGTTGCCGCACGGTAGAGGGCGTCATGCTCGTTGCAGACGGCGAGGAAATCGGCGGGTGAGTTGCCGAAACGGAAGGCGGCCACCCTTCCGTGGCTGTCGAGCAGGCCGTGGATGGCATGATACGGCGGCAACATCCGCTCGATTTCCGCCAGATCCTCGGCGACCGGATTGCCGGCAATCTGGCCAGGCTGGCAATCCTGGGTCAAGGCGCGGCGCTGGGGGTCGAGAAACAGCCGATGATTGTGATAGATTGCCTCCCGCTCGCCCAAGCCGGGAAAGAGCAGTTTGCGGCCACCGCCGAATCCCGCGAAATAGTGATGGGAAATCGCTCCTACGGTAATGAGCAGTTCGGCATCGGGCAACTCCTTGCGAATGCGTGCCGGTGTGCCGCGACTGGTCCGCCCCAGGTCAATGAACCGATCCGGTTCGGTGCATTGGTGGTGGATGAAGGGAAAATCGCGGTACAGGGGACCGTAGGCAGCCAGCGATTCTTCCTCGCTCTGCCGGCTGTGGGTGCCGTAGGCGATATAAAAGCAGATCTGTTCGTGTTGCGCGCCCCGCGCCAGAAGGGCTTCAATCAGCCAGGGCAGGACCAAGGGATAGTCGCAGAGGCGGGTTTTGTCGGCGACGACAATGGCAATGGGGCCCGGCGGCAGGGAGGACGGCAGTAAACGGTACACACCGTCGAGAAACGAGGCGCGGCTGACCGTGGCCCGTGGCTCGCGAATATCGAGGATGTCGGCATGACCAGGGACGGTGAACTGGAGACGGTCGCGTCCATAGCGCAGGTCCAGGGTGCGAATATCGGTCATTGCGCTGGCTCGTTGAGGGCCTGGTGGATCAGTTCCAGGGTATGCACCGCGCGTATCGGCAGGCCGGATCGGTCGATGATATCCTGCAGTTGGAGAATGCAGCCGGGACAGCCGCTGGCTACCACGGCCGCCCCGCTTGCCCGCAGACCCTGGACTTTGCGGTCGCCGATGGTGCGGCTCAGTTCCGGATGCGCGGCGGTGAAGGTGCCGCCCAGGCCGCAGCACAGTCCGGCGTCTTCCATGTCGACAAAATCGACCTGGGGCAGGGCGCGCAACAGGGCGCGCGGTTCCTTGACGATCCCCGCGCCGCGGAGATGGCAGGGGTCGTGGTAGGTGACCCGGATGCGCTGTTGCCATCGGGGAAGCGATGCCAGGCGATCGACCAGCCCCTGCTGGTGGAAAAACGCATGGATGTCCATCAGCGGCGCGGTAAAAGGCGTGCCCGCCTGTTTGCCGGAATGGCCGGCGAGCATGCCGTGGCAGGAAGCGCAGGCGGTGAGGACGGCCGTCACCTCGCGGCCGGCAAAGGCCCTGATATTGGCGGTTGAGAGCTTGTCGATCAGCGGTCCGTTGCCCGAGGACAGGGCCGGCATGCCGCAGCAGCCCTGGGCTCTGGGGAGAAACACCGAATAGCCGAGGCGGTGCGGCAGGCGCACCAGCAGTTCCCCTATCTGGGGGTAGAGGTAGGTGAGGGCGCAGCCGGCAAAGACTCCCAGCACCGGTTTGTCTGCCTCGCCCTCAAGAAACTCCGGCACCCGGGCAAAGAGATCCCGGTCGGCAATCGGCGGCAGGCTGCGTTCCCGCAGCAGTTCCGGCGAGAATCGCAGCCGCAGGCCACTGCTTTCGGGGATTTTTTTGAACAGCAGGGGCGAGAGCAGGTCCGCGCCTTTCACCAGGGTTTTGAGCAACGACTTGGACCCGGTCAGGGCCGCCACCCCCTTGCCGATCGGCGACAGGCCGTGCTCGGCGGTGATCTGTCGGCGAAGCGCGCCGACAATGGCATCGGTGGGCACCCGGTTGGGGCATTTGACCACGCAGGAACCGCACAGCAGACAGAGGCCGATCTCCTCGCGCAGCCGCTCATCCAGCCCGACCTCGCCGTTGAGCACCGCCGCCGCCAGCACGATCTTGCCCCGGGCCACCGAGCCCTCGCGGCCGGTCTCCCGATATACCGGGCAGTGGGCTTGGCAGGCGCCGCAGCGCACGCATTGGGCGATTGCCTCGCGGTAGTGTTCCAGTGAATGCAATTCGTTCATGGCGATGGCGAAACCGTGGGGACGCAGGACGGCTGCCCTTCCTCGGGCGGAAAGATCTTGCCCGGATTCATGATGTTGCGGGGATCCAGGGCTTGTTTGATGGCACGCATGGTGGCCAGGGTGGCCGGGTCCAGTTCCATGGCGATGTAAGGGGCCTTGGCCGTGCCGATACCGTGTTCGCCGCTGACCGATCCGCCGAGATCAACGGTGGTGCGGAAGATGTCATGCAGAGCCTGCTCCACCTTTACCTGCATCCCGGATTGCCGCAGATCGACCATGACATTGACGTGGATATTGCCATCGCCCGCATGGCCGAAGTTGACGATCGGCACCCCGTACCGGTTGGAGATGGCCTCCAGGGCACGGATCATCTCCGGTACCCGCGAGCGCGGCACGACGATGTCCTCGTTGAACTTGTTGGGATTGAGGATGCGCAGACTGGGGCTAACGCTGCGCCGCACCTTCCAGATCGCCTCCGATTCGTCGGCGGTTGCCGCCACCCGTGTTTCCACCACGCCCAACGGCTGGATGATTTCCAGGATGCGGGCGGCCTGGCCGTCGAGTTGCGCTTGATCGCCGTCAACCTCGATGATCAGCACCGCCCGGCAGGTCAGCGGCAGGTCGAGCGGCGCGGCCTTGCGCACGCAGTCGATGGCCGAGGCATCCATGAATTCCAGGGTGGCGGGGATGATCTTGCCACGGATGATGGCCGACACCGCCCGGGCCGCGCCGTCGATGGACGAGAAGGCGACCAGCATGGTCTTGCGCGCCTCGGGCTTGGGCAGGAGGCGGAGAATGATGCGGGTGACAATGCCCAGCGTCCCCTCGGAGCCGACAAACAACCGGGTCAGGTCATAGCCGACCACGTTCTTGATCGCCCGGCCGCCGGTGTGGATGATGTCGCCGGTGGGGGTGACCACCTCCAGCCCCAGCACATAGTCGCGGGTGACGCCGTACTTGACGCAGCGCGGTCCGCCGGCGCACTCGGCGATGTTGCCGCCCAGGGTGGAAAAATCCTTGGAAGCCGGGTCGGGCGGGTAAAACAGGCCCAGCCGTTCCACCTCCCGTTGCAGCCGGGCGGTGACCACCCCGGGCTCGACCACGGCGATCAGGTTGTCGACATCGATCTCCAGGATGCGGTTCATCCGCGTGAGCACCAGCACGATGCCGCCCCGCACGGGCAGGCTGCCGCCGGTGAAGCCGCTGCCCGCGCCCCGGGGAAGGATGGGGATGCGTTTTTCGTTGGCCAGACCGACAATCTGGCTGATTTCCCCGGCACTGGCTGGATGCACCACCACGTCCGGCAGGCATTGGCGCTGGGTGGCGTCAAAAGAGTGGGTGATCCGGTCGACGGCGCTGGCGGAAACGTTCTCCCGACCGACAATGGCCGCGAGTTGATTGACGAGCTGCTCGGTGTCCATAAATCGTGTCCGGGGCAATTCAGGCCGTGCCTTCCGAACCGGGCAGGTGCACGGTCATCTGCGGGAAGGGGATTTCCCAATTGTTGGCATTACAGCACTCGACACACCATTTGGCCAGGGCCCGTTCGATCCGGCGATAGGCCGGGGCCTGGTCGCCCTTGAAATCGGCCAGCACCGCCACGTCAAGGGAAGAGGGGCCGGCCTGGAGAAAATCCACCGACAGGCTGAGGCAGTCCTCGGCATACCCATGCTCTTCCATTTTTTTGTGGATGAAGGTCTTCAACGTGTCCAGGACCGTGGTGGTGATTTCGGCCTGCAGGGCATAAGAGAGGCCAAAGACCACCCGCAGGTTGAAGTTGCTCGACAGGTTGGCCGGCGACTTGCTCAGAAAATCAGCGGTCCGGTAGACCGTGCGCCGTCCTCCCAGTTCGACCACCTCGACCTGTTCGTGCGAGAGGCTGACCACCTTGGCAAAGGGCTTGCCGTCAATGGCGATCCAGTCGCCCCGTTTGCAGGGGAACCAGGGCTCGTCGTTGTGATAGGGCCTTGAGATCAGGCCGATCATGTTTTCCACCGGAATACGCAGGTGCATGCCCAGGTCTGGGTTGTAGAGCTTGCAGAACACGTTGAGCGATTCCACCCGCCAGGGCACGCCCTGGTAGACCACCCGTTCGCCCTCGCGGATCGAGCCCATGTTGAGCAGCAGCCGAACCTGCTGCCACATCTTGGGCAGGGTCTGGCGCACTGTCCAGGCGATGCCGACCAGGAGGATGATGGCGGCGCTGAGCAAAAGCCAATCCTCGGCGGTGTAGAGAACGAAGATCAGGCCGCAAATGGCCGAGATCACCGAAAAGATCTGGAAAAAGATGTCCAGGATGCGGACGTGGAGGGGCCGCTGTTCCTTGCGCGCGCCCGGCAGGATGAAAAAAAGCAGGCGGGCGATCAGGCGGAAGGCCAGAAGAATGACCACGAAGGCGAGCAGAGCGATGAGCAGGTACCAGCCGCGGTCACGGAAAAATTCGCGCACTGAATTGCCCGAGCTTTCCAGCAGCGAGACATCCTTGTCTTCCAGCTTGGCCAGTTCCCGCTGCGCCAGTTCCAATTTACTGCCGATCCGTTTCTCCATGTGCTGCCAGGCGGGCATCAGTTCGCCCAGATAGGCCTTGATGTTCGGATCCTTGGTCTCGTTGATCAGCTGGTTGAGGTGTTCCACCGCGCGTTGAGCCGTGACGACCTGTTCGTGGTACTCATCGATGGTTTCCTTGAGTTCCGATTTCTGCCGTGCCCGAGCGGTGAGCTGTTTCAGTTCCTTGATGCTCGGTTCGAGCAGGGTGGCCAGCTCCTCCTTCCAACTGAAACTCACGTCTTTTTGCTCGGAAAAGACCTGGGGCTCGATGCCGGTGGCGATGCGTTCGAAATCGGCTCCAGTTTCGGACAGCTGTTTGTCCAGTTTGGCCAACTCTTCCTGCAAGGCCTGTTTCTCGGTTTCCGAACCGCTGGTCTTCAGCTTTTTGGAAAGAATCGAGATCTGCTGCTTGATGTTGTGCTGCAGATCGACCAGCGAGGTGAGCATGTCCAGGGTGCTGCTGATTTTCTGCTCCTTCTCCTCCTGCTGCGCCAGCCGCTTGGCCAACGCTGATTCAAATTTGAACAGTGGCTCGGACTCCTCGACCGCGGCTTTGGTGTGCTGCGGACGAATGCCGGCCAGCAGCGGCGGCGTGGCCGTGACTTGACGAAGCGTCAGGGGGAGATCCAGCACCTGGTGCCACAGGGAGGCCTGTTGCCGGGCCGATTCCGAGTCGTCGACCGCGCCGGCAATCAGCGGGGGGACATCGTTTCCCCGGCCGAATTTCTTGGCTGTGGTTTTGGCCCGCTGACTGTTGTTCTTGGCGTTCTTTTTGGCTGTTTTGTTCTGTTTGGCCGCCGGCGCGATTTCAGTTTGTTGCGGTGCCGCCGGTTTGTCGACCGCGGGTTTAGCCGTTGCCGCCGGCGAGACGGCCGGTTTCTCGGTCTGTGGTTTGTCGGCAGCCGGCCTTGCGGCGGGCGAGAGAGATGGCGGGGCTTGCCCTGGCTGCGGCAGCCAAGCCGGCGGCTTGCTTTCCGGCGCCGGCTGCGGGGCCGGTGCGGTCAGCAGGGGCGGGGCGCCGGCCGGAGGAGCGGTCTTGGGTTCTTCGGCCAGGGCGTTGATAGCCAGGGTCAGGATGCAGGAGCAAAGCAACAGGATTCGCATGGATCAAGTCCGTTGAGAAAAGGTGGAAAAAAGAAAGCTCGGTGAGATACGGCCCATGGCCAACACGTATCTGCGCACCGAGAGGTGGTTCAGGGGGCCAGCCGTTCGATGCACCAGGCATTTCCTTGCTGGCGGGTGTAGAGAAACCGGTCATGCAGTCGGCTGGTCTGGCCCTGCCAAAATTCAACCGTGTCCGGCCGAACCCGATACCCTCCCCAGAAATCAGGCAAGGGAATCTCGCCCTTGAGAAACTTGTTCTTCATTTTCTCCAATTCCATCATCAGCAGCTGACGCGAGGTGAGCACGGCGCTCTGCTTGGAGATCCAGGCGCCTAACTGGCTCTCGCGCGGCCGGCTGGCGAAGTAGCGGGCCGATTCGGCCGAGCTGACCTTTTCCGCCGTGCCGGTGATCGCCACTTGGCGCGCCAGCTTGACCCAGGGGAAGAGCAGGGCGACCTTGTGGTTCTCGCCGATCTGCCGGGCCTTGCGGCTGCCGTAGTTGGTGTAGAAGACGAAACCGTTTGTATCAAACAGCTTGAGCAGAACGGTGCGCAGGGTGGGTTGGCCGTCTGCCCCGACCGTGGCCAGGGTCATGGCGTTGGGTTCGGGCAGCCCGGCATCGCAGGCCTCCTGAAACCAGTGCGCAAACTGATCAACGGGATCGGCGGCCAGCATGTCCCGCTTGAGGACCGGGTTAGAGTATTCTTTGCGCAATCCTTTAATGTCCATTTGGGTTCTCCTTGAGGCGTCGATACGGCAGCAAAATAAGCTGTCCTGTGCGCAAGGTCAACTCTCTCTTGTGAATATCTTTTTGTTTCAAATGGTTACGGTATAATCGAGGGCGGCGCACCAAAATCTGCCGTCCGCAAGTAGTGTTCCTTTCCTGGCAGGCGCGGGGCCGGTGCGAGGCGAGTGACGCTCAGGCGGCGGTCATGACCTTGAAAAGGGCGGGCAGGGCCGACGCGCTCGGCTCCTGAAGAGCAAACCCGCAGGTGCTCTTTTCGGCCAGCTGGGCAAAGGGATTGGTCTCGATATTGATATCGATGATCACTCCATCGCGCTGGTAGACTTCGCGGGCCACCTGGTTGGGCAGATTGGTGGCGCCGGCGGTGCCGACCACGATGAGCAGCTCCGTCTGTTGGGCGGCCTTGAGCGAGCTGTAGAAATGGTAGTGATGCTCGTTATAGCTTTCGTCGAACAGGAGGATGTGCGGCCGGGACCGGGCACCGCACAGCGGGCAGCGCAGCAGCTCGCGGTCACTGTCGGTCAAATCCTGGTCCTTGGTTTTGGGCTTGACCGCCGGCGGAATGGGATGCACCGCCTCGCTGCATTCCAGCGAGCAGCGCATGTAAAAGACGTTGCCGTGGATCTGATAGGTGCGGGCCAGGGTATTGCCGGCACGCAGATGGAGGCCGTCGACATTCTGGGTGATGAGGGTGAAGCGGTCGCCGAAGTGGCGCTCCATGTCCACCAGGGCTAGATGTCCCGGGTTGGGCTGGGCCGCGCCGCACACGCCCATGCGGTACAGGTACCATTTCCACACCTCGTCGGGCATCTGGCAGAACATGTGGAAGGTGGCCATCTCTTGGGGGTGATAGACCTGCGAACCCACCGTCCAGTAGCCTTCCGGTCCACGAAAGGTGGGAATGCCGCTTTCGGCCGAGATTCCGGCTCCGGTCAGTATGGTGATCTTGCCCGTTCCGCCGGCGATCCGCCGCAACACATGGTGCATGTCTTCCCGCATGGATGCCCCCCAACAGCGTGATGGTTGTCGTGATCGGCCTTGCGGAGTCACACGCAAGCCCTTGGTTTTCCTTTCTGTCTAAAGTATAGAAACGCAACTTTTTCAAGGGATTTTTCCGTGCATCCGGGGGGATCGGGCATGAGGCGGCCGGTATTAAATGGTATCGGCCGACTCCAAGTCTTAAGTCAACTTTTGGTAAATTTTATCATTCGGGAATTATTTTTCTTGAATGGCCGCCCTCTCCTCACCTATCATCGTCGGCAACCGCCTCTTTCGCCTCTCCGGCCATGCGCATCCGCGACAGGCGTGGGAGCACGTTGTGCAACAAAAAAAGGTTTCTGAAAAAAATCGATGGAACTGATCTATATCGTCTCTTCCCCTGCCTCCTGCCTTGGACAGGAACCGCCGGAAGGTGCGCATGTCCGATGCGCGACCGATTTCGACAGCCTCGCGCCGACAACGACCCGATCCACGGTGTTTGTCGTCGCCACCGGTGAACACCACGAGTCCGTCCGTATCGTGCGGGCACTGCGCCGGGATCCACGCACTGGCCTGCAGCCGATTTTGACCACCAGCCCGCTGGGCGATCCGGACGATGACCTCAGCGACGGCATCGTCGCCTCACCGGAAGAGGCCCGCGATCGTGGCCGCACCCTTGTCGCGCGGCTGGCGCAGCTGGACGCCTCCCTCTTTGCGCCGGACGCCAGCGACGTGCTCCGCATCGCCGGCTACATGCTGTCCCGTGCCGTTGAGGCGCTTGCCCCGCGACGGCTCTGGTCCAATCAAGCCTTTTATGCGTATCCGGCGCTGGAGGCCATGCTGGGGTCGGCGCAGCTGGTCGCCTCGCGGCTTGCATCGATGGGTGAGCGGAAATTGATCCGGCGTGCCACCCTGGTCGACCGCCTTCGGCACTGTCCGGCCTGCCATGGGGTGCATCTCAATTTCATCGATTGCTGTCCGAGCTGCGGCGGCATCAACATCTTGCAAAAACCCTTCCTCCATTGCTTCACCTGCGGCATGGTGGCCCCGGAGGAGCGGTTTGTCGAAAAGGGGGCGCTCCAGTGTCCGAAGTGCGCCGCCCGGTTGCGCCATATCGGCGCGGACTACGATCGTCCGTTGGAGAATTACGAATGCCAGGGCTGTGGCCACGTGTTCATCGATCCCGAGGTGCAGGCCCATTGCATGCACTGCGGCACGCCGTCGCCACCGGAGAAGCTGATCCCCGGCCAGATCTTCACCTACGAGCTGACCGATCTGGGGGGGCAAGCCGCCAAGAGCGGCACCATGGAGGATCTGTTTGCCCTGCTCGATACGGTCAACAGCGTTCCGCCCAGCTATTTCATGCAGCTGGTTGGCTGGCTGATTGACCTGGCCCGCCGGCATGCGGAGGAGCGCTTCACCATCATCGGCATCAAGCTGACCAATCTGTTGGAACTCGACGTCCAGCACGGCAAACAGACGGCGGCGGAGCTGGTGGATGCCTTGGCCCAGCGGCTGCGCGAACTGGTGCGAACCACGGACCTGACCACCCGCACCGGGCAGCAGATGCTGTGGCTGCTGCTGCCCAAGACCGGACGGCCGAGCCACGAGGTGGTGTTGGCGCGCATTCTTGCCCTGCGGAGCATGATCCACCGAGCCGAGGGGGGCGAGCTAGACTTCGAGACCGTGGTCTTCACCGCCCCGGAGGATATCATCCCCGGTGAAACCGGAAAGCTGCTCCTTGCCCGCCTGGAAGGAGGATTCGCGTAACATGGATATTATTCTTGAAACCTGGAGCGCCTTCTGCCTGCTGGCGGTCATGCCGTTCACCGCGGGATGGATGGAACTCCTGATTAAATTCATTCCTTTTGTGCTTTTTCTGGAATTGCCGGTCTACCTGTTCATTCTGCTGGGTGTGGTCCGGTATGCCCTGCGGCAGGATGCGGCGGTCCGCGAGGAACGCACCTTTTTTCCCCGGGTGAGCTGCCTGATCACCTGCTACGGCGAGGGCAACGACGTGCGGCGAACCATTCTCTCCTTGGCGGAACAGCGCTATTCCGGCCCGATAGAAATCATCGCCCTGATCGACGGTGCCGTGGACAACAGGGACACCCACCAGGCAGCCCTGACCATGCAACCCGTCGTCAGCCGGTTGGGTAACCGTTCCCTGATGGTGGTGCCGAAATGGCAGCGAGGCGGCCGGGTATCCTCGCTCAACCTCGGCCTGCACTTGGCCAAAGGTTCGATTGTCATGGCCCTGGACGGCGATACTTCCTTTGATAACGACATGGTCCGTCACGCCACCCGCCATTTCGAGGACCCTCATGTGGTCGGCGTGGCGGGATGTCTGCGGGTGCGCAACTGGCGGGTCAACCTGATCACCCGGCTGCAGGCGATCGAGTACCTGCTGTCCATTCAGCTGAGCAGGGTCGGTTTGAGCGAATTCAACACGGTCAACAACATCTCAGGCGCCTTTGGAGTGTTCCGTCGCAGTTTCATTGATAAAATCGGCGGCTGGGACACCGGCACGGCGGAAGATCTCGACCTGACGCTGCGGATCAAAAATTATTTTGGCCGTCATCCCCACCTGCGCATCGTCTTTGAACCCCATGCCATCGGCCACACTGATGTTCCCGCCACCTGGCGTGGTTTTTTCAAGCAGCGGCAGCGATGGGACGGCGACCTCTACTACCTGTACATCCGCAAGCACCCGCTCAGTTTTTCGCCCGCCCTGCTGGGATGGCGCAACCTGATCCTGCAGGTGTGGACCGGGTTGTTTTTTCAGGTGGTGATGCCGTTCATCATTCTTTTCTACAGCCTGGCCTTGTTTTTCCTGTACCCGCCGGCACTGGTCATGGCCATCTGGTTTCTCGTCTATCTCTTTTACCTGCTGATCAGTATCATGCTCTTTGCGGCTCATGTCGCACTGGTCTCGGACCGGCCAGCCGAGGATTTGCGTTTGGCCTGGCTGCTGCCGCTGCTTCCCCATTTCACCTTTTTCCAGCGGATTGGCAGCGCCTTGGCAACAATGCGGGAGATAACCTGCCGCTCCCATCTCGATTCCAGCATGGCCCCCTGGTGGGTGCTGCGCAAATCCAAGTTTTAAGAGGCGGCGATGCGTGTTCCCATGATGTTTCGTGCACCGCTTGCCTGCCGTCCGGCCGTCACGCTGCTCGTGCTGCTGGTATTCCTGTTGTGTCCTGTGCGCCTGCTGGCCGGCACCGCCGAGTCGGTCCATGGGCTGGACGAGCTCGAAGGCGGGTTGATCCGGGCGGATGAGGTCCAGATCGCCGCCGCCGATCTGGAGGCTGGCCAAGCCCAGTTGGATCAGCGGCAAAGTGAACAGGGATGGAAGCTCTTTGCTGGCGCGGGGACCGGCTTGACCGAGGATGCCGCGCTCAGTGGCGACGATCGCCGGTACACCACCTACGATGTGCGCGCCGGCCTGCGCCGCCCCCTGTTGGGGCGTGCCGATGCCGAGCGCCGGGAGGTGGTCGAGGCCCAGACATCGGTGCGGGAAAAGGAGCAGCAGGTACGCCTCGCCCGCCTCCAGTCCTTGGCCCTGCTCCGCCAAGCCTATGTCACCTACTGGGCAGCCCAGGAAAAACAGCGGCTGGGCCAGACCTTTCTTGCCGGTGAAGCCAAACAGCGCCAGCTCCTGACCCGCCGGCAGCAGGCAGGTTATCTGCTGGAAGCCGACCGGCTCGAGTTTCTTTCCTCCTTTGATCTGGTCCGTCGCAACCAGGAAACCCTGCGGGTCACCCAGCAGACCGCCCTGCACACCATCCAGAGGTTGACCGGAATTTCCCTGCCGTTCATTGCCCAGACACCCCGTTTTGCCCGGCCCAAGGACGATCTTGCTGACCTGCCGCGACGGGCCATGGACGACTTTCCCGCTGTGGCGCTCCTGCGGGAGCGGCTGCGGGGGCTGGAACAGCAGATTCCCCTGACGAGCCATGCCGGCACCAGCGCCCATTTCGATCTGTACACCGCCGCTGGCGTCGATGACGGCGACAAGGAACCGGAGTACAGTCTTGGGGTCAATTTCGCGGTTGAATTGCCGCTGGGCACCATCGCCAGGAATGACAATGCCGCCCAGCGCTCTGCCCAAACCTTGGCCGCCAAATGCCGCCGGGAACTGGCGCTGGAGCGAGACAATGTCCGCCTCCGGGTCGAGGAGGCCCAGGCCCTGTACCGCGCTTCGCGAGCCGATCTGGGCTTTGCCGGCCAACGGCTTCAGGCGGCCGGCCAGCGGGTCAAGGAGAACAAACTGCGGATCGCTATGGAGGGGGATACTCTGGAGCAGCTGCAACAAAGTCGGTACGCTTACTATCAGGCGTCCCTCGACGCGGTGGACGCCCAGGCCCGGCAATACGGTCAGCTGATTACCCTGCTCGCCCATACACCCCTCGCCGCCCAACGCCAAGAGGATCGGCGGCCGCGGGAGGAGGGTTCCCCGGTCGAGAAGATCGATCCCCGGTTGCTGGGGGAGGTTTCGGCGGCTGGCACGGAAAAACAGGTCGTGGAGGCGGAATCACCACTGGCCGGCCGGGGTGTTAACACCCTCTACGTGTGGCGATCGGACCGCTTTCGGCAGCAGGAGCAGGCTGATTCCGCCTTTGTCCCTGCCCTGCGGAAAACGGGCGTGGAGCGCCTGTTGCTGTCACTTGACCAGAGGCAGATCGACAGCTTGGCCACCCCGGAGGCGCGGGCGATTTTTTCCTCCTGGATTGAGCGGTTGCATGGCCAGGGGATCACGGTGGAACTGCTGCTGGGCGAACCGTCATGGATTCTGGCGCAGCATCGGCCGCGCCTGGTGGAGATCGTCGCTTCGCTGGCGGACCTACCCTTTGCCGGCCTGCATCTGGATCTTGAAATCGATCAGCTGGATGAGCGGCATCGACGTGATACCAAGATGCTCACAGAGTGGGCCGCCACGGTCGAGGCGGCCAGGCGGGCCAGCCCCTGGCCCGTCGGGGTGAGCCTGCATCCGCGGACCCTGAAGCCGAACGGGAAAAAGAAGGAGTTAGGGGCCATGCTTGATCGTCTGCAGGTGACGGAGGTGGTGTTGATGATCTATGCGGCCAATCCGCAACGGGTGGCAGAGGTGGCCACCCCCATCCTCCAAGCGTTCCCGCGCCAGCGTTTTTCCGTGGCTCAGAGCGTGGAACCGGAGTTGTCGACCGAGGAAAGTCATTATCAGGCGGGCCGGGCACAGTTCACCGCCCGCATGACCCGGTTGGCCCAGTTGCTCGCCGCTCCCAATTTTCATGGTCTCGTGGTCCAGGATTGGAGCCGGTGGCAGGAGATGCAACCATGAACATTCGTTTCAGTCAACGGGAGCAACAGCCCGCGGATGTCAGCCAGGGGATGAAGGTTCCCTATACGCCGGGAAGGCGGGCCGTTGCTTCCTGGCGCTGGTGGATCATCCTCGCCCTGGTGGCCAGTCCGTTCTTCTATCTGCTCTACCAGCTGGTTCTGCCGTTGGTGGTGGTGACCGCGCCCGGCGTCGTTGTCCTGGACAAGGAAACCCTGGTCGCGGTGACCGAGAGCGTGGTTGACCGCGTCCTTGTCCAGCCGGGTGAACGGGTACGGCGGGGCCAAGAGGTGGCGCGGCTGAGCGCGCCCAAGCTTGAACAGCAAATCGAAACCGTGGAGACGATGCTGGAACCAGTGTCCGGATCGCTTGCCGGACCAAAGAGGCTGGCCCTTTATCGCCAGCAGGAGCTGCATGCGGCCAGGGCCGTGGCCCATCAGGAGCAGCGCCTGGCCGTTGTCGCCCGTTTGCGCGCCCAGGGAGCGGCCACCGAGGCCGAGGTCAATGCAATCCGCTCCCAGCTTGACGCGGCGCGGCATGTCCTAGTCCAGGCGCAACTGGAACGAACCGAGGCCGAGGGGCAGGCAGCGGTGCCGTCATCGCCGGCCACGGGAGCCCCTCTCTCCCGTGAGCAGTTGCAACGGCAACTCCCTCTGTTGCAGGCGCAACGGCAGCCGTTGACGCTTGTTGCCGACGGCGACGGCACGGTGCTGGAGATTCTGGCTGAACGGGGCAGCGTGCTGGACGCCGGCGCGGGGGTGCTAGTGATCGGCCGGCAGGAACGGCCCCATGTGGAGGCCTATATGCGGCCGGAACAGGTCAAGTGGGTGAGCGCGGGAACGCGGGCCACGGTCACCGTTGCCGGCGATCTGTCCCTGGAGGCAACGGTGCGGGACGCACCCGGCCAGACGCGCCGTCTTCCGGCGGAGCTTAGTTCGGCGATCGGCAGCCGCGAAATGATGGTACTGGTGACCCTCGATCCGGTCAAACCGCTGCCTGTCCAGCAGGCCATCGAGGGACTGCCGGTCCGGGTCCGTTTTCATCGCGCGTGGTAACGGTCCTGGAAGAGTGGCAGGAAAAGAGTCCTTTTTCGGCGGCGTTGTGGTATAGTGCCGCCTATCGCCCCTCTTGCGGGCGGCAAGGAAGGTGAACCATGAAATGTCGTTTGCTTGCGGCCGCAATCCTGCTTCTGGCCTGCGGCGGTTGTGTGGGCTATTATCACGACCCGTACTATTACGATGCCTATCCCTATGGACCGTATTATACCCCGTATCGGCCTCCGGCCCTCTACGCCGATCCGGGCTGGATTTTTCTCTATCCGAACATTTTTTTCGATTTTACCTATCACGAGGGACGTGGCAGCCATCGAGGCTATCCGCACGGCGGCCACCATCGTCGCTGAGCAACGGCCTGGCTCGACCAGTCGACGGCTGGAGGGCGACGGTTCATCCTGTTGCCCCCCGCGCGGCTCGGCGGTGACGTGTCGCGTCCAATGAAGGTGTCGCTGTCTGCTCCATCTATCTATTTTCTGTCTCCCTGTTTTCCCCATAGCCAACAATCATGATAGACAACGAGTCCTCGCTGCGCCTCAAGCTGCTTCGCTTTCCTCCGATCATCGGCGTCATCTACATCCATGCCTACAACACGGTGATCCACTATTCGGGCGGCAGTCTCGGCACCGACCAGCTCAACGCCCTGACCAATTGGATCCGCATCCTGCTCTCGGAGGGGATCGCCCGTATCGCGGTGCCGTTGTTTTTTCTCATGGCAGGGTATCTGTTTTTTGCCACCTTCCACTGGTCACGACGGACGTATGTGCACAAGATCATGACCCGGCTGCGCAGCCTGCTCATCCCCTTTCTTTTCTGGAACCTGGCGGCGTTGGCGTTTTTTGCCCTTGCCCAGGCCATTCCGTCGATCCAGCCCTATTTTACCGGACTGGGCAAAAAAATCGCCCAATACGGCGCCTTTGACTACCTCAACGCTCTCCTTGGCCTCAAGGGCTACCCGATCGCCTATCATTTCTGGTTCATCCGCGACCTGATGCTCCTGGTGCTGCTGGCGCCGCTGCTGGCCGTTATTGTCCGCTTCGTGCCCATCCCCTTTTTCATCGTCGTTTATCTTTGCTGGGTGACGGATACCTGGCCGGTCGCCATGCCGGGGGCGGTGGGCGTGCTGTTCTTTTCCGCCGGCGCCCTATGCGGCATCAAGGGCGAGAATCTGTTCGCCTTTGACCGCTTCGCCAAGCCCATCTATGGCCTCTATGTGCCGATGCTGGTCGCCGACGTCATCTGGTATCATGCCTGGTTCAACGTCTACCTCCACCGCACCGGTCTGATTGTCGGCGTGCTGGCGGCCCTGTGCGTCACCAAGCCGATTCTGGCGTGGCCACGGCTGCGCGACGCCCTGATCACCCTTGGCGGCGCCAGCTTTTTTGTCTATGCGGCCCATGAACCGCTGCTGGGCATCGTTCGTCTGCTGGCTTTTCGCTTTATCCCGCTCGACGGCGCCTACACCATGCTGACGCTCTATCTGACCATTCCGGTACTGGTGATGGCCCTGCTGGTCGGCTGCCATCGGTTCCTGGCCAGGTTCTGCCCTGGACCGCTCGGCCTGATCACCGGCGGCCGCTGATGGAAAGCGGCCGAATCGCGAAACGGAAACAAAGAAGGGGTATTTTCCCGCGCTGGTTGGCGGACTGACAGTGAGGGGAGCGGATCAGCGGCTGGCGGTGGCCAGTTTCAGGGCAAGGGCGGCGAAGATGGCGCCGGCGGTTCTGGTAAGCAGCTTCTGCGCCCGTTCGGAACGGCGCAGCCATTGGCCCAGCACTCCAGCCAGCAGGCTGACACTGCCGAACACCAGCAAGGTGGCGAGAATGAAGATCCCGCCCAGGATGAACATCTGCAGTGGCAGATGGCCCTGTTCCGGGCGGGTGAACTGGGGGAGAAAGGCGAGGAAGAAGATCGAGACCTTGGGGTTGGTCACGTTCATGATGATGCCTCGCAGGTAAAATCGGCCAAGGCCGATTTCCCGGCTGGCCTCGCTCTCCAGGGAACTCGTCCCGGCGCGGAAAGCACCCCAGGCCAGGTAGAGCAGGTAGGCTGCTCCCGCGAACTTGAGCAGATTGAAGGCCAGGGCCGAGGCCTGGAAGATAGCGGCTACACCCAAGGCCACGGCACTGGTGTGGACAACCAGGCCGGTGCACAGGCCAAGCGTCACCACCAGGCCCACCAGCTTTCCCTTGAGGGCCGACTGGGTGAGCACGAAGATGTTGTCCGGCCCGGGCGCCAAGGCGAGAAGAAGGGAAGCGGAAGCAAAGAGAATCAGGGTACCGGCGTCAAACATGGGATCACAAGGAGGGGGCGGGCGGGTGATGATAGACGAAGATCAGTTGATCGGTGGCAAACCCCAAAGCCGCCGCCTTGGCGATGAGGGCGTCCCGAATCACCGGGTCGAGCACCGGCGTTCGTGCCAGAATCCATAGGTAGGAGCGGTCCGGGCCGCACACCAGGGCATGGCGGTACTGGTCCTGATCCAGGGCGAGAATCACGTAGGCACCATAGAAGGGGCCAAAAAACGAGACCTTCAGGTAGCCTTGATCCGGGCGGTCCACAAAAGAGGCCTTGCCCTCGGCTTCCCGCCACCGCTGTTCCTGTTCGGCGTAGCCCCGATTCAACACCCTGATGCCGCCGTCCCCGCGCAGGGTGTACTCGGCGGTGACGTGGGTCATGCCCCGCTCAAAGGAATGATCAAGACGGGCGATCTCGTACCAGGTTCCCAGGTATCGTGCCAACTGGAAATTGTCCACGGGCTGCACGCCCTCGGGAAGGCGGACACAACCGGTGAGCAGGAACAACAGTGCAATGATGGTTCTTTTCAAGACCGGCCTCCGTGGGGGGCATGTAGACCATCGGCCGCACCCGCCCGCCTGGAACACCCGGTGCTCATCCGTTCTCCTTGCTCTGCAGGTCCGCCGCGCACTTTAATCCAAACAGAGGGCCGGCCTTGTTGATGGCCGAAACAACGGCCCGCTCCATGACCCGCGCCGCCAGCAGGCCGAGCACGCTCACATCCGCTTCCACCTGCCCCGTGGCCAGGGTGTAGATGGTGTCGCCGTCGAACATGGTGTGGGCCGGACGCATGGTTCTTGCGTAGCCGTTGTGGGCCATGGAAGCGATCTTGCTGGCCTGGGCCTTGGTCAGGCGGGCATTGGTGACGATGGTTCCGATGGTGGTGTTGCCGGCAAAGAGATTCTTTTGTTCCGCATAGGACTGCGTCATCTGGGCCTCGCTGTCGGCCAGGGTGGTCAGATCGTCCTGGAGGAGACCGGCCAGCCGGGTGCCGCTCGCGGGATCAATCACATCGCCCAGACAGTTGACCGCGACCAGCGCGCCCACCTGCAACGCGCCCACCTGGAGCGCATGGCAGCCGAATCCGCCCTTCATCGCCCGCCCCATGCCAAGAAGCTTACCCACCGTGGCCCCGGTGCCGGCACCCACATTGCCCTCGGCGACGACGTCCCGCCGGGCGGCGTTGCAACAGGCCTGGTAGCCCATCTGCCGGTCTGGCCGTATGCGGGGATTGCCGACGGCCAGGTCGAAGAGCACCGCGCCGCACACGATGGGCACCCGGGCCACCTGGACATCGAACCCCACCCCCCGCTCCTCGAGGTACTGCATGACGCCGGAGGCCGCATCCAGGCCAAAGGCACTGCCCCCGGCCAGGACAACCGCATGGATCGTGTCCACCAGGTTGACGGGGTTGAGCAGGTCGCTTTCCCGCGTGCCGGGTGCGCCGCCCCGGACGTCGATTCCGGCCGTCGCTCCCTGCTCGCAGAGGATCACGGTGCAGCCGGTGCCCGCCTCGGTATCCTGGGCATGGCCGATCGTGATGTCGTCAATATCGTTCAGACTAATCGTTCGCATGGGTTTCCTCCCCCCTGCCGCCGCCGGCCGCCAGGCGTTTAAACGGTGGCCGCTTCAGCCGGATAGATCTTGAATTTTTCCACGAATCCCGAAGGCTTGTAGCTAAGTTTGGCATGGCGCAGGCCGGGATCGCCCATGTCCTGTTCGCGATTGATGGTTGCATATTCCTCGGGCAGGACGGCGGCAAAGGACTGGTTGATGAACTGATACAGCCCCTTGTAGCCGGCCACCGCTTTTTCGAAGTGAATGGCAAAGGTGGCCATGCCGGCCAGTTCCTCACCCAGCACATAGGCCACCGGCCGTTCTTCCACGGCGTACAGGCCGCCGCAGAGTTGCAGGGTCTCCATGCTTTCCAGGGCCTCGCGGGCCGCCGCGTAGTCGCCGTCCTGATCGTTGCCGGCGCGCCAGTCTTCGAGCACCCGCAGGGCATCGGCGAGGAATTCCTCCCGCAGGGGGCGGGCGGTATAGGAGGGGTAGGCGTTGACGAACGCCTTGATCAGATTGCGTTTTTTATGGTAGGTGCGGCCGCCCAGCTCGGCCAGGGCCTGCCTGTGGTAGAGATAGTCAAAATTATCCCGGTCCTCGACGACGCGGTAGCCCAAGGCAGCCAGCGCTTGACTCTGGGACGTGGTGGCGCATTTCATCATGCCGTGGTCGCGAAACAGCTCGTCGAGCAGCGGTTGCCGGGGTAGGGCAAAGGGCAGAATGAAGAAGGGAACGTTCCGATCCCGGCCGAGAAGAGCAACGGTGCCGTCGGCCAGCGAAGTGAGGCGGTACTGGTGGGCGTGGCGGAACAGATAGATATTGGCGAAGGTGAATTCGGAAATGCCGTCACGCAGTTGTTGGAACAGCGGATGGAGCAAGGGACGATGGGTCAGGGCCGGGGGCGTGCTGTGCGGATATAGGGGAAACATGGAAGACGAAACGATGTCAATGTGTCGGAACTGGAGAGATACGGCTTCATCGGCCGGCACAGGGTGCTCGGGGTTGGTGCTGTGGGATCCTTTTTCCGTTCCGGTGCCACTGCACCAATTTTTGGAGCCTTACTGTTCGGTGCCCAGCACTTTGGCAATGATCATTTTCTGGGTATGGGCATCGGGTTCCGGAGATTTCCAGCTGATGAACTGCTCCGTCACACGCATGAACGGTCCGTTGTCCGTTTTGCACTGGTCGCAGATGGATTCGGCGTTGTCCCGATACATGATGATTTTGCTCGCCGGATCGCCGGACTGGTTGACCGCCGCCATTTTCCGGCAGCCGCAATCGAGCCGGATAACGGCGACGCCGACCGCGTCCGGGCTGCCTTCGAGGATGCCTTCGATCATGGCCCGTTCCCCCTGTTCCGGGGAAACCGTACCCTTGCCTTTTTTGTGTTGTTTTGTTGCCATGGTGAACCCTGCCTCTTGTAGGGAAACGAATGATGGTCCCTTCTTACCGTTATTTGGCGGAAGAGCAAATCAAAAAAATGAATACCGCTGCGGGTGACCCGGTGACAAAGCAACTGTGGTACACGGAGGCGGCAGCCGCTTCCATCCCCGCCGCCATGCCGTCCACTCTTTTAGCTTGACAAACCTGGGCCGGTCCTTTAAAAAAAATCGATTCTTACGTATTGTTTTGCCTTGTAACCGAGGTTGTAACAACATCGTTTTTGAATTTTTCATTTATTCATTTTGGAGGTTGTGCCATGTGGGAAATCGTTGTTGATAAAGACAAGTGTTCCGGTGATGAAGAGTGTGTAAACGCTTGCCCCGCGCAGGTTTTCGAGATGCAGGGCGGCAAGGCCGAGCCCGTGCATTCCGATGAATGCCTGGGTTGCGAAACCTGTGTTGAAGTTTGCCCCGAGGGCGCCATCACCGTTACTGAAATCTGATTGCTGCGCAACATTCGGTTGGTGTGTAAGCCCATCCCTTGCGGGGGATGGGCTTAACTTGTTTTAAGGGATGACATTTGCTGTGCGGAGAGGCGGATGACAGGGGGCGCGAGGTTCAGCCGGTGGCGCAAGCCAGGTGCCCGGCGGTCGGTGCATCTCTTTGCCGCGCCGTTGCTTTGGACCTTGGTCGGCGGCATGCTGGTGCATCGTGGTTGGGCGTGGATGGGCCAGGGCAGCGGCCGCTTGCTGATTGTTGTCGCCCTGGCGTTGGGCACGCTCAAGTCGCTTTTGATTCTCGATGGCATGGCCCGGCGCTCCATCCGGCGGATCATCCTTTTGCAGGACGGTACTTGTCTCGGAGCCGTCTATTCCTGGCAAACCTGGCTGTTGGTGGCCCTGATGGCGGCCGCAGGTTTTTTCCTGCGATGGGCTGGCCATCCGGGCCCGCTCCTGGGAATGATCTACTGCGCCATCGGTTGGTCGCTGTGCCTCTCCAGCCGTCTGGGCTGGAGGCAATGGATACAATGGGTACGAAACAATGAGATCGCTTAATCGTGTGGAAGTGAGCCGTTCCGCCTTGATCCATAATTTCGGGATCTGTCGGCAGTGGGCGGATGGGGCCGCGATCATGCCTCTGGTCAAAGCCGATGGCTATGGGCATGGGATGATCGACTGTGCCCGGGTCTTTGCCGAGCAGGGCGCGGCCGCCTTTGGGGTGGCCGAGGCTATCGAGGGGGTGCGGCTGCGGGCGGCCGGCATCACCCAGCCCATCCTAGTTCTGGCCGGAGTGATTCCCCAGACGCTGCCGACCATGGTCGAGGCCGATTTGACCCCGGTGGTGGTCGATGCGGCGATTGTGCCGGAGCTGTCCCGGTTGGCCGGATTGCAGCGGCGTGAGATCGGCGTCCATGTCAAACTCGATGCCGGCATGGGCCGCCAGGGTGTCCTGCCCGAGGATTTCGTCGATCTGGTGCGAACGGTGCGCGGTGCGCCCCATCTGCGGCTCGATGGTGTCATGGCCCACTTTCCCTGTTCCGATGAGCCGCAATCGGCCAATTCCGCCCAGGTGCTGCGGACCTTCACCGCCACCACCGCATCGCTTGCCGCACTGACCGGCGGCGGATGCTGTCTCCACCTTGCCAATTCCGGCGGTTTATTTTATGTTGCCGGCGCCCGGCTCGACATGGTCCGTCCGGGCATCGCCCTCTATGGCTACTACCCGGACGGCGAGACCGGCAGGGCGGCCGCTGCGCCGCCTCTGTTGCGGCCGGCCATGCGTTTTGCCACCCGGATCATCCAGGTGCGCCGAGTTCCTGCCGGCAGCGGTCTCGGTTACAGCCATCTGTTCACCACCAGTCGCCCCTCGACCATCGCGGTCCTGCCGGTGGGCTATGACGACGGCTATCTGCGCAAACTCTCCAACCGCGCCCAGGTGCTGATCCATGGCCGGCGAGTACCGACGGTCGGCCGCATCTCCATGAACCTGACTCTGGTCGATGTCACCGGGATCGACGGGGTGCAGGTGGGCGACGAGGCCGTGCTGCTCGGCCGCCAGGGCGAAGAAACCATCACCGCCGACGAAATCGCCGCCTGGATGGAAACCATCAGTTACGAGGTGCTGTGCCTGTTCGGCAAGCTGAACGACCGGGAAATGATCGACTGACCCCGATGATACGCCACGGATGCCGCTGGCGGGCCGCATGCAATTCTACCTTCACACTTCACTCTGTTAGGGCATGATCAAATCACACGTTAAAGAAATTGTTGACCGCTGTTTCACCGAGGGCGTCAAACAAGGGTATTGGAGCGAGGCCGCTGGCGGCCGTTACACCGTCGAGGTGCCCAAGCGCGAAGGGCAGGGTGATTTTTCCACCAATTTTGCCCTGGTGGCCGCTGGCATCGACAAACGCAAGCCGCGTGACCTGGCCGCGCAGTTTGCGGAGCTGCTCGGCGGTCAGTCGATGATCGAGCGGGTGGAGGTCGCTGGTCCGGGTTTCATCAATCTCTTTCTCGACAAGAAGATCTGGGTCACGGTGCTCGCCCCCATTTACGAGCAGGACGCCCATTTTGGCCGCTCCACCAACGGCGCCGACCGCAGGGTGCTGGTCGAGTTTGTCAGCGCCAATCCCACCGGTCCCCTGAGCGTCGGCCATGGCCGCAACGCGGTGCTCGGCGATACCATCGCCCGGCTGCTGACCGCCAGCGGCTACGCGGTTCAGCGGGAATACTACTTCAACGATGCCGGCCGCCAGATGCGGGTGCTGGGGGAATCGACCCGGGCGCGCTACCTGGAACTGCTCGGCTTGGCCAATACTTTTCCCGAGGACGGCTATCAGGGCGACTATATCTACGACATCGCCCGGGCGATGATCGACGAGGCCGGAGACGGGTTCAAGGATGCCGAGCTCGCGGTTTTCAAGGAGCGGGCCCAACGGGCCATCTTCGCCGACATCGACGCCACCCTCAAACGAATCGGCATCGGGTTCGACACCTATTTCAACGAGCACACCCTGTATGAGGACGGCCGCGTCAACCAGGTGGTCGAGGAGCTGCGGGCAAAAAATCTGGTGTACGAGAAAGAGGGAGCCACCTGGTTCAAGACCACCGAGTTCGGCCAGGAACAGGACCGGGTGATTATCAAAAGCAGCGGCGAGCCCACCTACCGGTTGCCGGACATCGCCTACCACTGCGACAAGTTCAAGCGCGGCTATGACTGGATGATCAATGTGTTCGGCTCCGATCACATCGCCACCGTGCCCGACGTGCTCGCCGGAGTGCGGGCGTTGGGCCATGACGACAGCCGGATCACCGTGGTCCTCTACCAGTTTGTCACCTTGCTGCGCGACGGCAAGCAGGTCAAGATGTCGACCCGCAAGGCCACCTTTGTCACTGTGGATGAACTGGTCGACGAGGTCGGTCCGGATGCTCTGCGTTTTTTCTTCCTCATGCGCAAGCCCGACAACCTGATCGAGTTTGATCTTGATCTGGCCAAGAAGCAGAGCCAGGAAAACCCGGTGTACTACGTGCAGTATGCCCATGCCCGGCTGTGCAGCATCGAACGGCAAGCCCGGGAGCAGGGCGTGAACGTTGGAACCCCGGACCAGATCTTGGCCCGTTTGGCTGAACCCGAGGAGTATGGCCTGCTCAAGACCCTGGCCGAGTATCCCCAGCTGGTGGCTGGCGCCGCGGCCGATCTGGCGCCCCATCGGGTGGTTTTCTATCTGATGGACCTGGCCGGACAATTTCACGGCTTCTACAACAAGCACAAGGTGCTGGGCGATGATCCCGAGTTGAGCCGCGCTCGCCTGTATCTGTGCGGGGCCCTGAAACGGGTGTTCCGCAACGGGCTCACGCTCATTGGCCTCCGCGCCCCGGAGACAATGTAACCGGCGGATCGGTCGCGCATCTTTTCCTGTTTTCTGGCTTGCTTTTTTCCCGGCAATACTTAACAAAGAACGCGTGCCTCCCCCCGGACCCCGAAGGGACATCAAGGGATTGGCATTCCTGGGCAAGGAGAGGAACCGCACACAGCCATGGAACTGTTGACCCGAAAAGCCCCGCCGGAAGCCCCCCCTGGGGAAAGGCCGCGACCGCGCAAGGCCAAGCCGTTTCGCATTGAACTGGGCTGGCGCGGGATGTTCGGCCTGGTGGTTGTCTGTTTCTTCTTGTTTTTCTGGATGTTTGTGCTGGGAATCTGGGCAGGACAAACCATTCTTTTTCCGCCCAGGGAGCAGAAGGCACCCCCTGCCGTTGAGCAGGTGGCCCCGCTTCCCGGCCAAGCGGCCAGCGGGAACGCATCGACACGGCAATCACCGCAACTCAAGCAACCGGAATAGCGACAAACGCAATGGGTGTTCGACGAAAGCGAAAAAGCGTGCCCAGGGCGCGCGGCTCTCTAACGAGGGAAGCGCGCCAGGCCATCAATCAGCATGTCAGGGAGCATGCGGCCTGGTATGCGCCGGCCGTTTCGGCCGTGGCTTTCTTCCTGTTCGCCCATCTGCTCACCCTGCTGGCTTTCTTCTTGATGAAATCCGGGGGCATGCACCAAGAACAGGACGTGCATAAAATCATTGTCACCTGGGCGGTGTACGGTTTTTTGCCGCTGCTGCTCTGTTCCTACCTGTGTTTTTTCGCCGTTGCCCGACCCGTGACCGGGCTGTTGGCGCGCAAGTGCTCCTTTTGGACCACGACCACCATGCATCTCGTCACCGGTGCCGTCTATGGAGCGGCCATTGGTCTGGCGCTTCTCCTGTTGCTGGTGCCCGATACCTGGTTCAATGTCCTTTTGGTCTTTTGCATCGGCGTGGCTGCCGGTGAAGGCAACTGGTTTTTTTATCGCAAATTGGCCGTTCCCGATCCAGTGATCGAGGAGCATCGGCTGGAAGAGCAGCCCGAATAAGCGAACGCAGAGCGCATGCGGGGCGCTCGAATCAACACGGAAGAGAGCTCTATGTCTGAACACAAGCAACAACCGATATCCGGGCGGATTCGCCCGGCCCGGATGGGGGATGTCCGCGCCATTCACGCCCTGCTGGCCACCTTTGCCAACAAGGGACTGATGCTGTCCCGATCAATCAGTTCCCTCTACGATCATCTGCGCGATTTTGTGGTCTACGAGGAAAACGGCACGGTCCTGGGCATTGTCGCTTTGCACATCTGCTGGGACGATCTGGCCGAAATCCGCTCCCTGGCGGTGGCCGAGGAGCGGCAGAAATGCGGCATCGGCGCCCTGCTGGTGGAGTCCTGCCTCGATGAGGCCAACAGTCTCGAAATCGGCAAAGTTTTTGTCCTCACCTACCAGGCGGCCTTTTTTCGCAAGTTTGGCTTCAAGGACTGCGACAAACAGGATCTGCCCCATAAGATCTGGAGCGACTGCATCCACTGCCCCAAGTTTCCCGACTGCGACGAGGATGCACTGATCCGCACCGCTGAACGCCGCACCTCCGCCACCTGATTCAAAGCGGAATTCCTCTCTTTTTCTTATTATCCCGAGGGCGGATGGCCCTCGATGGAGACCCCATAATGCTAGGAAGGACACTCGCTAAAATTTTCGGCAGTAAAAACGACAGGATGATCAAGCAGTACCGGCGCGTCGTCCGGGTGATCAACGATCTCGAGGCCACGGTCGAACCGTTGTCCGACGCGGAACTGGCCGCCAAGACCGATGAGTTCAGGGAACGGCTTGCCCAGGGTGCCACCCTGGACGACCTGCTGCCCGAGGCCTTTGCCGTGGTCCGCGAGGCGGCCAAGCGCGTGCTCGGCGAACGCCACTACGACGTGCAGCTGATCGGCGGCATGGTCCTCCACCAGGGCAAGATCGCCGAGATGAAGACCGGCGAGGGCAAGACCCTGACCTCCACCGCCCCGGTGTATCTCAACGCCCTGAGCGGCAAGGGCGTGCATGTGGTCACGGTCAACGACTATCTGGCCCGCCGCGACGTGCAGTGGATGGGTGAGGTCTACCGGTTCCTCGGCTTGAGCACCGGCTGCATCCTTCACGAAATGAACGACGACGAGCGGCGCACCGCCTACGGAGCCGACATTACCTACGGCACCAACAATGAGTTCGGCTTTGACTACCTGCGCGACAATATGAAATTTTCGTTGCGGGACTACTGCCAGCGCGGCTTCAACTACGCCATCGTCGACGAGGTTGACTCCATCCTCATCGATGAGGCGCGCACACCGCTGATCATCTCCGGACCGGCCGAACAGTCCACCGATCTGTACCTCAAGGTCGACCGGATCATGCGCCATTTCAAGCCCGAGGAACACTTCACCAAGGACGAGAAATCCCGCCAGGTCATGCTCACCGATGAAGGCGTGGGGCTGGCCGAAGAGCTGCTGGAGGTGGACAATCTCTACGATCCACGCAACATCAACCACCTGCACCACGTCAACCAGGCGCTCAAGGCCCACGTCATCTTTCAGCGGGATGTCGACTACATCGTCAAGAACGGGGCGGTGGTCATTGTCGACGAGTTCACCGGCCGGACCATGGAGGGGCGGCGCTACTCCGACGGCCTCCACCAAGCCCTGGAGGCCAAGGAGGGGGTTAAGATCGAGAAGGAGAACCAGACGCTGGCCTCAATCACCTTCCAGAACTATTTCCGCATGTACAAGAAGCTGGCGGGCATGACCGGCACCGCCGACACCGAGGCGCCGGAGTTCAAGAAGATCTACAACCTCGACGTGGTGGTCATTCCCACCCATCAGAAGATGATCCGCAAGGACTACGCCGACGTCATCTATAAGAACCAGGCGGCCAAGTACCGGAACATCGTCAACGAAATCAAGGAACTCCATGAAAAGGGGCAGCCGATTTTGGTGGGCACCATCTCCATCGACATCTCCGAGAAGATCTCCAAGATGCTGACCAAGGAGGGCATTCCCCACGACGTGCTCAACGCCAAGCAGCACGAGCGCGAGGCCGAGATCATCGCCGGCGCCGGCCAGAAGGGTCGAGTGACCATTGCCACCAACATGGCCGGCCGCGGGACCGACATCAAGCTGGGCGAAGGGGTGCGCGAGCTGGGCGGGCTGCATATCCTCGGCACCAGCCGCCATGAAAGCCGGCGTATCGACAATCAGCTGCGTGGTCGTTCCGGACGCCAGGGCGATCCCGGTTCCTCCCGGTTTTATCTGTCCCTGGAGGATGACCTGCTGCGCATTTTCGGTTCCGACCGGCTGAGTTCGATCATGGACAAGCTGGGCATGGAAGAGGACGAGCCCATCGAACACTCCATGGTGTCGCGGGCGATCGAAAACGCCCAGCGTAAGGTCGAGGGCCATAACTTCGACATCCGCAAGCACCTGCTTGAATATGACGACGTCATGAACAAGCAGCGCGAGGTGATCTACAGCCAGCGCCGCGAGGTGCTCGAGGGCGACAACGTCCGGCCGATCATCGACGACATGATCGCTGATCTCGTGGCCCAGGTGGCGGATGAATTCGCCCCCGGCCGGGTGGCGGCCGAGGAGTGGGATTGGCCCGCTTTGGAAGAGCGGGTGGGGCAGCTGTTCAACCTGCAGCTTGACTGGCCCGAGGAGGAGCGGCAGGAGCTCAACCATGATACCTTTGTCGACAAGCTGCGGGCATCGATCGGTCAGGCCTATGCATCGCAGGAGGCCCGCAACGGCGAGTCGCAGATGCGCCAGCTGGAACGGATGGTGCTGCTGCAGATGGTCGACACCCTGTGGAAGGAACATCTGTTGCACATGGACCACCTCAAGGAGGGCATCGGCCTGCGCGGCTACGGCCAGAAGAATCCGCTGTTGGAGTACAAGCGGGAAGGCTACAACCTGTTCATGACCATGATCGAGGCGGTCAAACAGCATACGGTGGCCAATCTGATGCGCATCCAGATCGTCCAGGACGACGAGCTGGCGAGGATGGAAGAGGAGCGGCGCCAGCAACGCGAGCAAGAGCTTGCCGAGGCTAAACGGTCGAATGCCGCGGCGGCGGTCGGAACGGCTGACATGGAGCGCAAGCCGGTGCTGCGAACCGAGGATAAGGTCGGCCGCAACGCCCCCTGTCCCTGTGGATCGGGAAAAAAATACAAGAAATGCTGCGGTCAGACCGCTTGAAGAAGGCCGTTCCGTCGTAGTTCGCACGTGCGAAGCCGTCAGTCCCCAGCGGGGCTGACGGCTTTTTTTTGGGCTATCCCCGCAGCCGTCCGGGATCAAACAGGTTTTTCTCCATGTGCTTGATCTCGTCGATGCCGGAAATGACGATCTCGGGATCAACGGCCAGCTCTTCGGCCGGCAGCTTCTTGTCGTAGTCGAGGTTGGCAAGGAGGTGCTTGATGCAGTTGAGCCGCGCCTTTTTCTTGTCGTCGGAGCGGATGATGGTCCAGGGACTCAGGGTGCGATTGGATTCGTTGAGCATCTGGAACTTCTTGACCGTGTACTGATCCCAGTAGGTCTGGGCCAGGTTGTCCACCGGCGACAGCTTGTACTGCTTGAGGATGTCGGTCTTGCGCGATTCAAACCGCTTGGCCTGTTCTTCCTTGGACACCGAGAAGTAAAACTTGAACAGCTTGATCCCGTCCTTGACCAGCATCTCCTCGAACAGCGGCACGTCCTTGAGAAAGCGCTTGTGCTGCTCATCGGTGCAGAAGCCCATCACCGGTTCGACCATGGCCCGGTTGTACCAGGAGCGGTCAAAGAGCACCAACTCGCCCGCCGCGGGCAAGTGGGGGACGTAGCGCTGGAAATACCACTGGGTCGCCTCCTTGTCGCTGGGCGCGGTCAGGGCGACGATGCGAGTATTGCGCGGGTTGAGAAAGGCCGAGATCCGTTTGATGGTCCCGCCCTTGCCGGCGGCGTCGCGCCCCTCGAAGATGGCCAAGACCCGGGTGCCCTGTTTTTTCATATCCTGCTGCAGCTTCATCAGTTCGATCTGCAACTTTTTCAGCTCCATTTCGTAGGCGAGAACAGCCTTGCTTACCCAGACGGCCAGGTGGTCGTCATCCTTTTTTTCGTCTTTAAACCGCAGGGCCGTTCCCTCCTGCAGCCTGAAGTCGACCACAGTTTCCGGCGCGTTTTTTTTCTCTTTGCCTTCCCCTTTCTTCTTTTTCTCCCCCATGAATCTCTCCTCTGTGACGGTTTTAGGTTGCAGCAATGTCCTGTATTCCCTGATGGACAGGACCATGCGGAAATGGCGGCCGGCGCATTTTTTTGTGGTACACGACGGTATTCAGGTATATATCAACCTACCATGGATACAGGAAAAATCCAGGAAGGCACATCTTTTTTGAACGCAAATGAGCTGCTGAGCGGTCAACCGGTCAACCGGTCGGCGGTGGGGAGGAACGATGATGGACGAAACACGGCAGGCGGTCAACGCCTTTGTTGAAGCCTGGGCGGCAACCCCGGAAGGAAACAGACAGGGATTTGTTCGGTTGCAGGAGCTGTTGATGAGCAAGAAGGACGTCCAGCTCGCGTTTCATCCCCGTCCCGGGGTGACCTATTCCCTTCGGGCCTCGGTCCCTGGCCAGGAACGGCCCCTGTTTGTCATGGTCGACGTGATCGAGGACCAGCCGAGGTGGCTGTCGGTCTGTTTTTTCGGCGACATGGTACGGGATCCGGAGGAGCGTGGCGCCTTTGTACCCGGCGGCCTGCTTGGCCAGGATGCCCTCTGTTTTGATCTGGAGGCTTGTACCGCCGAGGCGCTCAGCTATGTGGAAGCGCGGATCGAGGATGCCTACGCGGCAGCCGTGGGCCGTTAATCGGCACTGCTGGTCTCAATGGCTTCCCCCCCGGCGGAACCGGGGAGTGTCTACAAAAAAAACTCGCCGCCGATCCGTGTCGGGGCGAGTTTTTTGTCACAAGATTTTTCTCGTTGCGCGTTGCTTATTCGCCGGCCGCCGGCTGCATTTGAGCGCGGGTTTTGCTGCGTTCGATCGACTGCAGGGCCAGGTAATTGGCGCCGAATTTCTTCATGTTGCCCAACTCCACGTCATACTGGTCGTAATGGCGCTCCTCGTCGACCACCAGATCTTCAAAGATCTTTTTGGACACGCTGTCGGCGCCGGCGCCGCATTCGTTGGCCCAGAGATTGTAATGCTCGGCGCTTTCCAGTTCCATCTGCCGAGCCATGACCAGCATTTCGTTGACGTCCTGGACCGGCTTTACCTCGTCCGAAGCTTTCATCACCACGTCGCCGCCAAGGAAGAGGATGCGTTCGGCCAGCCGCTCCACATGGAGCATTTCCTCGATGGCTGTCCGCTTGAACAGGCCGGCCAGAAGGTCGTAGCCTTGATCGTCGCAATGAAAATGAAAATACATGTACTGGTGGAGGGCGGCGATCTCTTCGCTCACCGCCTGATTGAGCAGTTTGATGCTGTTGTCATGCATGGCGTTCACCTTTACGTGGTTAAGAAAAAAGAAAAAAGGGGAATGGTGTGTTGTATAGCACCCGAACACCACCCCGTCGACAATAACCAACGGGCGGAGCGGAAAAACTCCGCGTCCGCCCGTGCGTTCTCTGTTGGGGGAATGATGGTTAGACCGGGACGTCACTCATCGGAATGCCCAGAGCCGCGGCCACGCCCTTGCCGTACTCCGGGTCGGCCTTGTGGCAGTTCCCGATATGGCGGATCTTGATTTCCCTGGGCGCGTCACCCATGGCGCGGGCGGTGTTGCCGAACAGGGCCTCCTGCTGCTCCTTGGTCATCAGGCGGAAGAGCTTGCCCGGCTGGGTGAAGTAGTCGCTGTCATCCTCGCGGGCGTTCCAGTGCGCGGCGGCACCGCTCAAGGCCAGCGGCGGTTCGGAAAAATCGGGCTGCTCCTGCCACTCGCCGTAGCTGTTGGGCTCGTAGCCGATGGTGGAACCATGGTTGCCGTCCACCCGCATCATGCCGTCACGATGGTAGCTGTGGAACGGGCAGCGGGCCCTATTGACCGGGATGAGGTGGTGATTGACCCCGAGACGGTAGCGCTGGGCGTCGCCATAGGAGAAGAGCCGCCCCTGGAGCATCTTATCCGGCGAAAAACTGATGCCGGGCACCACGTTGGCTGGGTTGAAGGCGGCCTGCTCGACCTCGGCAAAGTAGTTGTCCGGGTTGCGGTTGAGTTCCAGCACGCCGACCTCGATCAACGGTGCGTCGGAATGGTACCAGACCTTGGTCAGGTCAAAGGGGTGATAGGGCAGTTTGGCGGCCTGCTCTTCGGTCATCACCTGGACATACATGGTCCAGCGGGGGAAGTCGCCCTTTTCGATGGCATCGTACAGGTCGCGCTGATGACTCTCGCGGCACTGGCCGATCAGGGTCTCGGCCTCGGCATCGGTGAGGTTTTTGATCCCCTGCTGCGATTTGAAATGGAACTTGCACCAGTAGCGTTCATTTTTGGCGTTGATGAAGCTGAAGGTGTGGCTGCCGAACCCGTGCATGTGGCGGTAGGTGGCGGGAATGCCCCGGTCGCTCATGACCACGGTCACCTGGTGCAGGGCCTCGGGCAGGGAGGTCCAGAAATCCCAGTTGTTCTTGGCGCTGCGCAGGTTGGTGCGCGGGTCGCGCTTGACCGCATGGTTGAGGTCCGGGAATTTGAGCGGATCGCGGAGGAAGAAGACCGGGGTGTTGTTGCCCACTAGATCCCAGTTACCCTCCTCGGTATAGAATTTGACGGCAAAGCCGCGGATGTCGCGTTCAGCGTCGGCCGCGCCACGCTCGCCGGCCACGGTCGAAAAACGGAGAAATAGGTCAGTTTTCTTGCCGATTTGAGAAAAAATCTTGGCGCGGGAGTATTGGGTGATGTCGTGGGTGACGGTGAAGGTGCCATAGGCTCCGGAGCCCTTGGCGTGCATGCGCCGCTCCGGAATGACCTCACGGTCGAAATGGGCCAGTTTCTCCAGGAACCAGACGTCCTGCAGCAGCTGCGGACCGCGCGGTCCAGCGGTGAGGACGTTTTGATTGTCGGGAACCGGAGCGCCGGCGTTGGTGGTCAGCTTTTTTTTGTCCTGTTGCATCGGAACCTCCTCTCTGTGGAATTGACGATCATGGTGCGGGCCAAATTGTCGAGGGGCAATCATTGTGCGGCTAAGCTAACCAAAAGCGGGAGTGCATGTCAATATCAAATAAGAATATTTCTGACAAAAGAATTTCCCTTAATAGTTACTGATTGGTAAGAGAAGCGGTCAAGTGGAGCGTCTCCGCCCACCCGAGGACGAGGCATTACCTGCTCCAGGTGGAATAGGGGTGGAGGCAGAGCGCGGCATTGGCGTAACGGCTATCGCCGGTGACCTCCTGACCGATCCACTCCGGACGGGCAAACGGTTGATCTTCTCGGTCCAGTTCAATCTCGGCCACAATCAGCCCGTGGTTGAGACCGAAAAATTCGTCAACCTCCCACACAAACCCCTGATAAGGGATGGAGTAGCGCTTTTTTTCGATCTGCGGCTGCGGGCACAGATCGTCGAGCATGGCGTGGGCATCGGCCAGGGGAATCTGATACTCGTATTCCCTGCGGGTCGCCACCACAGTGGCGCCCTTGATGGTGAGAAAACCCTGGTCGCCGGCGATTCGCACCCGTACTGATCGCTCTTTGCTGGCGCAGAGATATCCCTGGCGATAGGCGACACCCTTGGCCAAGCCGCGCCAGCCGTCGTTGGCAAGAAGGAATTTACGCTCGATTTCCAGACCCATGGCGGTCTCCTGTTGGAAAAGAACATCAGGGGAGGGAGGTAGTCTGCTCGCACTTAAGGAAAGATCGTCCCGCTTGTCAAGCCTGCGGGTCGCAGGCTGTGGATCTGGACGGCGGCAAGGAAGGGCCGGTGGTGAGGGGCATTTTCCCATCGACAGTGTGGAAAGCGTCTTGTGCTAATTGGCCGATTTATGGTGTGGTTTGTCGGTATTGCCCACAGGCGCGAGACCTGATCTTTGCTTGACACCTCCAGCGCCTCCTGGTATCACAGAGCAGAATTTTTCGCCCCCGCGTCACTGTTTGGAGACCCATGTTCGAAAAAATCCTGATACGGATCGTTGCCCTTGTTGTGACGATGGTTCTCGGTTCCCTGCCGTTGCGGGCCGAGGACAACGTGCTCAGCACCATCCGGGAAGCGACCCGACAGTATGAGGCCGGTGACTATACCGGCGCCGCGTCCAATCTCGACTATGCCGCCCAACTGGTCCGTCAGCAGAAGAGCGAACGGATGAAGGCCCTGCTGCCCGAACCCCTGTCCGGCTGGGAAGGCAAGGAAGCGACTGCCCAGGCTTTGGGCGCCGCCATTCTCGGCGGCGGTGTCACGGTCAGCCGCGATTATAAAAAGGGAGCCGCAAGTCTCAGTGTGGAGATCGTCTCCGATTCACCGGTGTTGCAGTCGGTGCTGATGATGGTCAACAATCCCATGTTTGCCGGCGCCGGTGGCGGTAAGCTGGAAACCCTCAACGGTCAAAGGGCAATCATCAAATACGACAGCGCCAAAAAGACAGGAGAACTGTACGTGGTGGTGGCGTCCCGATTTGTGGTGACCATCAAAGGTCGTCAGGTGGCCCGCGAAGATCTGCTCGCCTACGGCGAGGCGATCGATTTTTTGACCCTGGAAAAAAACTAAAAAGATCAAGGAGGGGCGGTTGCGGCCTGCCCCTGTTGCGTTGAGAAAAACCATGGCCTCCCGGGGAATGCTGGCGAGGTTTTTTCCGTGTGAGCGTGGTTCTCCCCTGTTGCACTTGGTAAAGAATTGGCCTTCTTCCTGTAACAGGGGTTTTTTTATTGTCCCTAGAACCAAAGGTGTAACCGTGGGGAATGACGACAAAAACAGGCAGCAGAGCCGTGGGGAGATCAGCGACGAGGCCATCTTCAAAGTGGCCAAGGAAATCGTGGTCAAGTTCATTGAAGTGGGACGCCTGACCCCTTCTTCCTTTGATGACACCTTTGAGCGGATCTATCGAGCCATCGAGCGGACGGTGCGCCCCCGATGAGCGGCTTACTTGACCCGGCCCTGAACGCGGCACCCGCCAATCCCAAGCATATCCACCTGATCGGTATCTGTGGCACCGGCATGGCGGCCATGGCGGCCATGCTGCTCCAGAAGGGATTCACTGTCACCGGTTCGGATCAGAACGTCTATCCGCCGATGTCCGATTTTCTCGCTGATCTGGGCATCGAGGTCATGGCCGGCTATGCAGCCGCCAACCTGACCGGCCGACCCGATCTGGTGATCGTCGGCAACGTGGTGCGGATCACCAATCCCGAGGCCATCGAACTGGCGCGGCTGCGCATCCCCTACCTGTCCATGCCCCAGGCCCTGGGCCATTTCTTTCTCGAGGGCAAGCAATCCTTGGTGGTGGCGGGCACCCATGGCAAAACCACCACTTCCTCCCTCCTGGCCACCACCTTGCACCGTATCGGTGCCACCCCTGGATTCATGATCGGCGGCCTGGTCGAGGCCTTTGGCCGCAACGCAAACGTCAGCGACGGCCCCTACTTCGTGGTCGAGGGGGACGAGTACGACACCGCCTTTTTCAACAAGGTGTCAAAATTTCAGCATTATCGCCCGCATTGCACCATCCTCACCTCGGTGGAATTCGATCATGCCGACATTTTTGCCGATCTTGCGGCCATCAAGGCCTCCTTTGCCGAGTTTATCGGCCGTATTCCGCCGCAAGGCGCCCTGGTGGCCCATCTCGACGACCCAGTGGTGGCGGAACTCGCCAAGGTGGCCCTCTGTCCGGTGATCGGCTACGGCAGGGGCAGCGGCTGCGAATGGCGGGTGGTGGATCTCCAAGTGCGGGGTCTGGCCAGCGAGTTCACCGTGGTGCATCGTGGGCAACCACTGGGCCGCTGCCGCCTGCCCATGCCGGGAGTGCACAACTGTCTCAACGCCCTGGCGGTGATTGCCCTGCTCAGTCATCTGGGATTTGCCTTCGAGACCATTGTCCAGGGATTGGCCTCGTTTGAGGGGGTCAAGCGACGGCAGCAGGTGCGCGGGGTGGTGCGGGGGATCACCGTGGTCGACGATTTTGCCCACCATCCGACTGCAGTGCGCGAAACCTTGCAGGCCCTGCGGTTGGCCTGGCCGGACACCCGGTTGGTGGTGGTCTTCGAGCCACGCACCAATTCCAGCCGCCGGGCGGTGTTTCAACAGGATTATGCCACGGTCTTCGGCTCGGCCGATCAGGTGTTGATTCGCGAGCATGTGCCGCTGGAGACGGTCCCGATCAGCGAGCAGTTTTCCTCTGGCCAGTTGGCCGCCGACCTTGCGTTGCGGGGCATCCAGGCCCATGCCTATACGGATACCGAGGCCATTCTCGACGCCCTGGCCCGCCAGTGCCAACCCGGTGACGTGGTGGTCATCCTGTCCAACGGCGGATTTGACAACATTCATCAGCGACTGTTGACCCTGCTCGAACATCCAGCGCCTTGAGAGTGGCCGTTTGTGGCAGATTGGTGGTGACCCGACATGCAACGCCCGGATTGCCCGGGAATGCCGCATGTCGGGTGTCGTGGGATGCGCGTCGCGGCGAAAGGCTCAGGCGGCGGCGAGGTGGGTCTGACGGTAGGCGACCAGATCCTCGATGGACAGCACCGGCATGCCATGCCGCTCGGCAAAGGTCACGACTTCCGGCAAGCGGGCCATGGTCCCGTCCGGATTGGTCAGCTCGCACAGCACCCCGGCCGGTTGCAAACCGGCCAGCAGCATCAGGTCGACCGTGCCTTCGGTATGGCCGCGCCGGGTGAGCACGCCGCCCGGCTGAGCCCGCAGGGGAAACACATGGCCGGGATGGGACAGATCCGTTGGCCGTGCCTCGGGGGCGATGGCGGTCCGGATGGTGGTGACCCGATCCTGGGCGGAAACGCCGGTGGTTACCCCCTCGCGGGCCTCGATGGTCACGGTAAAGGCGGTACCGTTCTTGCTGGTGTTGTGGTTGACCATCATCGGTAATTCCAGTCGGCGGATGCGTTCATCGGTCAGACAGAGACAGACGATACCGCTGCATTCGCGGATGAGCAGGGCCATCTGGGCGGTAGTCAGGTGTTCGGCGGCAAAGATGAGATCGCCTTCGTTCTCCCGGTCCTCGTCGTCGACCAGAAGGACGCCGTGTCCGTGATTGAGCGCGGTCAGTGCCTTGTGCACTCGTTGCTGGGATGTGCCGAAGCGAGATAAAAGCGAAATATCGTGGGTCTGATTCATGGTTTCCTCCTGAACAATCAGTGACCAGAATCAGGGCATGCGGGAACAACCGGCCCCATGCCGGTTTTTCGGTCTTGGGCGGACAAGCCCTGCCGCGCCGGAAAGACGGCACTCGAACACGCCGGGCAAACCATCCCCTGCATGCCTCGCTGCCTTCCGTTCGGCGGCACGGTCTTCCACCGTTAACCTCATTCTCTCCCATCCGGACTATCACCGTCGGCTCCGGCTTCTCACCGGATCTGCTTGACCCTGCCCAAACGCGGCAGGCGCTCGCGGGCTCGTCCACAGGGTGGACATACCGCCGGTAGGGAATTGCACCCTGCCCTGAGAATAGGCGGCCACCATACCGCAATCATCCGGCCGGGGCAAGTCTTTCCCCTCCCTATCCGTGACAACGATCCGATATTGTTGAGCTCTTTGAATACGGACAGGCGCGGTTTTCCGGGGCAGGGGGAAGAAATGTTTGACAGTCAAGCGCTTCGACAGTAAGTAATCGTCACCATGGTGGCGGTGGTTTTCGTGCATGCACGAGGGTTCGCGGCCGCTTGTACATCGTTTCGCAGGATCACGGGAAGAGAAGGCTTGATGGTGCGCACCCATCCTGTTCGTTCTTTTGTCTTGGTTGCTGTGTCCCGGAATTTCCCGGCTGCCGTCCGTACGTGAGGCGCCGAATGATCAGGAGCTGAGAAAGCATTATGAAGCGTTTGATCCTCTGTGCCCTTGTTCTGCTGCTCATGGCCCCGTCAGTCCGGGCCGCGCGCACCCCGCTCGCCGTCATTTCCCAGGACCCCTATGTTTCCGCCCTGGTGATCGAGGCCGACAGCGGCAAAGTGCTGTTCGAATCCAATGCCGATGTCAAGGTGTATCCGGCCAGCGTGCTTAAGTTGATGGACCTCTACGTCATCCTTGATCGCATCGAGCAGGGGGCGCTGAAATTGGACGAGATGGTGCCGGTGACCGTTGAGGCCTCGAAAACCGGCGGTTCCCAGGTGTACCTTGACCCCAAGGAACAGTTTTCGGTGGAGGAGCTGATCTACGCCCTGATGGTGCAATCGGCCAATGATGCGGCGGTCGCGTTGGCCACCCATATCGCGGGGTCCAAGGAAGGGTTTGTCGCCCTGATGAACCAGAAGGCCCAGGCTCTGGGCATGAAGCATTCCGTGTTTCACTCAGTTCACGGCCTGCCGCCGTCGGAAGGCCAGGAACCGGATGTGACCACGGCCCGCGACTTGGCCATCCTCTGTCGGGAACTGGCTAAGCGGCCCGAGGCGCTGAAATACACCGGCACCCAGACCCGGGGCTTCCGCGAAGACAAGTTCATCATGCGCAACCACAACAAGCTGCTCACCCAGGTGCCCGGCTGCGACGGATTCAAGACCGGTTACTATCAGGCGGCCGGTTTTTCCATTGCCGCCACCGCCAAGAAAGGGGGGGTACGGATCATCACCCTGGTCATGGGCAGCAAGGATCGCAAGGTGCGTGATGCCAAGGCCGTGGAGTTGCTGGCCAAGGGGTTTGCCATCGTGCCGCCCAAGCCTGAAACGGCGGCCGCTCCGCCGCAGAGCGCCGTGACTGCGCCGCCGCAAGCACCCGTTACTTTTGACACCTCGGGTACAACCACCCAAGGGACAGCTGGTTCCACCACGGAAGGAAAAGGCGAGGCAGCCCCACCGGCCAAGGCTGGAAAAAACGGCTGGGGCATTTTTTTCATCGGTCTGGGTGCAGGTTTTCTGGTGTTCCTCGGCGTTTTCGTCCTTGCCGGTTTTCTCATGAAACGGCGTTCAGGTGGTGTCCGCACCAAATACAAAAGCCGCGACTAATCCGAAACACAACGCATCCACTGCCCAACCCCCTGTCTGCTCGCATCAGCAGACAGGGGGTTTTTTATCGCCGTTCTCTCCACCGCATGGAGGGGAGAAAATGCGAGACAAATGATGCCCTGACAACTCCGGAAAACGGTCTTATGATAATGGATAATATTCATTCTTAAATTAAGCCAGAGGAGGGGAGGTCGCGCCATGTATCCGTTTCACCGTGTGTCCCGATGGTTCTTTGTTTTCGCCGCAGGCATGATGTTCGCTGTTGATCCGCTCAACGGCGGCGCTCCCCAGGCCAGTACAGGGCTGGAGACCGAGGGGGCGCAGCGGGCCCTGTTTGCCGGCGGCTGCTTTTGGTGTGTGGCGCCGCCGTTCACCCAAGTCGATGGCGTGCTGTCGGTGCAATCCGGATACGCCGGCGGTACCACCGACCATCCCACCTATGAAAATTACTCGGCCGGCGGCCACATCGAGGTGGTGGAGGTGGTTTACGATCCGCGCCGGGTTGCCTACGAACGGCTGCTTGAGATCTTCTGGCGGCAGATTGACCCCACCGATGCGGGAGGCCAATTTGTTGATCGCGGCCATGCCTACAGCACGGCGATCTTTTATTTCTCGGAAGAGCAGCGGCAGGAGGCGGAGGCATCGAAGCAGCGGCTGGCGGCCAGCAATATCTTCCCTCAACCGATCGTCACGCCCATCCTGCCGGCGCCACGCTTCTATCCAGCTGAGGAGTACCACCAGAACTACGACAAGAAAAATCCCTTCCACTACAAGAGATACCGGGCCGGTTCCGGCCGTGACCAATTTCTGGACAAAACCTGGAAAAACGTGGATACCCTGTCAGGGGGCAAACAGCAGGACCTCAGACAGCGTCTGACGCCCCTGCAATACGAGGTGACCCAGAACAACGGCACGGAACCACCGTTCAACAACACCTATTGGGACAACAAGGAAGAGGGGATTTATGTCGATGTGGTCAGCGGTGAGCCCTTGTTCAGTTCCATCGACAAGTTTGACTCCGGCACCGGCTGGCCCAGTTTCACCAAACCCATCGACAAGACCGGCATTGTCGAAAAGCAGGATAGGAGTCATTTCATGACCCGCACCGAGGTGCGCAGCAAGGATGGCGATTCCCATCTCGGCCATGTCTTTGCTGACGGCCCGACGCCGACCGGGCAGCGTTACTGCATCAATTCGGCTGCTCTGCGGTTCATTCCCAAGGATAAACTGGAAGCCGAGGGCTACGGCCAGTACCGCAAATTGTTTGACAAGCCATGACCTCGGGGGAAGCGGCGATGGCTGTCGCTGGTGAAAACCATCGCCGCTTCGTAGGACGAGCAGCGGAAAAATTTATCCTTTTTTCTCAAGGATGTTGCGGCTGCGCTTGACCGCGCACAGATCGCCGCACATGGTGCAAACTTCCTGGTCGAGGGGCTGAGAGGAGGCCCGGTAGGCCTTGGCCTTGTCCGGATCCATGGCCAGGTTGAACATGGTGGTCCAGTCCAGTTCCTTGCGCGCCTTGCTCATGGCGTTGTCCCAGGCGATGGCTCCAGGGATGCCCTTGGCGATGTCGGCGGCATGGGCGGCGATGCGCGAGGCGATGATGCCCTCCTTCATGTCGTCGGCATCCGGCAACCGCAGGTGCTCGGCCGGAGTCACATAGCAGAGAAAATCAGCGCCGTGCGCCGCGGCCAGGGCGCCGCCGATGGCCGAGGTGATGTGGTCGTAGCCGGGCGCCACGTCGGTGACGATCGGCCCGAGCACGTAAAACGGCGCCCCGTGGCACAGTTTTTTCTCCAGCTGCATGTTGGCCACCACCTCGTTCAGCGGCACATGGCCCGGACCCTCGATCATCACCTGCACATCGGCCTGCCAGCACCGCTTGGTCAACTCGCCGAGCACGATCAGTTCCTGGATCTGGGCCGCGTCGGTGGCGTCGCGCAAGCAGCCCGGCCGCAGGCCATCGCCGAGGCTGAGGGTGACATCGTATTCGCGGCAGAGATCGAGCAATCGGTCGAAGTGTTCGTAAAAGGGGTTTTCCCGGTCGTTGGTTGTCATCCAGTCGAGCAGCAGCGAACCGCCCCGGCTGACGACGTGGGTGAGGCGGGGATTGGTGCGCAGCCGTTGCACCGCGGTTCGGGTCAAGCCGGCGTGGATGGTCATGAAGTCGACGCCGTCCTCGGCATGGATACGGACCACGTCAAAGAAATCGTCCACCGAGATATTGGCCACCTCCTTGCCGTAGCGGGCCACCGCATCATACACCGGCACGGTACCGATCATCACCGGGCTGATCTCCACCGTCTTCCGGCGGAAGGCGCGGGTGTCGCCAAAGGTGCTCAGGTCCATGATCGCGTCGGCCTTGAGTTCGATCGACCGCCGCACCTTGTTCAACTCGTTGTCCACATTGCAGCAATCCTCGGATACCCCAAGGTTGACGTTGATCTTGGTGGTCAGGCCGGCACCGATACCCTTGGCGACGAGATTTTTGTGGTTGCGATTGGCCGGGATGGCGATGCGACCATTGGCAACTCGCTCCAATAGGTCGGATTCATGGATCTTTTCGTCGACGAGTACCTGCCGCATCTGGGGGGTGAGGACGCCCTGGCGGGCGGCGGCCATCTGGGTTGCATAAGCCATGATCGGTTCTCCTGGGGTAAAGGGTTGTTTAAAGGGGGGCGGAGCAGGCCGCCTGCAATCGGCGGGCGGTGGCGGCGATATCCGTGGCGCCGACAATTTCGGTGACCAGACACACGGTTTTGGCGCCGCGCGCTACCACTTCGTGCAGGTTGTGCTCCTTGATACCGCCAATGGCGACGAAGGGCAGAGGGCAGGAGCGCACCACATGCTCAAGATACCCCAGCCCAACCGGAGCGCAGACATCCTCCTTGGTTTGGGTGCTGAAGATCGGGCCGACGCCGATGTAGTCGGCACCAGCCGCCAACGCGGCGGCCGCCTGCTCCGGACCGTGGGTGGAGAGGCCGATCAGCTTGTGCGGGCCGATCAACCGCCGCACCTCGGGCACCGGAAAATCGTCTTGACCGACATGGACGCCGTCGGCATCGACCAGTTGGGCGATATCGGGGTAGTCGTTGACGATGAACAGAACGCCCGCGTCGCGGGTCATTGCGCGAATGGCGCGGCACTCGGCGAGCATCTCGGCAAAGCTCTTGTGCGGTCGTTTTTCCCGGTACTGGATCAAGCGGATGCCGCCCCTGATCATCTGTTGGGCGACCTCGATATTGGTCCGGCCGGCGGAGAACTTTTCGGCGGTGATGCCATAGATGCCGGCGGGAAAAAGAGGTTTACTATGTTTCATGAAGAACTCCTGGTTGACTGAGGATGATCGCGCTCATGTGGTTGGCGACGGTGAGGACCTTGTGGGCAAACAACGGAGCCTCGCTGCAGTCGGTGGTGAAGTCGCCGACGATATGGCAGTTGCCGATCCGGCGGATGCGAATGGAGCCCAAGTCACTGCCGGCGATGCCGCAGGCCGAGACCACGATCCGCTCGGTGCCGAAGGCCTCCAGCAGCATTTTTTTATCCGCCTGCCGGTCAAAGCCTTCGACGATCAGGTCGCAGTCGGCAAAAAGGGTGAGACAGTTGGCGGCATCAATCCGTTCAACCGTGGTTTCCACGCGCAGTTCCGGTCGGATCCGTTGTAAATTCTCGCGTAGCGCATCAACCTTGTAGCGGCCGATCTGGTCGGCAAAGTAGAACTGGCGGTTGAGGTTGGACGGTTCCACTCGGTCGAAATCGACAATCGTCAAGGCCTCCACGCCGCTGCGTACCAGGTTGACCGCCACGTTGGAGCCGATGCCGCCCACCCCGGCAATACCGATGTTCATTCGATCCGATCCCAATCTTTATAGATCGGCTGATAGCCGTGGGCGACGATGGCCTGGGCCACCTCATCGACACTGCGGTTGTCGGTGATCTCGAACTGGGGCGTCTGCTCGACCTTGATCTCGGTGTAGCCGCCCACCCCCGTGCTCGAACCAGCCGAGAAACGGGTGGCGCCGAGCGGCAGGATGCGGTCGCGGAAGGCGGCATTTTCCCGGGTGGAGATGGTGATACCGGCGCGCGGCAGAAAGATGCGCAGGGCGGTCATGAACTGGACAAAGGTCCTGTCGTCCACCAGGTAGTCGGGCTGGAAGTCGCCCTCGGCTTCATTGAAGCGCGGCAGAGAAATGGCCACCTCGGTGTCGAGGAACTTGTTTTCCAGGTAGCGGGCGTGCAGGCCGGTGAAGAAGATCTCGCTACGCGGTTCGGCCAGTCCCAGCAGGGCACCGAGATTGACCACCCGCATGCCTCCTTGAGCCGCCCGTTCGGGCGCGTTGAGCCGCCAATGGTAGTCCATCTTTTTGCCGGCCAGGTGCACCCGCTTGTAGACCGCCTGGTCGTAGGTCTCCTGGAACATGGTCATGCCGTCGACCCCGGCCTCGTGCAGCTGCCGGTATTCCTCGACCGCCAGCGGATAGACCTCGATGGCCACCGAGGCAAAATGTCGTTTCAGCAGCCGGGCGGCATCGACCAGATAGGTCATGGGGGTGATGTGATGGGCCTCGCCGGTGAGAAAGAGCACATGCTGCATGCCGGTGCGGGCAATGGCTTTGGCCTCGGCCTCGATCTCTTCCAGGCTCAACTTGCGCCGCAGGATGGGGTTTTTGTGGTTGAAGCCGCAGTAAGCGCAGCCGTTGTTGCAGTGGTTGGAGATGTAGAGCGGGATGAACATCTGGATGGTGCGACCGAAATACTGTACCGTTAATTGATGGGCCTTGCGGGCCATGGCCTCCAAATGTCCGGCCGCCCTGGGACTGAGCAGGGTGAGAAAATCCATCGCCCCTGGGTTGTTTTTGGCCAGGCTCCGCTCGATGGCCGCCTCGGTCACCCCGTTGAAAAAACCGGCAAAATCAAAGCCGTTGTACTGTTCGACTACCTCAAAATAGGACATGGTCTGCTCCTTGCGGTGACGACACCAACGAGTTATTCGTCCAGAAAACCGGTGAGCGGCGACGAGGCCCGGGCCAGGGTCGATTCTTCCGCTAGTTGCGCCAGATAGGCGGCCCGGCCGGCCCGAACCGCCAGGTCAAAGGCGCGTCCCATGGCTTCCGGATCCTTGGCGGTGGCAATGGCGGTGTTGACCAGCACCGCGTCGGCCCCCATCTCCATGGCCGCCGCCGCCTGGGAGGGCTTGCCGATGCCGGCGTCGACCACGATGGGCACGGTGCAGTTGTCGATCAACAGCTCGATCAGCGGCCGGGTTTCCAGGCCCCGATTGGTGCCGATCGGAGCGCCCAGCGGCATGACCGCGGCGGCCCCCGCATTCTCCAGCCGTTTGGCCAGCGGCAGATCGGGCAGCACGTAAGGCAGGACGATGAACCCCTCCTTGGCCAGAATCTCGGTGGCCTTGAGCGTCTCCCAGTTGTCCGGCATCAGGTACTTCATGTCGGTGATCACCTCGATCTTGATGAAGTCGCCGCAACCGGCCTCGCGGGCGATGCGGGCGATACGCACCGCCTGTTCCGCCGTCCGCGCACCCGAGGTGTTGGGCAAGAGGGTCACCTTCTTGGGAATATAATCGAGGATGTTTTCCGACTGGGCGGTGGTGTCGATGCGGCGCAGGGCCACAGTGATCATCTGCGAGCCGCTGGCCGCCAGCATCCGGGGAATTTGGGCATGGGACGCAAATTTGCCGGTGCCGGTGAGCAACCGGTTGGTAAACGTCCGGCCACCAAGGGTCAATACGTCATCGTTCATGAGTCAGCCTCCACCGACAAAACTGAGCAGTTCCAACCGGTCGCCGTCCTTGAGTGGCGTGATCGACCACTGCTCCTGTTTGATAATCTGCTGGTTCAATTCCACCACCAGCGCCCCCGGCGCCAGCCCCTTGCGCGCCACCAGTTGATCGATGGTACAGGGCTCTGCGGTTTCCTTGACTCCGTTAACGAACAGGTCCATGCTGTTTCCCCAATAAAAAAAAGCCGCTTGTCCTTTCAGGGAAGGGCAAGCGGCTTGCAGGCCGGAAAACCGGGGTACACCCGGTTCCTCTTTGTCTTGTCCGCTTCCCTTCGCCGGTATTATCCGGATCAGGTTCCATGGGTATCATCTCAGGCTTTACGCCACCCCTCGCGATGGATGTTCTATAAAAAAGATAGGCTCGTTTGTCAACTCCGGGATAGGGATGGGGGGAAAAACATGGGGAAGATGTGAAAAATCGGTCGGTTAAAAGGCAGTAGCCGAAATCGGTGGATCGCTGTCGCGGTAAAATTTATGCGAACCATACTGGCCGATGTACGATTTGCCGACCACCCATTTCGGGTCAACGGTGACGTGATGATAAAAGGTGGAACCGCTGGTGAAATCCGGCGTGGTCATGGCCTTGAGGGCAACCCGAAGACTCTCCTGCAACGGATTGATTTCAAGCGGGACGTAGGATTTTTTTTGAAAGGTCCAGCTGAACTGATTGGGTGCCAGAATAACATCGGCAATTGTTGCGTTATTTTCAAGGGCACGATTGAGGGTGACATGGGCCACGGCCAACTGACCGATTTCCGGCTCCCCGCGCGATTCATGGTAGACGTTGAGGCTCAACCAGAGCAGACTTTCGACAAAACCAAGCGGCATGACGCTATTCGACCGCCTCTACGGCCCGGATGGTCGGGAGTTCGCCCTTGACGAACTTCTCGATGCCCTCCTTCAGGGTGATGCGGGACATGGGGCAGCCCTGGCAAGCCCCGGTGAGCCGGACCTTGAGGATCTGATCCGGTCCGAGTTCGACGAACTCGACGTCGCCTCCGTCCCGTTGCAGGGTGGGACGGATTTGCGCCAGCACTTTTATAACGGTTTCCTGCAATTGTTCCATGAATGACTCCTTCATTCCATTGCAATTTTGAAGCATGAATGGGGCACACTATAGCATTACTCAATCGATCAGACAAGAAAACAATTCCAATGCGGGTTGATCAGGATCGGAACAGTTGGAAATTCAACAAAAAATTCATGATATAGTCGAGAGGTCTCCGTATGTCCTCGGCTGGCAGCGGATGCGGGCTGTAGAGGCGGGGGCGACAGGGGATGGCGGAGGTGGCAGAGCTACGCCTTTGGTGGCGGATGGCAGTGCGCGGCATTTTCAGCAACCGCGCCAACCGTGCGAAGAATTCGTCACGGTTCATTGGTTAGGTATTTTCAATGGTCTCTTCATCCACGGCAACGTCAAACTCATCGAGTTGAATAATGCTGTCTTTTCCTTCGCCCACGAGGTGAAAAGAAAATGATTGCCGCGGGTGCGGATTGTCGAATGTGAATTCAACCCGGTGCTCTTCCCCGGTATAGAGAATAGGAAATTGTGGCGAGGCAATTTCATTCACGGGCGTGTCGCTTTGTTTGAACAGCAATTTCAAGGCAATACCGTTGCGGGAAGCGTCAATAGCTTTCACTTTGATGGAGACATGTACCTGTGAATTCTTTGGAAAATCAAGATATTGAGCGCCGATAAGATTGTCGGCCCATTCACTGGTCATCGTCTCGGGCAGGGGGCGCAGTTCACCGCTGGCAAACTTTAGGCGTCTATTTCCTTGAGGTGCGGATAAACTTTTGTCCAGGGTCGAGGAAAAGGACGTGAGATAATCGTGCCTGCGAGCATTTTCTTTTCTCGGCAAGGGTTGCAGCGCATACGAGCCAAGTATGCTAGACGCTTTGCCCATCCTGCATAGGCCATCGTCGGAACAGACATACAGTACGTTTTCGCTTGTATGGTAGCGCTTCTCGGAGGCGGTGTATGAGATCATCTCCCGGGGGGCGTCATAGTCACGGAACACACTTCGTCCGCTTAGGGTCGATGGTGGCTGTAGACCGAAATAATCAAGGACCGAAGCGGTCATATCGACTAGGCCGTGTCCGCCGTGTTTGATCCGGGGAAGGTGTTCGGGGGCGAGGATGACCGCTAGCCCCCAACTGCTGACCCAGCGGCCGAGGTTGGCGCCATGGGATTCATCGGAGGTGATGATCACCAGAGTATCCTCAAGTACCCCTTCGCGACGCAGTTGAGCGATAAAAGGGGCGAGGGCTTGGTCCAACTGGGCCACCGCCGCCGCTTTCTTCGATGGATAGTGATCCGCTACTTCATCCGACACGGCATAGGGTTGATGGGTGCCGACGGTCAGTAGGGTAAGCATCCACGGCTGCTGCTGAGCCTGCAAGCCGACAATATACTGCCATGCTCCATGGAAAAAGACTGAGTCCACCGTCCCCCATTCAAAAGGGAAGGGGTTGGGTTCTGTAAACCATTCGTTGCCGTGTACCTCCTGGAAACCGATCATCGGCATGACCCGATCCTTGCCCATGAAGCCGAGGTTGGCGCCCTGAAGAAAATGGGTGCTCCAGCCCTGAGCCGCCAATTGAGCGGGAAGGCAATCCTGGGCTCGGGATTGATTGTGTTGCAGTTCAAAAGCCTTGGGCGTGCTCCACGACAGTTTGCTGTAATCGCCGCAGAGCATGGCATAGAGACCGCGGATTGTCTGATGGCTGTGTACGGCAAAATCGGGAACGAGCATAGCGTCGTCCGTGCTGGCGGCAAAGAGCGGCATCTCCTGTTTATCTGAGGTCACGCCCATTGTTCGGGCTATCTCGGGGTAATACAATCCTGGGATTCCTTCCAGCACCACGACGAGCACATTCTTTGCCTTGCCCGCAGTCAACAACGGCCTGCCATTTAGATCCAGTGCGGTCAGGCCTGTGGGTGGGGGAATGGTCTGGGGAGACGTGGCGGGAATGAATCGATGGATGAGAGCGTCGGTGATCAGCCAGTGCAGGGGGGAGTAGCGCTCCAGTACGCCCTGGTGAGCCGAGTGAGAACTGAGCATCCCATACCCGGTTGCCAGCATAACCACGAATGTCAGCGTGCGTATCGGGGGCAGGGGGTGGAGTTTGATTGGCGGAAGCAAACTCAGCAGGACGGTTGTCAGCAGCAACCCTGTCAACAGGGGTGAGGTGGGCGAAAACCCGGCCATGCTGTTGTCGAGGAATTTCAAGTCCTTCAGATACTGCAGATCGGACCAGTTGGGCAAGCGTTGCATCGCGGCCATCAGTTCGAAGGCGACCAGTTGAAAGATGGCCCACGGCAGGATAGCGACAATGCGCAACCAACGAGAGATATGCGTCAGGAACAGCAGGAGCAGGAGGCCCAGCGTTCCATCGGAGAGGAGACCGAGGGGTTGACTGACACCGGAATGAACCATGCGCCAGAGCAAAGGCATAAAACAGACGGTTAACAGGGAAAAGAAGGAGATAAACCACATCTTGGCATGAAGACGACCTGAAGGGCGGAGGGGAGAAAACCTATTCATGGCGGGACTAAACACCTTGGCAAGACCGCTGCACCCATCCGCGATGGGATGGAACAGCGGAAAATCAACGACAACAGAATCTCGAGCGGCAGATATACCATTGATACCATTGAACGGGATGGGAAGCAACCGGTTTAGGTTGGAGGAGGAAGTGCACTGCGGGTTCCAGAGATCGTGCGCTGCGCCTATCAATCTTTGAAACCCGTAGTTAATTCCGGGTAGTTACACCCTCGGTGATGATTCACAACTTGGAGAGGCATTGCTTGAACTATGCGGAACGAACCCGGGGCGGTTGCGGAGAGGGAGTTGCCGGCTGCGCCAGGTTGAGGCTGGGTATTGGTTAACCAATTTTGGCGGCAACGCTTGAAACATGTTGATCAGGAAAAAAAAATACAGTATTGGTTAACCAATTTCAGGGGGAAGGATGGGTATGCCGGCAACCAAAGAGGAAAAAAAATACGCGTATCGGGCGATTATTGACCGGATTGAGTCAATGATCGCCGATGGGGAGCTTGCCCCGGGCGATCGGCTACCCCCGGAACGAAAGTTGGCCGAATCGTTGGGGGTGTCGCGCGGCAGTCTCAGGCAGGCATTTCACATCCTGGCCGAGCGGGGGATCATCGAGAGTCGGCAGGGTGACGGAACCTATCTGCTCGCTCCTTTGGGGGGGGGCTGTTCCGCCGAAGCGATTCTTGATGCCATCGGCGAGCAGAGCGGTTTTGTACATGATATCATAGAGTTTCGCCAGATGATCGAGCCGCTGATCGCCGCCTTGGCCGCACGGCGGATAACCCCGGAGGCTCTTGGCCGTCTCAAGATCGTGGCCTGTGATCAGCAGCGCGCCGTGATCGCCGGCCGGGAAGAAGATAGCCTGGACGCTGAATTTCATCGCCTGCTGGCCGCCGGTACCGGCAACCAGGTCGTGATTCAGGTGATGACCACCATTCAGTCGATTCTCAACGAGAGCCGATCCACCTGGCTGCAGACGAGCGCGCGCCGCCACGCTTCAGTGGAAGGGCACCTGCGAATCATTGATGCCCTGGAGGCCGGCGACGCCGAGGCGGCGGGCGCGGCCATGCACGATCATCTGGCCGAGATCGAACGCGCTATTTTTGACGAGCCGCCCACTGAATGAATGTCGTGAAGCGGTATCAACTTTGACCGGCGGATATGCCGAACAGGAGAGAATGTCATGACCATTGAAATTGTGTTGATGTATCTGGTGGTGGGATTGATTGCCGGAGTATTGGCCGGTCTGCTGGGGGTGGGCGGCGGCGTGGTGATCGTGCCGATGCTGGTTTTCTGTTTCGCCAAGCAGGGCGTACAGCCGGATCAGATCATGCATCTGGCCTTGGGCACCTCGCTGGCCAGCATCATCTTCACCTCCATCTCCAGCTTCATGTCCCATCATCGGCGGGGCGCGGTGGAATGGACCATTGTTCGACGGATCGTGCCCGGTATCCTGATCGGCACCTTTCTCGGCACCTTCATTGCCGCGCGGCTGTCCACCGGTTTTCTCAAAACCTTTTTCTGCGTGTTTCTCTATTGCGTGGCCACGCAGATGCTGCTCAACAAAAAGCCCAAGGCCTCGCGCGAGCTGCCGCAAACAGCAGGTATGTTCGGCGTTGGTTCGACCATCGGTGTGGTGTCGGCCCTGGTTGGCATCGGCGGCGGATCGCTGTCCGTGCCCTTCATGATCTGGTGCAATGTCCCGGCTCATCTGGCTGTCGGCACCTCGGCGGCCATCGGCTTTCCCATTGCCATCGCCGGCGCATTCGGTTTCATGGTCAACAACCTGCATGGCAGTGGCCTGCCAGCCTACAGCCTTGGCTATGTCTATCTGCCGGCTCTAATCGGTATTGTCTGCACTTCGATTTTCACCGCCCCACTGGGGGCCAAGCTGGCCCATGCGTTACCGGTCGACAAGCTCAAACGGCTCTTTGCCCTGTTTCTCTACGCCGTCGCCACCAGGATGGTATGGAGCATGATGAGTTAACCGGGCGCATTCGGTCTGCCGTCTATTCAAACCTCCCCCGCCTTTGGACGGGGGAGACGTTGCATTCGCGAGCAGGGGCAGAAAGGAGAGAGGTCAAAGAGAGAAACGGCGGGCCTTGAGAGGATGCACGGTGCGGCTGTCAGGTTCGTCCAGGCACCGATTGGCGGGATTCGACAGCCCTGGCCAAGGTGTGTTCGTCGGCATACTTGATGTCCATGCCCATGGGAATACCACAGGCCAGACGACTGAGGCGGACCTTGGTATCCTGCAGCATTTCGGCGAGATAGGAGGCGGTGGCTTCACCGGGGACCGTGGAACTGGTGGCGATCAACACCTCGTCGACCTGACCGGAGGCAACCCGTTGCCGCAACTCGCGTATTTTCAGCTCGTCGGGACCTATACCGTCCATGGGGGCGATCACCCCGTGAAGGATGTGGTAGGTGCCGCGGAACACGCCGGTTTTCTCGATGGCGATCTGATCGCCCGGCTCCTCGACCACGCACACTAGTCGTGAATCCCGCCCGGGATTGCCGCAAATCGCGCAGGGATCGGTTTCGGAGAAGGTGAAACACTGGTGGCAGAGGTGGATGGTGTCATGGAGCACCATCAGGTCGTGGGCGAGATTTCTGCCCTCCGCCGCTGGCCGTCGCAGGATGTACAAGGCGAGCCGAGTGGCTGTTTTGCGGCCGATTCCCGGCAACCGGGTCAGGTCGGCGATCAATCGCTCCAGGGCCGGGGGAATGATCTGCATTCAGAACAGACCTGGTATGTTAAGACCACCGGTCAAGCGGCCCATCTCCGCCTTGCCCAGCTCCTTGGCTTTGTTCAGGCCGTCGTTGACTGCGGCGACAATCAAGTCCTGCAGCATCTGGGTGTTGTCCGGCTGAACCAATGCTTGTTCAATGACGATCTCAAGCAGTTCTCCCTTACCGTTGACCGTGGCCGTGACCATGCCGGCACCGGCGGAACCGGTCACCTGTTTGCCGCCCAACTCGTTTTGCACGGTTGCCAGTCTTTCCTGGAACTGCTGCGCCTGTTTCATCAGCTCACTCATGTTCATAGAAAACCTCAACAAAAACCTGTTTTGGGGAATGGGGTATCCGGAGAGCGGCCGCTACTCCTCGACCGATGGGTATGCTTCCTCGCCGGTCCTGGGTGCCGTGGGCGTGGTATGTGCGCGGTATCCGGAACCGATGCGAATATCACCGACCTGACCGGTGAAGACATCGAGCGCGGTGAGCACCAGTGGATCGTTGGCCAAGGCGCGGCGTTCATGTTGGGGCGCAAGACCGTTGGCCGGATCGACCGCGCAGGCATTGGAACCGGGCACGGCAAACTGGACAGAGAGTTCTTCTTGAAAAAAATCGAGGAGAAATTCGGTCAGCGCCTTGACGTTGTTGCGCTGCTTGAGCATGGTGCACTCGGCGCTGTCGTCAAAATGGATGATCAGTTCCTTGCCGTTGCATTCCACCGAGGCGGCCATCTGCAGGGCCGCCGCGATCCAGCGTTGGCGTTCACGCACATACTGGACAAAGCCCTCCCAATGTTGGCGGACCTTTTTTTTGGGGGGGGCGGGAGATGGTGGTTGCGCTTCCTCCACCTGGGTGCGCGGCTCGGTGGCGCCCGATGGCGAAGACTGTCCGTTTGCAGCGTCCGAAGGCGTTGCTGGGGGAGGATTGGTCGCGACGGCGGCAGGCAGCGGGGAGGTCTTGTCCGGCTCCGGTGGACTGAGAGGCTCGCGGGTCGTCATCCCGGTCGGTGGTTGCGGTGACGATGACACCGATGCGGCGGTTGACCGTGCCGGGACGGCGGCTTGCGCTGTGGGCGGGGAAGAAGAGCGTGGTGGCGGCTTGGGAGATGGCGAAGCTGCGGTGGCTTGCCGGAGAGGTGTTGGCGACACGGCTGGAAGATCGGGGGAGGCGCCCTCCAGTAACCGATCAAATCGACTGATCAATTCGGCCACCGGCACCACATCGCGGAATTGCACCGCACGGATAAAAGTCAACTCCAGGGTCAGGCGCGGTTGCTGTGACACAGAAACCTTTTCCAGTCCTTCGAGGAGCAGATTGAACAGCGCCGAAATGGTTTCCAAGGAATAGGAAGCCGCGGTTTGCTCCAGGGCTGCTTGCTCATCCTCGGTCACCTCGAGGAATTGACCGGAATGTTTGCTGACCTTGCACACCACCAGGTCACGAAACCACTGTAACAAATCGTTGCTGAAGCGCTTGATGTCGGTTCCATGGAGATACATCTGATCAAGCAGGACGTAAACCGCACCGAGATCGCCGTTGAGCAGGGCGGATCCGAGATCGGCGATCAGCTGGTGACTGACCAGACCCAAGACCTCGACCACCTCTTCGGCCCGCACTTCCTGGCCACAATAGGAAAAAATCTGATCCAGGAGACTGAGGCCGTCGCGCACACTGCCCCCAGCCTCGCGCACGATCATGTCGACCGCCGCGGGTTCCATCCGCACGCCCTCCTGTTCGGCCAGGCGGGTGAAGTGGGCAGCCAGTTCTCGATGCCCCAGACGCTTGAGCTCGTAGCGTTGGCAGCGGGAAAGAATGGTTACCGGGACCTTGTGCAGTTCGGTGGTGGCGAACATGAAATACACATGGTCGGGCGGTTCCTCCAGGGTCTTCAGCAGGGCGTTGAAGGCCTCGGTGGTCAACATGTGCACTTCGTCAATGATAATGATCTTGTAGCGCGAACTGGTGGGCATGAAACGGATTTTTTCCTTCAGTTCGCGAATCTCCTGAATGCCGCGGTTAGAGGCGCCATCCACTTCCTGGAGATCGATGCTGGCCCCGTCGGCGATGTCCCTGCATGAGCGGCAGAGGTTGCAGGGCTCAGTGGCCGGCCCCTGCTCGCAGTTCAGGGCTTTGGCCATGATCCGGGCCAAGGTGGTTTTGCCCGTGCCACGTACGCCGCTGAAAATCAGCGCCTGGGCGACACGCTGCTGGGCCAGGGCATTTTGTAACGTTCGGACCACTGCTTTCTGGCCGACGACTTCGGCAAAGGTCTGGGGGCGGGATTTTCTGGCAAGAACAAGGTAGGACAAAATCGATACCGGCGGTCAATGATCAGGACAACGGAAGATGCATCAACTGTTCCGGGCGCGGGGAGCAGCGAATTCACCCCTGAAAAAAGGATAGCCAGGCACCCCCATGCACATAAAGAGGGTCACTACCGCTGCTTCCTTCCGGACCTGACGGGGTTTGTGATTCTTTATTGCACAGGACCCGGCTATCACACTGACGATCATGTGGCTGGGAAAAGAGGTGGTTACCGTTCCATGTTGGAAGGTGCCGGCGTCAGTGGCAATTGTTTATGAACGCCTCTCTCTTTTCAGTTTGCCGTTTATACTCTTCATTCAAGGGGGCGTCAAGAAAATTTAAGACAACAACCTCTGGTTGTCTGTGAAGAAGGGCGGATCATCGTCTCCCTCCGGCGATCGGAGAAAGACGATGACAGAAATTAACGAACTAGAGAGGTTGTTGAAGAAAAGGAGGGCAAACCTTGTGGTCTACAGCAACAGGTCCTTGCCGAGAATGGCAACCAGTTCATCGGCGGCCCGGGTGGGTGCCATGCGGCCGTCCTCGACGCTTTTTCTGACTCCGGGTAACAGTTTCTGAATCTCTGGGTGCTGGTAGAACCAACGTTCCAATCCTTCATTGACCAAGAACCACATCCACGACATGGCCTGATCCTGGCGTTTCTTGTCCAATTCGCCGGAAGCGGTCATGATCTGCTTGTGGTTGTTGATCGTCTCCCATACCTCCGCCAAGCCAACTTCCTCAAGGGCGCTGCAGGTCATGACCGGAGGTGTCCAGTTTGGTGAAGAGGGGGTGACCAAGTGAAGGGCTGTTTCATATTGGCGCTTGGCCAGCTTGGCCCGGCTGACATTGTCACCATCCGCCTTGTTGACCACGATGGCATCAGCGACTTCAAGCACGCCTTTTTTGATTCCCTGGAGTTCGTCGCCTGCACCGGCGATCTGCAACACCAGGAAAAAATCGACCATCGAGGCAACGGTGGTCTCTGATTGGCCCACCCCCACGGTTTCGACGATGATCACATCAAAGCCGGCTGCCTCGCAGATCAACATGGTTTCCCGCGTTTTTCTGGCCACGCCGCCCAGGCTGCCGCCTGATGGCGAGGGGCGGATGAAGGCCATGTCGTTGACCGCCAGTTTTTCCATTCGGGTCTTGTCGCCAAGGATGGAACCGCCGCTGCGGGTACTGCTGGGATCAATGGCCAGAACGGCTACCCGGTGTCCCATTCCAGTGAGCATGGTGCCAAAGCTCTCAATGAATGTGCTCTTGCCAGCTCCGGGAACGCCGGTAATACCCAGCCGCACCGCTTTGCCGGTATAGGGCAGCAGTTCATTGATCACATGTTTGGCAATCTCCTGATGCGAGGGCAGGATGCTTTCGACCAAGGTGATGGTGCGGGCAAGCATCAGGCGGTTATTATCCAATACGCCCTGGATATAGTAACTGGGATCTTTATGCATATCTGACCTTTAATGGAGGTTTCGTTGTGCGAACATGCAAACGGACGGATTGTGGTCCGTCCGTTTGCTGTTTTCCCAATATGCGGAACTGCTATTTACAATATTTCTCCTCAAGCATGTCCATGACCTTGCCAGCGGACTCGGTGATCGGGGTACCAGGACCATAAATGCCCTTGCAGCCAGCGTCATAGAGGTATTGATAATCGCTCGGCGGGATAACGCCACCGGCAACCACCATGATCTCTCCAGCACCCTTCTCCTCCAGCTTCTGAATGAGCTCGGGCACCAGGGTCTTGTGGCCAGCGGCCAATGAGGAGGCGCCGACGATGTGAACGTCATTCTCGATGGCCATCTTGGCGGCTTCTTCAGGAGTCTGGAACATCGGGCTGATATCGACGTCGAAGCCGAGGTCAGCATAGGAGGAGGCAACGACCTTGATACCGCGGTCATGGCCATCCTGGCCCATCTTGGTGACGAGGATACGAGGCCGGCGACCGGTCTTGGCCATGAAGTCGTTGGTCCGCTTGCGCAGAGCCTCGATGATCTGGGCGGCGTCGCTGCTGGCTTCGCTGTACTCGGAAGAGTAGGCGCCGGATACACACTGGGTGGTGGCTACGAAACGGCCGAATACTTTTTCCATGGCGTCAGAAATTTCTCCAACGGTTGCTCTGGCCTTGGCAGCGGCGATGGCGACCTCGAGGAGGTTGTCCTTGCCGGCGGCAGCCTTGGTGATGGCCTCGAGGCAAGCCTGACACTTGGCGTTGTCACGGGTCTTTTTAATGTGGTTAATGCGGTCGATTTGCTCCAGACGAACGGTATCCGGTACCTCAAGGATCTCGAAATCAAGCTTCTCGTCTTTGAGACGGTATTTGTTGACACCAACGATAACGTCCTTGCCTTGATCGATACGAGCCTGACGACGGGCGGCGGACTCTTCGATGCGCAGTTTCGGCATACCGGAAGCAATGGCCTTGGCCATGCCACCCATTTCCTCGATCTCGTTGATGATTTTCTCGGCACCCTGAACGATCTGGTTGGTGAGCCATTCAACATAGTAGGAACCGCCCAACGGATCGGCAACGCGGCAGATCTGGGACTCTTCCTGGATGATGATTTGGGTGTTGCGGGCGATGCGGGCGGAGAACTCGGTCGGCAGACACACGGCCTCGTCAAACGAGTTGGTGTGCAGCGACTGGGTGCCACCCAGAGCAGCGGCCATGGCCTCGATGGTGGTGCGGATAATGTTGTTGTAGGGGTCCTGCTCGGTGAGCGACCAACCCGAGGTCTGCACGTGGGTCCGCAGCATGGAGGATTGCGGCTTCTTCGGGTTGAACTGCTGCATCAACTTGTACCACAGGAAGCGGGCAGCGCGCAGCATGGCGATTTCCATGAAGAAGTTCATGCCAACGCCAAAGAAGAAGGACAGACGCGGAGCAAAGGTGTCGACATCCATGCCCGATGCAATGGCGGCGCGAACATATTCAATACCGTCTGCCAGGGTGAACGCACACTGGAGGACGGAATCAGCACCAGCTTCCATGATGTGGTAACCACTGATGGAGATGGTGTTGTATTTGGGCATGTTCTTGGAGCAGAACGCCATGATGTCGGAGATGATCCGCATGGAAGGCTCCGGCGGATAGATGTAGGTGTTCCGGGTCAGGTACTCTTTGAGAATGTCGTTCTGAATGGTACCCTGGAGCTGATCCTGGGTAACTCCCTGCTCCTCGGCAGCACCGATCCACATGGCCAGAATCGGGATAACCGCGCCGTTCATGGTCATGGAGACGGACATCTGGTCCAGCGGAATGCCGTCGAACAGGATTTTCATGTCCTCGATGGAGTCGATGGCCACACCGGCCTTACCGATGTCGCCGGCAACGCGAGGATTGTCAGAGTCATAGCCGCGATGGGTGGAAAGGCTGAAGGCAACGGACAGACCTTTCTGACCGGCTGCCAGATTCTTGCGATAGAATTCGTTGGATGCCTTGGCGGTCGAGAAACCGGCATACTGGCGAATGGTCCAGGGGCGGCCGGCATACATGGTGGCCATCGGGCCGCGGGTATAGGGGGCCATGCCGGGGAACATGCTGAGAGACTCAAGACCTTTGAGATCCTCGTCGGTATACATCGGTTTAACGGTAATGCCTTCAGGGGACTTCCAATTCAGCGTGTCAGGGGATTTGCCCTTCATCTGCTTGGTGGCCATTTCAACCCATTGCTCATATCCAGTTGCCATGTCGCTTACTCCTTGTAGTTAACTTGGGGATTATCCCCGGTTGAAAACAAAACAAACTGGTCCAACGGCAACTTTCCCGGAAGAGAAGTTGCGGTTGGAACCAGGATCAGACAGACATTCAGGTGTTCGTTGCCGCGAAAACCTCAATGTGGTTGATTACATCCGCTGGGAAAGCTCAACGAGAATCCCCCCCGTTGCTTTGGGGTGCAAAAAGGCAATCTTACATCCGCCGGCACCCATGCGCGGGGTTTTGTCGATAAGAGCGACCCCTTTTTCCTGTAGCTCGGCCAAGGCCTCTTCGATATTTTCGACCTGGAAAGCAACGTGCTGGAATCCACCCTTACCGCCATTTTTTTCAATGAATTTAGCGATAGGGCCATCGGGTGAGGTTGATACGAGGAGTTCCACTTCACTTTCACCGACAGGGTAGAAGGCTGTTGTCACTTTTTGCTCTTCAACGGTTTCCGTGCCATGGAGATTAAGTCCCATGACATCGGTCCAAAATTTACTGCCTTCGTCCAAGCTGTTGACTGCGATACCAAGATGGTCAATTTTAAGAATTTTCATGCTGTGTTCTCCTGTCCGTCAAGGTTTGTTTGCCGGAATGCTAAATAATTAAGTGGTGTTGAAAGCAAGACAACGGTGGCCAAAGGCTTTCAACTCAACTGTGCCCAATGACGGAGTCATCGGGTAACATTTTCTATTTTTTCTGGATAAGCTCGATTTTTTGTTTCTCTTGAGTGCGGTGTTTTTATCTGTAAAAAAGCGAACGCCCTGTTTTCAAATACAGACCGTACCGTTGAACAAGAAACGGTACGGTCTGCATCATCGGAGTTATTTTGCTACTCGTTTGACAAAGGCACCTTGAGGATCGACCACTTCACGGATCAAACGCACTTCCTCGACGGTGGGGGGCGCGAACTCGCTGACATTCGGGGCTACCAGCAATTCAAAGCCGGTGTTGTCCTGAATGCTCTGTACGGTTTCACCCGGGAATGTCTGGAGAATACGCATTCTCTTGGTTGCCTCGTCGAAATCGAAGATACCCTTAGTGGTGATCACTCGATACGGGCCCTTGCCCTGCATGCCGGCTTTCTGACGGGCGCCGGGGGTGCCGTCAAGATGGCCGGGGCTGGTGACATAGGAGAGCTTCTCGTTGAATTTCTTCTTGTCGTGGGGAACGATGAGGATGGTTCGCTCGCAGGAGGCCGCCATGTCGCTGGCGCCGCCGCTACCCGGCAGACGAACTTTGGGCTTGGCATAACTTGCGGGGTAATCACCCATCATGGTGGAGTTGAGGTTGCCGTACATATCGACCTCGGCGCCACCGATGAAGCCGAAATCGGCGTATCCGCGCTGGGTCAATTCAAAGGCGGCGTTCAGGCCCTTCATATAGGATGCGCCGGTTCCGGTCTTGGAATCGCCGACCGAAATGGGCAGACCATGTGTCAGGGGCGGACCCATGGCACCGGCCTCGAAGACCACGATCAATCCGGGGGCATGGGTAAGAATAGCCAAGAGCGAGGCAACCATGGGAAGGCCCGTCCCGACAAAGACGATCTTGTTGTCTTCCAATATCTTTGACCCCGCCACAACGATGATTTCTTGGGCGGTGTAATCCGTTGAAACTGTCATGATGACTCCTTGTCTAGTGTTCCGAGAGGTTCCGTTTCAATGACTCAGGCTGCTGGAGATTAGGCCAACCGCTCGCAATGGACCGCTTCCGCCGCTTTGTCCGCCAGGATCTTGGAGAGCGGAAATTTGTCCAGATATTGCTCAAAGGTTTCGACCCCAAAGATATACTCGTCAAACCAAGCCTTGAGTGAATCGGCCGGAGCACCTTTGACCATCGGCATGATACGTCCGAGGAAATCACGGATATGGTCGCCGTTGAAATAGTAGTGGCGGCGGCAGGCACCCGGATAGGCACCATAGGGTACATGAATGACTGCGTCGACAGCCGGGAAGGGAATAAGGATGTCCTTCGGATTGCTGACGATCAGTTCGTGGGAAACCAACTGCTCGCAGGTGACGATGCAGTGTTTCGCGGCCATGGCGATTTCCGGGCAGGTGGCGTCGGTGCCGCGAATGATGCAGTTACCGTACATGTCCGCTGCCTGGACATGGATGATGGCCACGTTCGGATGGCAGGCCGGGACAAGGGCAATCGGCCGTCCCGTGAACGGGCAGTCGATAATCTTGGTGCGGCTGGTGTTTTTGATGTCGCCGCCCAAGGGACCGCGGGTGGGCAGGAAAGGCAGGCCCATGGCACCGGCTTTGAACCGGGCAGACATGTTGTAGTTGCTCCAGTCCTCGAATTCGATCAGGCCGCGTTCGGCGAGATAGCGCCAGGAGGGAGACAGACCAAAGGACTCATGTCCCCAATAAGCCAGCTCGATCCGCTTGATAGAAAAATGATCCGGCCGGGCGATCATCGCGGCGCCGAGAATTTCAGCTGCCATGCCTGCGGATTGCCAGGAGAGAGTCAGGTCCTTGAAGCCTTGCCGAACCATTTCATGACAGATGGCTACGGGCTGACGGAGATTGACGAATCCGCCGATACCGACATTGTCGCCATTCTTAACAAACTTGGAAACCGCTTCCTTCAGCGTCATTCGTTTGTCTTTTTTGGACTTGTCTTTGTTGACAAGTGCTTCCCTTGCTTCATCGGGTGATAAACCTGTCCAGAACATTTTCGCGTTAGTTTCCAATGTGTACCTCTTCCTGTCTATGAAGCGTTTTTATTGCCCGGTTGCCGCCCAGCGGCCCTCCGGGATCCCCCTATACAAAAAAAGACCGGAAAACAACAGATTATGAACTGCTGTCTCGCCGGTCTATTTTTTGACTGGATCGCAAACCTTGTACAATAACTTGTGAGAATCTGTCTGTCATACGTTGAGCCAATTTTCCTCAAGTGGGTACTCCGACCGCGTCGGAATATTTACAGATGATGCACACTTCCGGTCTCGTTTTTTCAACCGTGAACCGAAGCCGATATCGACTGCAAGGGAAAAACTGGTCTTTTCCAGCAAATCGCGGAAAAGCCTTTAGCTAACTCTTTTTTTACTACCTCTTTCTTGCGATCGTCCGCTCACCAACAAGGGTGGCTGAGTGAAAATGAACATTGAACACCAAAAAACCGTCCTGTCGTTCAGGTGGGAAAAATTGAATAACAGGCTAAAACTAATTAACATAAAGTTTCGCATTTTCCTATTTGAGATTGGCTCTTTTGTCAACAGCAAAAAGATTTGGTGAATGGGAAATGAATCAATATTCACGCTCATTCCTCGATAAAATAATTAGTTAAAACGCATACGGTCATTTTTGATTTTTTTGGGTTCCGCTACTGGTGTCATTCTTTCCGGCATGCGGCGGAGCAGGGAGGGGGCAGGAGATTTTTTTCTGGAAAAATAGATTTGATTTAATGAGATAGCTTGTTGTGGCCTTTCTTGTTTTCGAGTACAACATCACACTTGGTAGTGTTGATTGGCGAAGCGGTGCAAGGTCTGCTCCATTGAGCGACGAGATTGGCTGGCGATCGTGCTCCGGTTTCCAGGCAGCGTTCACCCACGGGACAAGAACGCGTGGCCGACGATGCGGCCTTGGGGGAGAGCATTTCCACGCCTTTGGCGAAAACGATTTTCAGTGTGTCAGAATGGGATTTAATTGACCAAGATAACAGCAAAAGGAGAAGTCGGATGAAAGTGTATACTGGCGGAGGCGACAAAGGAAAGACGAGTCTCTTTTCTGGCGAGCGTGTACCCAAGCATCATATCCGCATCGAGGCCTATGGCGATCTCGATGAACTCAATTCCATGCTGGGGGCGGTCGCCGCGTATCTGCCTGAAGGAGAACAGGCTATCCGCGGCGATTTCGAGCAGATTCAGTCCCACCTCTTTCTCGCCGGTGCCTGGCTGGCCACCACTCCGGACTCTTCCGCCACCGGTTATCTCACTGCCCTGCCGGTCAATGTGTCCAAAGATTTGGAGAAGCGTATCGACGCGCTTTCCGACGTGTTGCCGGTGCTGAAGGAATTCATTCTGCCCGGAGGTCAGCCGGTCGCGGCCTGGGCCCATGTGGCGCGTACGGTCTGTCGCCGTTGCGAGCGGCGCTTGACCGAATTGATCGAGGTCTCTCCGGATGCCGGAAACAGTGAACTGGCGGCCATCCAAGTCTACCTCAACCGCTTGTCCGATTATCTGTTTGTCGTGGCCCGATACCTTAATCAACTCCTTGGAACCGCCGATAAAACCTGGAAGAAGTGATGGAACAGGGGGACATCGATGCACCGCATCTCCATTTTGAAGCGCGAATGGCTGGATGACGAAGCCTTTGAGTTGACCTTCGACCGACCCGATAATTTTTCCTTTGTTGCCGGCCAGCATGTCACCCTCAGTCTGCACGGCGAGGAGCGGGATTATACCTTGCTCTCCCCTCCAGATGCCCGTGAGCTGCGCTTTCTGATCAGACGGATACGCGGTGGGGTGTTGAGCGGTGCCCTAGCTGAACTGGCTCCGGGGAGTTCCGTCGGCATGAGCCAGGCCAAGGGGTATCTGATCTACCGGCCGACCGATCGACCGGTCTATTTTGTGGCCAACGGGGTGGGAATCGCCCCGTTTATGGCCATGGCCGCGTCGGGGGTGCGGGGCTTCACCCTGGTCCATGGCGCCCGGGAGGTATCGGGTCTGTTCTATCGGCGTGCGCTGACCATGGCGGCCAGCCGCTATATTCCCTGCCTTTCCGGTCCGGCGCAGCCGGGGATCATGCTCCTGGATCTCCACCGGGGGCACGTGACCGATTATATCGATCGGCATCTCAAGCCCGGGCTTTATGATTTCTACCTCTGCGGCTCCCGGCCGATGATTCATGACATGACGCATCTGCTCGATGAGCACTTTCCCGGCACACGCATCTACAGCGAGGCCTACAGCTAACCCTCCTCAATCCGTGAACATCGCGCAGGGCTTGATCGTTCAGATCAGCCCCTGCATGTAGCGGTGCATGGACTCGGCCGCGTCCAGCCCTTGACAGACCGCCTTGGCCACGGTCTGCGGCCCGAGCACCGTGTCGCCGCCGGCAAAGATCCACTCGACGCTGGTCTGGAGGGTGACCGGGTCGACCACGTAGGTGCCACGGGAGGTGACCTCCACCGGCACGGTCTCGTCATGCACTGGAATGACTTTCTGCCCGACCGCCGCGATCAGGGCATCGGCTTCGAGCACGAACTCGGAGCCTTCGACCGGAACCGGGGAACGCCTGCCGGACGCGTCGGGTTCGCCCGGCTGCATGCGGATGCATTCCACGCCGGTCAATCTGCCGTCGTCCGAGAGGATTCTGGTGGGTACGGCAAGGAACAGGATTTGTACCCCTTCCTCCTCCACATGATGTACCTCGACTCCCGAGGCGGGCATCTCTTCGCGGGTGCGGCGGTAGAGGATGGTCACCTCCTTCCAGCCGGAACGGAGCGCCACCCGGGCCACATCGATGGCCACGTTGCCGCCGCCCACCACCACCACCCGGTCGCCAAGCGCGATTTCTCGACCGGTAAGCACCTGTCCCAGATAATCGATGCCGGACATCACCCCCTGGGTTTCAAGTTCGCCTTCCAGGCCCAGCCGGCGGCTTTCATAGGCGCCAATGCCGAGAAACACCGCGGCGTAGCCCTGGTCACGCAGGTCGGAGAGGGTCAGGTCGCGACCCACGGTGATGCCGGTCTTGACGTTGACCCCGCACTGCTGCAGGGCATAGAGTTCGGCGCCGATGATGTTGCGCGGCAGGCGATAATTGGGGATGCCGACGCTGAGCATGCCGCCGAACACCGGCAAGGACTCGAAAATGGTGCAGCTGTATCCTTTGTGCGACAGCGAGTGGGCCACGGTGATACCCGCTGGACCGGAACCGATGATCGCCACCTTGATGCCGTTTTTCGGCGCGCAACGGGGTGAGAGATTCTTGCCGTTGATGATCATCCAGTCGGCAAGGAAGCGTTCCAGCAGGCCGATGGCCACCGGCGCGTCCTTTTTGCCCCGGATGCAGGCACCTTCGCACTGGAACTCGTGGGGACAGACCCGGCCACAGATCGAGGGCATGGAACTGGTCTCGCGGATGGTCCAGTAGGCCTGTTCGAACTTGCGCTCCCGCAACAATTCGATGAACCGCGGGATGTCGTTGCCGATGGGGCAGCCCATCACGCACAGCGGCTTGCGGCACTGCAGGCAGCGTTGAGCCTCGATCAGCGCGGTGGCTTCGTCAAAGCCTTTGGAGACCTCGTCGAAGTTGTCGAGCCGCTCCTCGGGATCAAGTTCACGCGGTTGTTGCCGGGGGATGGCCAGTTGTTCCCTGATGTTCATGGCGGCACCTTGCTGTTTGAGGTGGGAAATATTCCTGATATGTAGCAGGAAGAGGAGACGCTGACAACAGGAAAGCCGGGGATCACCCCTTCGGGTCGATCGGCGGCGAGGCGGGACGCATGCCCCCGGCTGCGGGCACGATCCGGGATGCGCTTGCTTTTTTTTCCGGGAACCGGTAAGCCGTAGCGGCCGTTTCCCGGAGAGCGTATTGCCGATGGCCTCTGCCCCCCTTGCCACCTGCCTTCAACCAAGGAATTGTTTCTTGAACAATTAACGCATGGAACACACTGATATTCTGATTGTTGGCGGCGGACCGGGTGGTTTGGCCTGCGCCACCCAGTTGGCGCGGCACGGGGCACGGGTGGTCCTGGTGGAGCGCAAACCGGTTTTCGGCCCCAAGGTTTGTGCCGGTGGCATCACCTGGCACGGCCTGCTCCGTCATGTTCCTCACGAACTGATCGAGCGACAGTTTCCCGAGCAGGTGGTGGTCACCCCTCGGCAACAGGTGGTGGTGGCGGAGCAGAATCCGATCATCGCCACCGTCAGCCGAGAGCGCCTGGGACAGTGGATGGCGGCGCAGGCGGCAGCCGCCGGGGTGACCCTGCTGAGCGGAACCCGGCTGGCCGCGCTGGAACCCGGGCAGGCCATCTTAGAACGGGGCAACAGCCGGATGGGCGTACGTTATGGCCAGCTGGTGGGCGCGGATGGATCATGCAGTCAGGTGCGCCGCTATCTCAACCTCCCGTCCTTTGCCCTGGGAATCGGCCTCAACGCCATGGTGCCGGGTCACTTTTCCCGCATGGAATGGCATCTTGACCCGCGCCTCTTCGGTTCCGGCTATGGCTGGATCTTTCCCCATGCGACGACCTGTTCCATCGGCGCCTACGCCGACAGCCGCCTGTTTTCGGCCAGGACGCTCAAAGAACAGTTGCTTGTCTGGGCCGGTCGACAGGGCATTGCGCTTGATCCGGGAGCCATCCGCGCCGGTCTGGTCAACTTCGATTATCGTGGGGTTTGTTTCGAGCATGGCTGGCTGGTCGGCGATGCCGCTGGACTGGCTTCCGGGCTCACCGGCGAAGGCATCTATCCGGCTCTGGTCTCCGGTCGGGTTGTGGCGCGAATGATCCTTGATCCCGCCTATCCGGGCACCGAGCTGGCGACGCTTGCCCGCAAACAACGGCGCCATGGCCGGGTGATGCGGCTGGCGGGTCGCAGCCCAAGACTCTGCGGCCTGCTGATGGATCTGCTGGTTCTGCTGCTACGAATGAAAATCATTGATTTTCATAGTCTGGAAATGGCAGATTAGCGGTATCGCTTCCACTCTTCCCCAGGACACCATGACCACCAAGCAGAAACATCTCCTCTACAATGCCCTGTTTCTGGTCGGTTGCGCCGGACTGTTGCTGTTTCTTCTCAAGGCGCCGCCGGAAACCACCCGACCGCTGCCGCATGACGCCACGCATGAACGATTCATGACCATGAAAAAAAAGGAGGCGGAAAAATTCTGCGAGCGTTGTCATGCGCCAGGCAAGGAAGCCCCCTTGCCCGAAACCCATCCGCCGAAATACCGCTGTTTGTTCTGTCATAAACGAAAATAACCCATCGAGACGCCATGGCTACCACCCAAGATGTCTACTACGTTTCCGGTTCCACCGCCATCCTCGCCGAAGACATGGGCAAGGCCCTTCTGGCCCAATTTCAAGACATTCGCTTTCGGGAAGAAAAAATTCCCTTCATCCATACCCCCGATGACGCCCGCAAGGCCCTGGCCCACATTCTCCAGCAGTCCGAAGGCGGGCAGCCGCTGGTCTTCTGCACCATCATGGATCAGGAAACCCGTGACGTGTTCAACTGTCCAGAGGTGAAATTTTTCGATATTTTTCTCAACACCCTGGAATTGCTGGAACAGGCCCTGGGGGTCAAGGCCTTGCGCGAACCGGGATATTCCCGCCACTTTACCATCTCCAAAATGAACAAACGGGTCGACGCCATCCATTTTTCCCTGGAGCACGACGACGGCACCCGGCCGGCAGAATACGACGAGGCAGAAATCATCCTGGTGGGCGTGTCGCGATCCGGCAAGACCCCGGTCAGTATCTACCTGGCCACCCACATGGAACTCAAGGCCGCCAACTTTCCGTTGACCGCCGATCACCTCGACAAGCATGAACTGCCCAAGGAGATCGTGCGCAACAGCAAGCGGGCGGTGGGGCTGACCTGCTCGCCGCTCTACTTGCACACCATCCGCGAAAAGCGCTACGCCGGTTCCACCTATGCCAGCTTGGCCAACTGTACCCGCGAACTGCAGCAAGCCAAGCAGCTCTACCAGCGGCACAACCTCAAGGTGCTCAATGTCGAGGGCCGCTCGATCGAAGAGATCGCCGTGCAGGCGATCCAGGCCATTGGTCTGACCAAGAAACAGCGGCCGCGCACTCGCGATATCTCCGGACGTTCCCTGTAAAAGGCCGACCGAGTTAGAGATGCGGAGAGGCGTCAATCGAGGCCTCTCCCTTCCTTTTCCGCGCCTCGGATTGACCCCAACCGTATTTTTTCCTCTTCATTCCCCCACACCCTTTCCTGTTCCCTGTCCCGCAGAGGATTTTTTTACTGCCTTAAAGTACAAAATTGTACTTATCGGCGCGTGATTCGCGAGCGGTTCCCGGCCATTTCCTTGTCGTTGACGCTCTTTTTCAGCTTGTATCCTGCTATTTTTTTGCGGGTCAGAATGACTCGATAATTCCTTCCGTTCATAGCCCGTTCGGGAAAAAAACCCGGCAAGCCGGCTTTGGTCGTCATTGAAAATAATTGACATATCAAGCAGTTTTTATTAGACTTTATATAGAGAATTAATTCTCTATAAGTCCTTTCCGGGTCAGCGTTGGACCGGTTCAATCAGTATCCGGTTCCTTATACAAAGGGGCGCCAACCAATGGCCGGAAGAGGGGAGAGGCCCTGATTCTGCCGACCGGAATCATTGTTTTTAGTTTTCCGGTTTTTTGGAAAAAAGGACTGCACGGCAAACTTTTGATGGGTGGGCGGTGGATGCGTGGTCGAAGATGGACGCCTGTGTTCTCTTTGGTCGGTGACACTGTCCACGAGACAACACACACGGGCCGCGGCTGGGCAGCAGAAACGGCAAGCGAGGCCAAGAACGTAACTTCAGCAAGGGAAGCAGTCTATGGACAATAACAGCACAAACGATCTCCCGGTTTCCCGGCGGTTTTTCCTCAAGGGATTGGGAACCGCTGGCATGGCGGGCGCCCTCGCGACCCTGTCCGGGTGCAAGGATGCCGGCAAACCAGTCGGCGGCGAAGGATGGACTCCGCAACAGTACAACGCTCCCGGCTCCTGGCCGGTGCAGGTCCGTGGGCGCGTGCCCATCGATCCCAACAACCCCTCCATTGTCCGCGACGACCGCAAGTGCATCCTTTGCGGCCAGTGCGCCGAGGCCTGCGAGCGCGTGCAGAGCGTCGAGGGCTTCTACGGCCTGCCGATCAAGGACGACATCACCTGCGTCAACTGCGGCCAGTGCGCCCTGTGGTGCCCCACCGGCGCCATCAGTGAGCGCGACGACATCGAGCGGGTGCTCAAGGTGATCAGCGACAAAAACCTGCATGTGATCGTGCAGACAGCGCCAGCCACCCGCATCGCCATTGGCGAGGAATTCGGCATGCCAGCCGGCTCCATCGTCGAGGGTAAGATGGTCGCTGCCCTGAAGTTGCTTGGTTTTGATCGCGTCTTTGACACCAACTTCAGTGCCGATCTCACCATCATGGAAGAGGGCACCGAGCTGGTCAACCGGATCAAGGCGGCCGGCGGGCACGGCGAGGGTGGGCATGGCCATGCCCCGACCGCGCTGCCCCAATTCACCTCCTGTTCGCCTGGCTGGGTCAAGTTCTGCGAATACTTCTATCCCGACCTGCTCGATCACATGTCGACCTGCAAATCGCCGCAACAGATGCTCGGCTCAGTGGCCAAGACTTACTATGCCAAGAAGAAAGGTATCGATCCCAAACAGATCGTCTCGGTGTCGATCATGCCCTGCACGGCCAAGAAATTCGAGGCCGCACGCGGCGAGATGAACAGTGCCGGCATCATGGCCGGCACCCCTGAACTGCGCGATGTCGACTTTGTCCTCACCACCCGCGAATTGGCGCGAATGATCAAGGGCAAGGGCATCGATCTGGCCAAACTCGATCCTCAGCCCTATGACTCGCTCATGGGTGAGGGCACCGGCGCGGCGGTTATCTTTGCCGCCACCGGCGGCGTCATGGAGGCGGCGATCCGTTCCGGGTATTACCTGCTCACCGGCGAAAATCCGCCCGAGGCCCTCCTCAACCTTGCCGCCGTGCGTGGCCTGCAGGGCGTCAAGGAGGCCAGCCTGGAGGTGCCTGGAGTGGGCGAATTGCGCGTTGCCGTGGCCAGCGGCCTGGCCAACGGCCGGCAACTGCTCGATCAGATCCGCGCTGACAAGCAGGCCGGCCGGCCGCCCCGCTACCACTTCATCGAGTTCATGGCCTGTCCGGGCGGCTGCATCAGCGGCGGCGGTCAGCCCAAGACCTCGGTGCCGCCCAGCGACTGGGTGCGCCAGGAGCGGCTGAAGTCCATCTACACCATCGACGCCAAGATCTACAAGAAACGGCTGAGCCACGAGAACAAGGAAGTGATGGACCTGTACGCCGACTATCTGGGCAAGCCCAACGGCGAGATGGCCCACAAGCTGCTGCACACCACCTATACCGACCGCAGCGCTCATCTAACCCCAAAAAACAAGGCGTGAGCCGGAACACGAGGGATTGATTATGTCAAAGGGAGTTCTGGTCGACATGACCAAATGCTTCGGCTGCGGCGCGTGTACCGTGGCCTGCAAGCTATGGAACGAAAAGAAATACGATGAGGTCAACAAACCCACCGTGGGAGAGGCGGCGCAGTTGGTGGATATCAACTGGACCGTGGTCAGCAAGCATGACGTGACCGACAAGAGCGGCCAGGAAGCCTGGCGCTTTGCCAAGAAGCAGTGTTTGCACTGCGTCGATCCGGCCTGCGCCTCGTCCTGTCTGGTCGGCGCCCTGCGCAGGACGCCGGAAGGACCGGTGGTCTACCATCCGGACCTGTGCGTGGGCTGCCGTTATTGCATGGTGGCTTGCCCCTTCAATATCCCCAAGTACGAGTGGGACAAGAGCTTCCCCAAGGTGTCCAAGTGCCAGATGTGTTATTCACGCGTGGCCGCCGGCGAGCAGCCCGCCTGCATCGCCGTCTGCCCCAACCAGGTGATGACCTTCGGCGACCGCGATGAACTGATCAAGGAGGCGCACCGGCGGATCGAGGGCAACAAGGCGCTCTATGTCAACCATGTGTTCGGCGAGACCGAGGTTGGCGGCACCGCCTGGCTGTATCTCTCCGATCAGCCGTTCGACGCGCTCGGCTTCAAGACCGCGGTGCCGCAGGAGTCGCTGCCCGCCTACACCTGGCAGATTCTCAGCAAGCTGCCGGCGATCCTGCTCGGCTGGACCGCCATCCTCTCCGGTATCTATTTCTTCAACAAACGCCGCAACGCCATTGCGGAGGGTAAACAGGACAACACAGGAGGGCCGCAGGCATGACCATCAACGGCAATCGTCTCACCTTTAAAATGACCCCGTTCCGGCTGGTATTGATCGCCTTCTCGCTGATCTTCGTCGGCATTGTTGCTTACCGCCTGGTCAACGGGCTGCAGATGACCAACCTTACCGATGCCTGGCCCTGGGGACTGTGGATCTTCATCGACGTCAAGCTGGGCGTGGCCCTGGCCGCCGGCGGCTTCACCACCGCCGGCATCTACTATGTGCTCGGCGTCAAGAAGGTCAAATCCGTGGTCAAGCCGGCCATCCTCACGGCCTGGCTCGGCTACTGCCTGGTCGGCTTCGGTTTGCTGATGGATCTGGGCCGCTGGTACGGGTGGTGGCACCCGATCTTCAGCTGGGGCGAGCATTCGGTCATGTTTGAACTCTACATGTGCGTTTTGCTCTATACCATTGTCTTGACGTGTGAATTTGCCCCGGTGCTGTTCAAGGGGCTGGGGATGAAAAAGATTTCCTCCTTCTTCACCAGTCTAACCGCGCCGCTGGTCATCGGCGGTATTGCCCTCTCTACCATGCACCAGTCGTCCCTGGGTTCGATGTACGTGCTCACCCTGGGCAAGCTCAATGAACTGTGGTGGACCATGCTGCTGCCGATCCTCTACTACTCCTCGGCCGTGGCCGTCGGGCCGGCCATGGTCACTTGCGAGACCGCCCTGGCCGGACGCTTTTTCCGCCACGACTGGGACGAACCGGCCATGACCTTCCTGGCCAAATGGTCCGGGTATGTGATGAGCTTTTACACGGTGCTCCGTTTTTCCGACCTGGCCATCCGCGGCCAGTTGGGTTCGCTGTTCGCCTTGGACACGGAGAGCCTCATGTGCCTGCTCGAACTGGCCATCGGCTGCGTCATTCCGGTCTACTTCTTCTGGAGCTACAAGCTGCGCGGTAAGGTGATGACCAAAACAATGATCGTGCGCAACGCGGTGCTCATGGTGCTCGGCGTGGCGCTGAACCGTGGCAACGTGGTGTTCACCGGCATGGCCGAAGCAGCCGGGGAAAGCTACTTTCCTTCCGCCGGCGAGCTGTTCCTGTCGATTGGTTTGATCTCCATCGGCATTCTGGTCTATCTGTTCATCGTCGAGAATTTTGACGTTTTTCCGGCCCACGAGCATCGGGACACCTACGTCAATACCGACAAGGAGCAGATGCAGCCGCACAACGCAGGTTGTGTCCAGGCATAAGCGGCTTGCCTGGCAGCGGAAGAGCATCTATTATTGAGAAATAATCCTATTTGAGGGGAGGCCATGCCGGCCGGTCACAGCTCAATCCTGACCGAGCCGGCCTTCCCGCCCCTCCATCCATCCAGCTCCCATCAGCTCGCACGGTTCGGGCTGGTGGGTTTTCCCGCATTGGCCATACCCTGCCAGTGCCCCTGACGACAGATGGCCGTTGTCCGTCAACAACCACCTGCCGGTGAGTGGGAGGTCACTCTATGTTGATTGAAACTATGGAAATTGAGGAATTCATCCGTCCCGAGGAGATCGAGACCATCCTGGCCCAGGCGGCCGATACTCCGGACAACGAGATTGAGACCATCCTCGACCGGGCGTCCCGCTTCGAGGGCTTGAGCCATCTCGAAGTGGCCAGACTGCTCAAGATGGACGACAAACACCTGGACCGGCTGTTCCAGGTGGCCCGCCGTATCAAGGAAGAGATCTACGGCAACCGCATCGTCATGTTCGCGCCGCTCTATGTGAGCGACTTCTGCGTCAACCGATGCGCCTACTGCGCCTACAACGATTGCCACAGCTTCAAGCGCCGCAAGCTGACCCAGGAGGAGGTCCGTGACGAGATCATCGAGATCGTGCGCATGGGCCACAAGCGCATCGCCTTGGAAGCGGGCGAGGACGACGTCAACTGTCCGATCGACTACATCCTCGACTGCTTGCGCACCATTTACAAGACCCAGGCCGATCTCTCCGGCGAGATCCGCCGGGTCAACGTCAACATCGCCGCGACCACGGTGGAGAATTACCGCAAGCTCAAGGCGGTGGGCATCGGTACCTACATCCTCTTCCAGGAAACCTACCACCAGCCGACCTACGAAAAATACCACCTAGCCGGGCCGAAACGGGATTATTGGTACCACACCACCGCCTTTGACCGGGCCATGGCCGGCGGCATCGACGATGTCGGCGCGGGCGTGCTCTTTGGCCTCCACGATCCCTATTTCGAGGCCCTGGCGATGATGCTCCACAACGAGCACCTGGAAAAAACCTACGGGGTCGGCTTCCATACCATCTCGGTGCCGCGTATCCGTCCGGCCGAGGGCGTCGATCTCAGTGCTGTCTACCCCAACATCCCGGACGATCCAACCTTCAAGAAGATCGTCGCCGTGCTCCGCCTGGCCGTGCCCTACACCGGCATCATCATTTCCACCCGCGAGAACGCGGCCATGCGCAAGGATCTGCTCGACTGCGGCATCACCCAGATGAGCGCCTGCAGCGCGGTCGGGGTTGGCGGCTACATGGCCGAGAAGCGCCGCCGCGAGACCGGGGTGGTCGATCAGGAACTGACCGCCCAGTTCGCCAAGAACGACGAACGCACCGCCGACGAGATCATCCATTGGTTGATGGAAGAAGGGTTGGTGCCCTCCTGGTGCACCGCCTGCTACCGCTCCGGCCGCACCGGCGATCGCTTCATGGCGCTCGCCAAGAGCGGCCAGATCAAGAACGTCTGTCATCCCAACGCCCTGATGACCCTGTCCGAATACCTGGAAGACTACGCCTCGCCCGAGGTCAAGGCCCTGGGGTACCGGCTGGTGGACCGGGAGCTGGACAAGGTGCCCAAACCCGAACACCGGGAAAAAGCACGCCAGAATGTGGAGATGATCCGCAGCGGCCAGAGCCGCGATCTGTTTTTCTAAGCGTCGAGCATCGCCCCAGGCGGGCGTTCCGTCTGTGCATGGTCCATGAAGAGGCGCTGTCGGGTCACCGGCGGCGCCTCATTGCGTTTTTGGTGACGTCCGCAGTCGCCACCGCCCCCTCCGCGACACCGAAGCCACGCCCACCGTTTCGTCGGCTTCTTGGCTGGTTCAACCGGTTTCGCTCCTGCCGTCAACGATATTGAATCATTCCGGTACCGCGCTGTGGCACCGGGCGGCGTTTGTTCTTTGCGAATCGTTGCCCCGCGTTTCTTGACATCCATTCGTATTTCAGTACAATTTTCATGTATATTCCGTCCATGTGGTCTGGGGACGGTTTCAGAACAACACCCATTCAAGGAGCCTGAGCATGCACGTCTTCCAGCGAATAGCCCCGCGGGTGCTACTGCCGATTGCCGGGGTCACGATCCTCTTTTCCCTGGTTTTATATGGGGTGGCCGATCGCACCATCGGGCGGTTGATGGAGCATAATCTGGATCGGCTTGGCCAATCGAAGGTGGCGGACATCGCCGCCAGCGAGAAACGCATCGCCAATGAAATGCTGGCTCAGGCCGCCCTGTTCAGCCGGGCCAAGCCGGTGCTTGAGGCCTATGAAACCGCCCATCAGGGCCGGCTCGACGATGAGGGCGATCAGCAGATGGAAAAGGCCCGGCAGCAGCTCCGCGCCTATTTTGCCTCCATCGAAAAGGGCTTCAAGGAAAACAGCGACAACAAAGCCCTGCGGCTCCACTTTCACGTGCCGTCGGCCCGCAGCCTGTTGCGGGTATGGAAAAAGGATCAGCGCACCAGCGATGACCTGGCCTCCTTCCGGGAAACGGTAACCGCCATCAACCAAGGCTCGCATCAGCGGGTTGTCGGCGTCGAGGTGGGAAGGGGCGGGTTTGAGATTCGCGGCATAGCGCCCATCCTTGCCGACGACAGCCGGTTTTTAGGGTCGGTGGAATCGCTCTCCTCCTATGATCCGTTGGTGCAGTACGGCGTGAGCAACGAAAACGAGCACATCGCCGTGTACATGAACAAAGCCTCCCTGGCCATTGCCACCGAGCTGCAGGATGCGGCCAAGCATCCGATTGTCGGCGACGCCTTTGTGTTTGTCTCCTCCTCCAATCGGCAGACCACCGACGCGGTCATCACCGCGGAGCTGCTCGCCGGCGGACGGGACGGGGTGCGCATGGAACGCGTCGGCGATTATTTCACCACCTTCTTTCCCATCAAGGATTTCAGCGGCAAGCAGGTGGGGGTCATGGCCTATGTCTACAACGCGGCGGAGTTGTATCGGCAGATGCGCACCATCGAGCGCGGATTGATCGGGCTGTGCGCGGCCCTGCTGGTGGCGGTGATCGTGCCGCTGTTGTTGAGCGTCCGTGCGGTGGTCGTGCCCATCCAGCGCACGGCGACCATGCTCAAGGACATTGCCGAGGGCGAGGGCGATTTGACCAAACGGCTGCAAATTTTAAAGAAAGACGAGGTCGGAGAGCTGGCCCAATGGTTCAATCTCTTTCTTGATCGGCTGGAACGGATTGTCCGCGATTTCGGCTCCAAGGCCAACAGCCTGCGGCTGTCGTCGGATGATCTCAGCACCATTGCCCAGCAATTGTCGAAAAACACGGTGGACGCGACGGCAAAGTCCGCCAGGATGGCGCACGGCGCCGAATCGATGAGCGCCAACATGGCCTCGGTGGCGACTGCCAGCGAGGAGGCCTCCGGCAACGTCAACGCGGTGGCCACGGCCGTGGAGCAGATGGCGGCAACGGTCAAGGAAATTGCCGGCAATGCCGAACATGCGCGCCTCATTGCCCAGAAGGCCGCTTTGGGGGCCACCACTGCCTCGGACAAGGTGAACCGGCTGGGAAGCGATGTGAACGATATCGGCAAGGTCACCGAGGTGATTACCGAGATCTCCGAGCAAACCAACCTGCTGGCGCTCAATGCGACCATCGAGGCGGCCCGGGCCGGCGAGTCGGGCAAGGGGTTCGCGGTGGTGGCCAATGAAATCAAGGAATTGGCCAAGCAGACCGCGGTCGCCACCGGCGAGATCAAGGGAAAGATCGAGGCGATCCAGACCTCGACCGGCGAGACGGTCGATGAAATTGAACGGATTTCAACGGTGATCAACGATGTCAACGAGCTGGTGGCCACCATCGCCGCCGCCGTTGAAGAGCAGTCGGTGGCCACGGCGGAAATCGCGGCCAACCTCAGCCAGGCTTCCCAGGGCATTCAGGAGGTCAATCACAATGTCGGCGAGGTCTCGCTGGTCACCGGCGAGATCAGCAAGGACATCGTCGATGTCAACCGGGCTTCCGAGGAGATGAACATTGTCAGCGCGCAGCTCACCAGCCATGCCCGCGATCTGTTCAACCTGTCCGAACGATTGTCCGAGGTGGTGGACCGATTCAAGACCCAGCAGGCCCGGTTCAACATCGGCAAGGTCAAGGCGGCGCACATGCAGTGGCGCTCCCGCCTGGAAGCGGTGCTCAACGGCAAGGAGGCCCTCCGCCCGGAAGAGGTTGCCTCGGATCGGGAATGCGAGTTCGGCCAATGGTACTTTGGTTCCGAGGGACAGGCCCTGCGCGACCGACCGCATTTTGCCGAGGTCGGTGCACAGCATGCCAAGGTGCACCAGTTGGCCAGGCAGATTGCCGAGCTGATCCAGCAGGGCAACTCCAAACAGGCGGGCGCGCTGATGCAGGAGTTCGAGACCGCCCGCGAACAGCTGTTCAAGTCGCTGGACGAATTGTATCTGAGTTAAAAAGAATCGAATGCCCATCGGCGGCAAGCCGATGGGCCCGGAGGTGGACAGGGGCGTGGAACGCTGGCTCCCGGGCGATGGCCATCAGCGTTCCATCCTGTCGGTGAGGTACGCGGCTGATTCAGCGCGATGGCCGCTTGGTTTCCCGAAACCAGTCGCGCACAGCGGTCATCTGTTGGACGTGCGCGGCCGGCGCGTGACGGCGGCAGGTCGCATATTCCTCGGTGCCTTCTTCCGCCCCCCAACGCACCTCCACGCAGTCATTGGGGTTGTAACCCATCTCGAAGGCCGATTTTCGCGCCAAAATATCCGCGACCGTCAGTTCCCATGGTTCACCGTTGCTGCGATTGTACTGGATGCTTTTCTCGTTGATCAGCTGGCTATGCAACTGCTCGATCTCGGCCTTCACCTGCCGGGCGGAGGTGGTGCTCAGGTTGAACAGGTGCGGGTAGTGAAGAACTTTTTCCGGAAAATTGAGGACAACGTTCATGGCGATCAGCAAGCGCATGTCGCGCGAGGGAGTGGCGTAATCTTCCCATGGACCGACGGTTTCAAAAATGGCCGCACCCTTGGGCATCGCGATGGTGCCGCCGCCTTTGCGAAAATAGGCTTCGCCATTTTCAACCGATTGCACCCGCGTTTCCAACTGTTCGACCAAGGCGGCGAGTGTCGCTTCATAGGCCTGATGCGCCTGCAAACCATGGGGATTGATGAGCGCGGAGAGTTCCGCGTAAAAATCATCGGGGTTCAACCACGCCTGATCCAGCGAATAGTTGGGTAATTCCTTGTTGTGCAACAGACGGTTGCCAGCAAGAGGGCGAAACGCTTTGAATCCGGGGCCGGCGCTGGCGATGGGGGCAAAGAGGAAGGTCCCTTCCCAAAATCGCTTTCGGGCAATGGAATTGTCCGGCTGGGCATCGACCGCCAGGAGGAGTCCGGGGCTGTCCGGGGTCTGGTCGACCCATTTAGTCAGGACCAGCACATGCCCATAGGGGTCGGCGTAGATCGTGCCCGGCCAAAGCGCCTCGCGTTCCAGGGGCACGGGGTAAAAGTCGGTCTCCTCGTCGGCCAGCGCGGTGCGACCGTTGCCCGATTGCACCGCATCCAGCAAGCCGTGACTGACCGCCTTGAAGGTGGCCAATGGTGCTCGTTTGCCGACGAAATCGGTCCTGATGACCACGGGGTTGCAGGTCGGAGGTTTGACAGCCGAGCCACGGTTGCAGACCCGGTAGCTGAACGGCAATCCGTTTTTCCAGGCAAAATAGCCCCGGAGAAAATAAGGGAAATCGGCGCAATCCGGGTTGGCCGGCACCCCTTGGTCTTCCTTCAACCCCAGTGCATTGTGCAAGAAATTGCGATCAGGATCGCGCAGCACCGGTTCCAGCGAGGGAAAACTCAGCTGTTCGTCGACCGGATGGTCAAACATCCGCTCAATCCAGGCGGCATAAAAGGCTTCATGCGCCTCATCCCAGACCGCCCGTTCCTTGCCGTTCTCCCCGAAACCGATCTGCCGGCAAGCCAGCGACCTGTTCTGGGTCCTGGCCTCGACCTGATACGGCCCGCTTTCAAGGGGTTCCGTTTCCGCCGTCAGGCTCCACGGCATTCCGCCGCTACTTGCCGTGGCGGCCAACGATTGCCGTTGCCCCTGCGGATCGGTCAACACCAGTTCGGTGAGCGGCTCGGCCGTGGATACCGCCATGATCCTGACCGGTGTCCCCTCCTGCACCACCCGGGGGACAATCCACACATGGGTGTGCTCTCCCTGTTCGCACGTGGCGCCATGGACGGCTTGGCCAAGGCCCAAGACCACTGCGATCATCACAAGACAATATGAAATTTTCATGCTTCGTTCTCCTGGACGGGGGAAGGGACTGTTTGGCTCGAGGGGTATGTCGCGGGGGCAATCATACCGTGTCGCGGCTCATGGAGACCCTGATTGTTCATCATGCAGCGGTGCGGCACCCTGCCGTGCAAGGGATACGGAACGGGTGGATCGGTAGAGCTCGTTGATCTGCCGCGCATATCGGACCGCGACCCGGTCGCGGATCAGCTTCAGGGTTGGGGTGAGCAGGCCGTTGTCGATGGTCCATTCCTCGCTGAGCAGGCAGACGCCGCGCACCTGGGCCGGAGCGGGGAAGGCGCGGAGCAGGCCGCTCACCGTTGAGAGCGCCGCCGCACGTGCCGCATCGCTGTCCAGGGAGGCCGGATCGTCCGCATCCAGACCCAGGTGGGCCGCCAGCCGCATCCAGGCCTGGGGATTGACCACCAGCAGCGCCGCCACATGGGGCCGACCCTCGCCCACCACCATGGCCTGGTCGATCAGGGGATGCTGTTCCAGGGCCATCTCCATGGCCACGGGCGCCACTTTCTCACCGGTGGAGGTGACCAGGATCTCCTTGCTCCGGCCGATAATGCGGATGAATCCATGGTCGATCCGGGCTATATCGCCGGTCTTCAACCATCCGTCCGCATCCAGCACCTCGGCGGTCAGCTCGGGCTGCTGCCAGTAGCCGAGCATCACCCCCGGACCGCGGACCAGCAGTTCGTGGTCCTCGGCCAGGCGCACCTCGATGCCTGGCAGCGGTGGGCCCACCGTTGTCGGCCGGTTGTTTGCCGGTTCGTTGGTGCTGACCACGGGCGCCGCCTCGGTGAGGCCGTACCCTTGCACCAGGGGCAGGCCGATGCCGAGAAACAAACGGGAGATGCCCTCCTGCACCGGCGCGCCGCCCGTGACCGCCAGCCGGACCCGGCCGCCGAACCGCTCCAGCATGGGGATGGCCACCAGTTGTCGCAGCAGTGGCCAAATCAGCCGGTCGCGCAGGGTGGGCGTTCGCTGATCGCGTTGGGCCTCGAAACATCGGAAGCCGACCGTGACTGCGGCGGCGAACAGCCAGCGAGCCAGCCGCCCCTTGCGCTCCAATTGTTCCTCGATTCGCGCCGCGATTCGTTCGTAGATGCGCGGCACGGAAATGAGGATCGTTGGCCGGATCAACCGCATGTCTTCGGCCAGCTCCTGGAGGGAGCGGCAGTAGGCGATGCAGCAGCCGGCCATCATCGGCACATAGTAGCCGACCGTGCGCTCAAAGGAATGAGACAGGGGCAGAAAGGAGAGGAAAAGGTCATCCGGCCGGGCCGGATGGACCTGAAGCACGGCCCAGCAGTTCCAGAGAATATTGCGGTGCGAGAGCATCACCCCCTTGGGGCGGCCGGTGGTGCCCGAGGTGTAGATGATGGTGGCCAGGTCGTTTGATTGCAGGATCGGACCGTTGTCCGCGACCGGGTCCCGAGGCAGCCACTGTGCAACGGGCCAAAGCGATTCGGGCCGACCAGACTCGTCGATGTGTTCGAGGCAGACCACCTGCTGCAGAGAGGGCAGGGCGTGGCCGCAGCCCCGTAGTTGCCGCCACTGGGCAGCGCTGTCGACAACCAGCAGGCGCGCGCCGCAGTCGTTGAGGATGTAGGCCAGGTTGGCGGCATTGTCGCGGGCGTAGAGGGGGACCACGACCAACCCTTCGGCCAGGGCCGCCTGTTCGCAGGCCACCCAGGCGACGCTGTTGGCCAGCCACAGGGCGACCCGCTCTCCCCTTTGCAGTCCCTGGATGCGCAGGCCGTGTCGCCAGCATCCGATTGCCTCGGCCACCTGTCGCCAGGAATATTCGCGCCACTTGTCGGTTTGGCGGTCAAACTGGCGAAAGGCGGTCCGGTCCGGGGTACGGGTCACTCGCTGGCGGAACAGGCCGGGCAGAGTCGTGGCCTGATCCGGGGCAATGACCAAGTCGTTGTCTGTCACCATTTCCCTGTTGCTCCAATTGGCCGGATCGCTCATGATTCTTCTCCTCCCAGATCTGGTTCGCCGCAGTGGCGGAGGATCTGCTGCCGCGCCCGATCACGCAGGGAGAGCGCCGCTTCCCAGCCCACTCCCTCGCCACGCAGACGGGGGCCGATGAACAAATGGACCTGGCCAGGACGCGGAAACCAGGATTCGGAGCGCAGTTTGGTCCGGGTGCCGCGAATGGTGATCGGTACCACCTCCATGCCGTTGTCGGCGGCGACGAGAAAAGCGCCCATGTGGAAGGGGTGCAGTCCGGGCATTCGCCAGATGGTACCCTCGGCAAAGAAACACAGCGAGCGGCCGGCCGCGGCCAGCTCCGTGAGCCGTCGGGCATCGTCCACTGCCTGCTTGAAGTCAAACCGCTCGACGAAGACGACATCGAGCCGGGCAAGTGCGTGGCGCAGCACCGTTTGCCGGGCCAGCTCCGCCTTGGCGACAAAGCTGAACCGCAACGGCAGGGCAGCCATCAGGATCAGGCTGTCCAGATAGCTCTGGTGGTTGGCGACCAGAATCAACGGAGCTTTGGTGTGCAGGCGGTCCAAGCCATGAACGATGATCCCGGTGCCGGTGAGACGGGCCAGCAAGCGGGCGGCGAGACGGGCAACCCGCCAGCGGCTTCGGGCCGACGGCAACACACAGGCAACCGGGCCCATGGTGAGGGCGAGCAGGCCAAACAGCAGCCAACAGGCTCCGGCATAGGCGGTCGAGGCTGCCAGCCGCAGACTGTGTCGTGCTTGCTGCGCCAACCCGCCTGCGGCCAAACGGACCAGCTGCCACCACACCGCGCGCGGCGGTTGGCCGATGCGGCCCTGCGCATAGAGCTCCCGGCTGGCCTCGCGCCGAATCTTGCCGCTCGACGTCTTGAGGACCGTGTGCGGCGGCGCCAGGACCACCTCGTCCGGCGGCATGCCGAGGATATCGACGCTCCGGTTAATGATCCGCTCCCGCAGATTGGCCAGCATCCCGGGGTCGCGGCTGCGGCTCTCGGCCAGCACCACCAGTTTCTCGGTGCCACTGGTCGGGTCGGCGTTGCCGAAGACCGCCACGCAGCCCTTGCGTACCCCTTCGATTTCGCCGATGGCTTCCTCCAGTTCATAGGGCGAGATATTGCGGCCGCCGCGAATGATGAGATCCTTGACCCGGCTGGTGAGGTAGAGATCCTGTCCGGCAAGGTAGCCAAGATCGCCGGTGTCGAGCCACTGGCCGTGAAAGAGGGTCTTGGTTTGTTGAGGGCTGCGGTAGTAGCCGCTGGTCGCCGAGGGACCGTAGAATTGCAGGCGGCCCACCTGGCGTTCGGGCAATTCATGGTCATTGGCATCCACCACCCGCAGCTGATGGCCGCTGAGGACCCGGCCGCAGGCGACGATGCGCAGCGGATGGGGATCGTCCTCGCCGGCGGATAGGGCCAGCCCGCGCTCCAGCAGGGGCTGCCGTTGCACCCGGTCGATCAGCGGTCTTCGGCCCAAGGGCGGAAAGGCGAGACCGACAGTGGACTCGGCCAAGCCGTACACCGGCGCCATGGCCTCGGGACGAAAGCCATGGGGGGCAAAGCGGTCGGTGAACCGGGCAATGGTTTCCGCGCTCACCGGTTCGGCGCCGTTAAAGGCCAGCCGCCAGCTGCTCAGATCGAGTCCATCCAACTGTGGCGGCTCAATCTTGTTGAGACAGAGTTCATAGCCGAAGTTGGGTGCGGCGGAGAGCGTGCCCCGGTGGCGGTGAATGGCCCACAGCCAGCGCTCGGGATGGACCAGGAAGGCAAGCGGCGACATCGCCACCAGCTGGCAGCCGTGATAGAGGCTGCCGAGCCAGGCACCGATCAGCCCCATGTCGTGATAGAGCGGCAGCCAGCTGACAAAGATATCCCGCGGATTGGCGTCGATGGCCCGGCCCATGGCACGGATGTTGGTGAGCAGGTTGGCATGGCTGAGAATAACCCCCTTGGGAATACCGGTGCTGCCGGAGGTGTACTGAAGAAAGGCGGTGTCCTCCGGGCTGGCGGATACCGGGGTGAAGGCGGTGCCCGCCTTCTGCAGTTCCTCGACAGTGACGATCCGCCGTAGGCTGTCCACCTGCGCCTTGAGGAAACGGGCCAGGGGACGGGCCTCGGCCACGGTGATCAGGAGCAGGGCCTGGCAGTTGTTGAGGATGTGGCGATGGCGGCGGAGATGGTCCTCGAACTGGGAGGGCCGCAGGGGCGGGTAAAGAGGCACCGGCACGGCGCCGGCCAGGAGCACGCCGAAGAAACTGAAGAAATAATCGAGGCCGGTCGGCAGCATCAGGGCCACGCTGGCGCCTGGTTGCACATCCAGGGCCTCAAGGCCGGCGGCGATTGCCGTGGCCTGGTCGAGCAGGGTACGATGGCTGACCGTCACCGGCTCCTCCCGGGCGCCGTAGAGCAGAAGATGAGGCTGGTCGGGTGCCCGCTGCGTCTGGAGGCGGAGGACCTCGGTCAGAGTCAGGGCGCGGTCGGCGATACCGGCCCGCTGCTCGTCCCGCTCGATCGCGGTCCCGTGATGATCGATGGCGGCGCGGTCGTGGGCCGTGCCCTGTGCCAGGGCCCGCGTGAGGTCGCGGAGGGTTTCGGCCCGGGTCAGGATCTCCTCGCTTAAGGTGAGGCCGGACATCTTTTCCAGGCGCGAGAGCAATTCCACCTTGGCGAGGCTGTCGAAGCCCAGATCGCGTTCCAGGGAGCTATCGAGCACCACCCGCAACGTGGCGCGGGCCGGGTCGATCTCACCGGCCAGCCCCGCAGCCACTCGGCAAACGGCCTCGGGATCGATCCCGCCTAAGGGGCCGCCTTGCATCGGAGCCGGCGGTCGGACCGCCTGTTGATGCTGCTCCTGTTCGTTGCTGCCCGAAGAACCCTGGAATTCGTTGTCCGCCATCAGTCTCTCCCCGCCCAAGGGCGACCTGGATCGAGTCACTCGGTTTGTTGTACCATATCGGGAATAGGGGACGATGTCAAAAGAGAGCAGGCACTCAGTGGCCCTTGCTGCGGTTGTCTAGCGGATGGGAGCACAATCAGCTTGTACCATTCCGCGCGATAAAGTTGTATGTTGATAGGATGCAGGGCGATTGCGGACGGACAGCTGCGAGTGGATCGCGCCGAAAGCGGGCCGCCCGGCGACGGGCACGGGGTGCCCACGAGGGGAGGATGCCTCGACCGTGGCCGCCAGTCCCGCGCATCCCTGGAAACCGCGAGTTATCTTCCTTGGCAGAGCGTTATGGAACTTCTTTTTCTTCTTCTGCTTATCCTGCTCAACGGACTCTTTGCCATGTCGGAAATCGCCGTGCTCTCGTCACGGGATTTTCGCCTGCACAAACTGGCAAACGACGGGCGGCGCGGCGCCAACTCGGCCCTGGCGCTGAAAAATAATCCGACGGGCTTTCTTTCCACCGTGCAAGTCGGTATAACCATGGTGGGCATTTTGAGCGGCGCGGTGGGCGAAAACGCCTTGGTCGAACCGCTTGCCGCCTGGTTGGCCGCTTTCCCGGCAGTGCAGCCCCATGCCAGACCCATTGCCCTGGCAACCGTGGTCATCGCCCTGACCTATTTTTCCGTGGTCGTGGGCGAGCTGGTGCCCAAACATCTCGGGTTGCTGCAACCGGAACGCATTGCCTTGTTGGTCGCGCGGCCGATGAAGGTGCTGGCCCGGTGGACCAAGCCCCTGATCTGGCTGCTCTCGGCCTCGTCCACGCTGCTGTTGCGGGGAGCCGGCACCGGTACGCGGGATTCGGCGGCGGTCACCAACGAGGAAATCAAACTGCTGATGGAGCAGGGGGCGCAAGCCGGCGTCTTTCACCAGAGCGAGCGGACGCTGGTTTCCAATGTGCTTCGCCTGGACGAGCAGCCGGTGGTGGCGATCATGACCCATCGCCAGGATATTCACATGCTTGATCTGAACAAGCCGGAAAATGAACTGCGTGAACAGCTGGCCGACTGCCCCTTCTCGCGGATTCTTGTCTGCCGGGGCGGCCTGGAGGAGGTGGTCGGCCTGTTGCGTACCGCTGATCTGCTCAAAGCCGCCCTGGCCTGCGAACCGCTCCAGATTGAACACCATCTTCGCCAGCCCCTGTACATTCCCGAGTATGTCACCACCACCCAGCTGCTGGAACATCTGCGCAGGGTCCAACTGCAATGCGCCCTAGTTGTCGATGAATACGGCGACATTCAAGGGTTTGTCACCCTCACCGACGTGCTCGCCGCCATTGTCGGAGAGCTGCCGAACTCCAAGCTGGCCGATGGGCAGGAATGCACGCGCCGCGAGGACGGCTCCTGGCTTGTTGATGGCAGCGCCGCCATCGACCGGGTCAAGGCAACCCTTGGCATCGATCAAGCGCTGCCCGGCGACGACGGCCATGCCTATCACACCCTGGGCGGATTTGTTATTCACATGCTTGGCCGCATACCCATGGAAACAGATGGTTTCGAGGCGTGCGGGCATCGATTCGAGGTTGTTGACATGGATATGAACCGCATTGATAAAATACTGGTCACGCCGCTTCCCACTTCCCGATGAACTGTCCCGCAGCCACACGGTATCGGTATTTCCCATGATCGTTCGAACCGCAATGAAAGCATCGTCCTTGATTCTTTTTGTTCTCCTCTTCTTGTCCTGCGCGCCTGCGTTGGCCGCCGCGCCCGCCGATCAACGCTATGATATCGCCTATGGGTGGGACACGGACATCCAGCGCGTTCTCGATTACCGCAGAAAAGTGGCTGGCCTCTTGCAAATGGCCATTGACCGTCAGCTGCTGATCGTTGGGCGGGATCAGCAGTTTGGGGTGATTCATCCCCTGCGGGGAACGCTCGACCAGGCCAAGAAGACCGCGGAACAGCAGTCCAGGAAACTGCGGCGGGCAGGGCTGAAACCAGCGCAGGTCACCAAGGCCAAGGGCCATCATGCCCTGTACCATATTGGCTACCTGAAAGGACCCAGCGTCGAGCGCCTGACGAAAGACTACCGCTCCATCAAGCAGGCGCTTGGGGTGCAGGCTGGCAAGCGGCTGGCCATCGAACGGGTCGATTCTCGAACCTTTTCAATTGTTTATAGATGCTGGAGCAGCAAAACCATGGCAGCGAGAACGGCCAAGCAGCACGGCGCGCTGCTGCGTGGCAGGAAGATCGCTCCGGCCGTCATCGCGGCCGTTGAACGGCCGATGGCGGGGCCGAACACCAATCTGGCCACGGTTGCCGATTTGGGTTCTGAACGCCGCCAAGGCAAAACCGTGCAGGCGGCCATCGTGCAGCCGGGGCGGGAACAGCGAACGAGCAAAGGGAAAAAAACAACTGCCGGCGAGCGCTGCCAAGACAAGGAAACCGTGATCGCCACCCCGGCAGATCCACCCTCCGAAACCGCTGGCGGCGGGCTGAGTATAAAAATGAATGACTTCCTTCGGAAGCAGCAGGCAAAGGGCCGGTTGCGGCAAAGGGAACGGGCCGCGCTGGTGGCCTACGACCTGACCAGGAATACCTATCTGACCAGCGTCAACTCGCAACGCGCCTTTCAAGCGGCCAGCATGATCAAGCCCTTTGTCGCCCTGGCCTTTTTCCATCAGGTGGACAAGGGGAAGCTGTCCTATACCGCGCAGCACCGACACATGATGGAGGCCATGATTCAACAAAGCAGCAATTCGGCCACCAACTGGTTCATCCGGCAACTGGGGGGGCCGGCGAAATGCGAGGCTTTGCTGAAGAAGGAATATGGGGCCATGTTGCGGCAGGTCCGGATCAGGGAATATATCCCGCCGGGAGGCAAGACCTATAAAAACAGTGCTCCGCCGTTGGCTTACATCCAGTTTCTCAAGGCTTTGTGGAACTATCAGCTGCCCTATTCCAAGGAAATGCTGCGGGTAATGTCCCTGCCGGGGCGCGATCGTATTTTCTGCGGTACCGAGGTGCCTTCCGGAACCCAGGTGTTCAACAAAACCGGCACCACGGCCTTGCTTTGCGGGGACATGGGCATCCTGGTGCCGAAGACCAGGGACGGGCGACGGGTACCCTATGCCATTGTCGGCATTGTCGAGCGTGCCTCAAAACCGGCCGATTACAAACAATGGATGGTTTCCGGCGGCGGGGTCATTCGCGATTTTTCGTCACTGGTCTATGAGGAAATGAAGCGGAAGTACAATCTACATTGACCGTTTTTATCGGCAGTGCAATCCGGCTTTTTTAAAAACGCCGGAAAACCATAATGAACAGAGAAAGGAGAACACCGATGCCTGAGTTTGGATCGCCCTTTGCGGGATTGGCCAAGGAGAGAAAACTGACCCATGCGGAACTGGTGCGCGCGATCAGGTTCATGATCGCCGCCGAATACGAGGCCATTCAGCTGTACATGCAGTTGGCCGAATCAACCGACAACACGCTTGCCATCGAGGTGCTGACGGATATCGCCGACGAGGAGCGGGTGCATGCCGGTGAATTTCTCCGGCTTCTGCACGAGCTGGACCCTGAGGAAGAAAAGCTGTATGCGGAAGGTGCCCAGGAGGTCGAGGAAGAAATCAACAAACACAAGAAATAATCCACTTCGTCCGAGCAGGCCGCTGCCGGACCGGCAGGACACGTTCCGCCGGCCTGGCGGGGACAGGGAATGACCATTGAGCGTAACCATTTGAGGTGGTTGCGCTTTTTTTGTGATGTGGCGGGGGTGGGCTAGATGGCCGGAGCAGCCAGTTTGGGGACGAAAAATTCCACCCTGGGAAACTGGTTGAGATCCTTGTGGATGCCGGTGCGGAGGAAGGCATTGACCCAGTGAAAAATGTTGTGCTTCTGGATGGAGCGGCGCATCTTTTCCATCCGCGCCTGGCGGCTGACGGTGTCCATGGCGCAGGCCCGATGAATGGCGTCGGCCACTCCCCGGATGTCAAAAGGATTGACCAGCAACGCGCCGTTGTGCAGTTGGGCCGCTGCCCCGGCAAATTCGCTGAGGATGAGCACACCGTTGTTTTCGATCGAACAGGCGCAAAATTCCTTGGCCACCAGGTTCATGCCGTCCTTGAGCGGGGTGATCAGGGCGATCTCGCAGGTTCGGTAGTAGGCCAGCAGTTCCACCCGGGATAACGAGCGGTAGATGTAGTGGATCGGTGTCCAGCCGACCTCGGTGAAGCGGCCGTTGATTTCGCCCACCAGGCGTTCGATCTCCCGCTTGAGGGTTTCGTATTCGGGCACCTCCGCGCGGCTGGGCACCACCACCTGAACCAGGGTTATTGTGCCGCGCAGTTCCGGATACCGTTCCAGGGCATTGGCAAAGGCCTGGAGTCGAAGGGGAATGCCCTTGGTGTAGTCAAGCCGGTCGACCCCGAGGATCAACTGCCGTTCGGGCAGGTTGGCATGGATGATCCATGCCTGGTCCTGGACCTCCTGACTGGCCGCCGTGTCGGCGAATTGCCGAAAATCGATGCTGATCGGGAAGACGCCCACCAGGACCTCGCGCTCCGGGGTCAGACAGCGGGCGATGTGACCATGGCCGACCACCCGGGTCTGCGGCAGCAGCATGCGCACGCAGTCCATGAAGTTGCGCCGATCGCGCACGGTCTGAAAACCGATCAGATCGTACTGGAGCAGGGCGTTGAGGATCTGGGAGCGCCAGGGCAGGCGGATGAAGCCGTCCAGGGGCGGGAAGGGGATGTGGAGAAAAAAGCCGGTGCTCCGGCGGACCCCCATGGCCTTGAGATGGGCCGCCACCAGGATCAGCTGGTAATCGTGCACCCAGACATAATCTTCCTTTTCATCGGTATTCTGCGCCACCACCCGGGCGAATTTGGCGTTGACCCGTTCATACACGGTCCAGTAGGCCGGGTCGAAATTGCAGCGCGAGGGCAGGTCGTGGAACAGGGGCCAGAGGATCTCGTTGGAGAAGCCGAAATAATATTTCTGGATCTCTTCGTCATCCAGTTCCACCGGTTTGAGGGCATACCCGGTTTCCCGCGATCCCCGAGCCAGCAGGTCCCTGAGCGCCGCCTCGTCGAGCTCGCCCTGGAGATTGGAGCCGAGCCAGCCTATCCATTGGCCGCCGCGATCGCGCAAAACCGGCCCCAGGGCGGTAACCAAACCTCCGGACCCGGGCTTGATGGTCCATCGGCCATCCTGCTCGCGGTCGACCACAATCGCCAATCGGTTGGAGACGACGGTCAGTCGGGTTGTTTCCATGGTGCATTCCTCCTGTGGGTTGTGGTGACCGTCCGCCAGGCGCGAAGAAAATCGGCCACCGCCGCGCAGTCGGCAAGCGTGGCCCGGGCAGCGGTCGGCCGTGCATCCCGGCCGACCTTGATGCCGATGCCCCGTCCCTCAAGGGCGGCAAAGGCATCCTCGTCGGTTTCATCGTCGCCGACATAGACCGCCAGGGTTCCGCGGGGCTGTTGATCGAGCAGGCTGCGCAGGGCGTCGCCCTTGTGCCAGCCGATGCAGCGAATCTCCACCCCGCCGTTGAACCAGCGGCATTCCAGACCGTGATCCAGGGCAAAGGCGCCCCATTCACTCAGCACCTCCTGTTCCAGGGCCACGGCGGTCACTGGTTCAAGGCCCCGGGTATGCACGGCCAGCGAGGCCATCTTGTTTTCCAATGCGCGGCCGTAGCCCCGTTGCTGGAGAACGGCGCGAATGTTGTCCAACCCCTGCCGCTGCTCCGGTGTCGGCTGGCGAATGACCGGGTCGCCGTCCACCGGACACAGTTCATAGCCGTGATTGCCGACCACGGTGACCGGCGGACCGTCGAGCAGGGCCATGACCTCGGCCGCCGGCCGGCCGGAGATGATCGCCACCTCGGTGGCGGTGTCGACGGTCAGGGCACGGAGCAGGTCGGCAATGCCGGGAAGAGGCCGCGCCTCCATGGGGTCGACGGCAAAGGGTGCCAGGGTGCCGTCGTAATCCAGGCCGAGAAAGCGGCTGGACGCATCGCCAACCCGCTCCCAGAAACGGGGCAGCTCCGCCAGGAGGGCGTGACGGGGTGGTTTCGTGCCCCTCACAGCTCGATCCGCTCAACACCCTTGTGCCGGGTGGCGATCATCAGGGTGAGGTATTCCCGCAGGTGGCGGGTGACCAAAAAATTGTTGAGGGCAAACGACTGCGCCTTGCGGCCCATCTCTTCCAGCCGGTCGCGGTTCTTGAGCAGGTAACGAATGCGCAGGGCCGCGCCTTCCGGGGTGTTGACCAAAAACCCGGTGTGATGGTTGATCACCTGCAGGCGTATGCCGCCGGTATCACCGCCTATGACCGGCTTGCCCTTCCACATCGCTTCGGTGACGGTGAGGCCGAATCCTTCCCGGGTCGATTTCTGCAGGACAATGGTCGAGGCCCGTTGCAGGCCATTGATCTCCCGATGGGCATCGGCGGGCAGGAGCAGGATATGGATATCCGGATCGTCGCCGGCCGCCTCGCGCACCTCGCGCAGCACCTCTTCCCCTTCCGGATCGTCGCTCGCCCCGCCGCCGGCCAGCACTAGCTGCACCGGGGTGAACTCCTTGACCAGCCTGTAGGCATGGAGCACGCCCAAGGGGTCCTTGAAGCGGTCAAAGCGCGACACCTGGGTGATCAGCGGCAGGTCAGGATCAAGGCCATAGCGGTCGAACACCGCCTCGACCTCGCCCGGATACAGCTCCCGGTTCTTCTGGCTGAGCGGATCGATACTGGGGGCAATCAGGTACAAGGGGTGCGGCAAGGGCTGGGCGAAGTCGGCCAGGGACCAGATGGAGGCGTCGTATCCGGCGACCACGTCACGCAGGTATTTCCACACCGCCCGATACGGGTGGCTGAGGTCGATATGGCAGCGCCACACCCATTTGCCCTTGCGGCCGGGACAGAGACGGAGCAGCGGCGCGGGCTGCGGGTCATGGATAAAGACGAAATCCGCGTCCTCCAGAAGGGGACGCAACCGCTCGGCATTGTCGCGATTGGTTTGCTCATAGGCGCGGAGCAGGGACGACGGAAGCGCCACCGGCGTGCCTTGCAGCCCGTTATGGAAGCTCTTGGTGCACTGATAAAAATCCTTCTCGCCGGAGATCACCTCCCACCGGGCATCCAGGCCCAGTTCCCGCTTGAAGGGAATCAGCCAGCTGAGAATCTCGGCCACGCCGCCGCCCTCGCGGGTGGAGTTGACGTGCACGACCTTCATGCCCCTGAGCGGTTCGGCCAGATGGCGGAGATGGTCGATGACCTCGGCGCCGACAATGGGGACATAGCGTTCGAGTACACTGGTCATGGGGTCCCTCCTTCGGCAAGACAGCGGTCGAAAACCCCGGCCAGTTCCCGGCGCAGTTCCGCCAGAGTGGTGAAATAGGGGTCGATGGCATTGATGTTTTTGATCAGCTCGTCATAATCGCCGTTGCCGAAGCTGGCCAGCCATTCGACAAAATCGCTGCGGCCGCGCTCCGTGCGCCGCCGGGCATCGATGAAATGGTAAAAGATCGACCCCAGCGACATGCGGGCGATCTGTTCGGCCATGTCCCGCGGTTTCAGAATCCGGCATCCGGTATCGAACACCAGGATCTGCGAGCGGATGAACTTGAACCGCTGTCCGGCGCGAGCCCAGGGCACGAACTCGCTTTCCGCCAGCCGCTCCTCGATCACGTCCAGCAGTTCCCGCCGCAGGTCGTCCATCTCCCGATGGTGGCTGGGGTCGATGATCGCCAGCCGCTCGGCCAGGCGGGAGTCGTGCAGGCTGCGCCACGCCCAGGCGGCAAAGTCATTCTGGTATTCGGGTTCGTCGAAACTGGAGCGGAGCATTCCGCCCCAGAAATGATAGTAGATGCACCCGGGATGGATCGTTTCCAGCCGATCGCTCAACTCGCGCAGATTTTGCGCTTCCTGCCCGGTGGCAATGGAGATGAGGGTGCAATCCTTGACAACAAAGGGTTCTCCCATGTGTGTTCCTCCTGCTTGGTTAGGCTGACTTTCACGAGGGCGCAGCCGGGACCATGGGTTGACCGGTGTTCAACACCACAAGGCGGTTCATTCGCCGAACACGAGATCCGAGTGAATCCAGCCGACTTCCGCGCCGCCGTGGTAGTACCCCAGACGGACCCAGTCGCCTTTTTTGGCGAGTATCTTGTAAATTTCTCCTTGTTCGGCTGTGCTGACCACCTGCGAGCGGGTATTGGAAGCGTTTCGGATGTTTGCCTTGTCGACCACGACCACCGCTGTCTCGATATCCGAGACCAGCGGTTTGTAGACCCAGCCCCGATTGTTTTGCCAATCGTGGAAAAAGGACCAGTTGTTGGCCTCCTGCTCGATCTTGATGGGGTAGCCCAGGGGGGCCGTGAAAATGATTTCGCTGGAGAGACTTGGTTTTGAGCGGATGTTGACCTGATCCTTGGCAATACTCTTGGCCCCGGCCGGACTGCTCAGGGCCAGGATGATCGGGGCGGCGAGAAGACAGGCGCGAAACGAAAAAATATATTGTTCATTTTTCATCAGATATACTCCTTGGAATGAAATGAGCGACACCCCTCCGCGATCGGCGGAGGAGGGTGCATCACGGGGCAAGGCACCAGGTCGCGACAGGGGGAGCCGGCATGTTCCAGGAAAATGGACGCCAACAAAGCTGTCCCTGTCTTGACGACAAGGTGGCGGGAAAAAACAAGAGTCCTACAATGTACCAGTCCAAGAATCGTTCCATCCAGACAGGCGAAGAGAAAGTTTGGGAAATAAGTCGAAAAATGAGTTAGTTGCAGAGGTGATCCATGTGCCGGTCTGAATGCGGCAATCCTGCAGGGCACAACTGTGTCCCGTTTGACAGGATTAAATCCTGTATGACAAGACCGTATGGAAGGGCGGTCAGGAGAGACGGAAGCAGGACGGAAGGTTGTACTTTTTCAGCAGGGCATAGAGCCGGGAGCGGGACAGTCCGGAAATGGCGCAGGCCTGGCGCATGTCCGGGGCCTGGGTCATCAGTTCTTTCAGGTAACGCTGTTCCAGTTCGGCGATCGCCGCCTCGCGGGCATCGACCAGCCGGGGCAAAACAGCGCCCTCCGTGCCACCCAGCCGGGGCAGCGGACTGTTCGGTGTGGCTTGCTGGCCCTGCTCGACCGAGGCTCGGGCCAGATGTACCCGGATGTAGACCGGCAGGTGCTTGGGGAACAGCACCGGTTCATGCCGGGCCGCCGACACGGACCGCTCCAAGGCGTTGACCAGTTCGCGCACGTTGCCCGGCCATTGGTACCGTTTGAGCACCTCGAAGAAATCCGGGGAAAAGGTCTTGCCGTTCAAGCCATAGCTTTCGCACAGCTTGTCCACATGATGGATGGCGATGGCTGGCACGTCCTCGATCCGTTCACGCAAAGGCGGCAGTTCCAGGCTGAAGGCGCGCAGGCGGAAGAGCAGGTCCTTGCGGAAGCGGTGGCGCTGGACCATGACGTCCAAGTCGCGATTGGTGGCCGCGATCAGGCGGAAATCGCTGCGCAGCTGCTGGCCGCCGCCGACCTGGCGGAATTTGTGTTCCTGGAGGACGCGGAGAAAGGATTTCTGCACCGACAGCGGCAGCTCGCCCACCTCGTCGAGGAACAGGGTGCCGCCGTCCGCCCGCTTGATCAGGCCGCTCTGGCTCTTGTCGGCGCCGGTGAAGGCGCCGCGCTCGTAGCCGAAGAGGATCGATTCCACCAGGGTTTCCGGCAGGGCGGCGCAATCGACCACCACGAATCGCTTGCCCGCCCGGCGGCTGTTGTTGTGGATGGCCCACGCGAACAGTTCCTTGCCCACCCCGGTCTCGCCGGAGATGAGCACGTTGGCGTCGCTGCCGGCGGACAGGGCCAGCCGATCCAGGCAGCGTTTCATCTGCGGACTGTCGCCAACAATGTCCTTGAGGGTTTCCTCGTTGAGGGTGGTGTGCGGCTGACGGTGGATCTTGCGCGCCCGGTACTGGATGGCGCGCACCAGGGACAGGGCCATGGCCCGGGCAGTGGCCGGCCGTTCCACATAGTCCCAGGCCCCCATCTTGATGGCCAACTCCGCCTGGTCGGCATCGCCGACATCGGTGAAGATGATCACCTCGGGAAAGGAGGGGGCCTCGATGATTGCCGGTAGGGCGTCCATGCCGCTGCCGTCGGGCATCTCGGCGTTAAGGAACACCACGTCGAAGTCCGAGCTCGCTGCCAGGGCGCGGGCCTGGCGCAGGCTGTCGGCAGCCGTCACCTGATGGCCCATGTGGCAGATCTCCCTCGACAAGGTGTCGAGGAAGGGTTGGTTGGTGTCGATGATCAGAATCCGTGCCACGTGGCTCCCTTCCTTGCCGGCGGTCGATCGTCCCCGGACGGCCGATGCAGCGATGCGGTGCTGTCTACGGCAGTTCCACCGCCCAGGTGTCCAGTGCCGGCACCTTGGTGACGATTTGTTCTTTCTGGAGGAAGGCGGCGAAACGGTTGTAGCGATTCTTGTCCAGCGCGCCCGGCCGCAGGGCAAAGCGGGGCAGGGTGTCCTTCCAGGCGCGGCGATTGAGTTCGTCATCCAGGTTTTCCCGTCCGTGGCCGACAAACAGCTGCCAACTCTCTTCCGGATGATTGATCAGATATTGCACCCCCTCCTCCAGGGCATCGACGAAGCGGCGCATCTTCGGTTCGCTCACCGCCTTGGTGTTGGCCACCAGAATCAGTTCGTCGTAGGCGGGCACGCCGTATTCCTCGACCAGGAAGGCCCGGCCCGGCCGTTTCTCGATAGCCATCTGGTTGAGCTCGAAGTTGCGGAAGGCACCGATCACGCCGTCGGCTTGGCCGGTAAACAGCGAGGGCGAGAGCGAGAAGTTGACGTTGACCAGCTTGACATCCGTGAGTTTGAGTCCTTCCTTTTCCAGCATCACTTTAAGCAGCGCGGTTTCGAAACCGCCCACCGAGTAGCCGATGGTCTTGCCCTTGAGATCGGCTAAGGTCTTGATCGGACCGTCGGCCAGCACCACCAGTGAGTTGAGCGGGGTGGCGATCAGGGTGGCGATGCGCACTAGCGGCAGCCCCTGGTCGATCTGCATCTGATGCTGGTGCTGGTAGGAGACGGCGATATCGGCCTTGCCGGCGGCCACCAGCTTGGGCGGGTCGTTGGGATTGGAGGGGGCGATCAGTTCGACCTCCAGTCCCTTGTTCTTGAAAAAGCCTTTTTCCATGGCCACATAGAGCGGCGCGTGGTCGGGGTTGACGAACCAGTCGAGCAGCACGGTCAGTTTTTCCGTTGCCCGTGCCGGCATTGCCGAAAGGTGCGCGGCACAGAGCAACGCCACGAGGCAGAGACAGATCTTGTTCATAACGATGTTCCTTGGTTGGGTTGCCAGTAGATGAGTCTGTCGAGCAGACGGTCAATGCAAAAATAAAGCGCGAGGGAGACGACGGCAAGCAGGGTGAGCGCGGCGAACATCAGGTCAATCTGCATCCGTCCGTTGGCATGAAGCATGAGAAAGCCAAGACCGGCGCTGGACCCGACCCATTCGCCGACCACCGCGCCGATCGGCGCCACCGCCGTGGCCACGCGCACCCCCGAGGCAAAGGCGGGCAGGGCGGCGGGGATGACGATGGTGCGCAGCACGGCCAGGGGACGGGCGCCCATGATCCGCGCCAGCTCAAGCAGGTCTGGATCGGTGCGCCGCATGCCGCCGTAAAAGGAGGCGGTCACCGGAAAGTAGATGATCAGCACCGCCATGACAACCTTTGAACCCATGCCGTAGCCGAACCACAGCACCAGCACCGGCGCCAGGGCAAAGACCGGAATCGCCTGGCTGATCACCAGAATCGGCAGCATCCACCGCTTGAGCAGGGGCGAGACGATCATGGCCAGGGCGGTGGAGGTGCCCAGCACGGTGCCGAGCAACAGACCGAGCACGATCTCGGTCAAGGTGGTGACGAGATGGGGGCCGAGTACCGGCAGGTGGATGGCCAAGGCCCTGGCCACCGGCAGGGGGCCGGGAAGGATATAGGGCGGCACGCCGCTGAGGCTGACCAGCAGCTGCCACAGCAGCAACAGGCCGGCGGCGAGGATGCCCAGGCGCAGTCCCTTGTTCATGCGTCTTCTCCCTGCATCAGCAGCCGGAGCAGTTGCCCATGCTGGAGGGCCAGCGCCGGATCATCCGGTTCGCGCGGCGGACGGCCGTTGGGTTTAAGGATCTCGGCCACCCGTACCGGCGAACCGGCCAGGACCACGATCAGGTCGCCCAGGCGCAGGGCCTCGAGCGGATCATGGGTGACGAGGACCACGGTGGCCCCGGCGGTCAGCCGGGCAGCGAGGTTTTGCAGCCGCATCCGGGTGAGGGCATCGAGGGCCGAGAAGGGTTCATCCATCAGCAGCACCGGACGCTGTTCCATCAGGGTGCGGAGCAAGGCGCCGCGCTGGCGCATGCCGCCAGACAGGGATCGGGGCAGGGCCTGTTCATAGCCGGCCAGACCTGCTTCGTGGATCAGCTGGAGGGCCTGCTGGCGCAGGCTGTCAGACAGTTCATGACGCAGGCGGGCACCGAGCAGCACATTGTCCACCAACGGCAGCCAGGGGAGCAGCAGGTCGTTCTGTCCCATCCAGGCTACCGGCAGCGTGTCTGCCACTGGAAGAGGTTCAAAACGGATCTCGCCGCTGGCGGGCAGGGCGGTCGAACCGGCGATCAGCTTGAGCAGGGTCGATTTGCCGCAGCCGCTGGGGCCGAGGATGCAGGTGGTTCGGCCGCCGGGCAGTTGCAGCGATAAATCCTGGAACAGCGGTTTGCCGGCAAAGTCGAGACTGACCCGGTCGACGACGATGGCCGGAGCGGGATGCGCAGCCATCTGGTCGGTTTCAGAAAAAGCGGAAGAAATGATGCACCGGTCCGTGGCCGTGGCCGATGGTGTACTCGGCGCCGGCGCGAATGGCACCGGTGATGTAGTCCTTGGCCAGGCGCACCGCGTCTTCAATCCCTGCTCCCCGGGCGATGAAGGCGGCGATGGCGGAACTGAGCGTGCAGCCGGTGCCATGGTTGTTGCGGGTGGCGATACGCTCGCCCGGGAGGATGACCGTTCGTCCTTGCTTGCCAAGATAGAGGCAATCGTTGCTGTCGCCGCCCTCCAGGTGACCACCCTTGATCAACACATTGGCGCAACCCATGGCCGCCAGTTCAACGGCCGCTTGTTCGATGGCCGCATGGGTAAAGGTGTCGCGGCCGAGCAGGACCGAAGCCTCGGGCAGGTTGGGGGTGATCAGCGCCGCCATGGGGATGAGGTGCTGTTTGAGCGCGTCGATGGCCTCGTCCTGGAGCAGCTTGTCGCCGCTCTGGGCCACCATCACCGGGTCAAGGACAATGGTGCGGATGTTGAATTTGCGCAAATTTTCCGCCACGGTTCGGATCAGCTCCGGCGAAAAGAGCATGCCGATCTTGACCGCATCGACGCCAATATCGGAAAGCACCGCCTCCATCTGGGCGGCGACGAACTCCACCGGCACCGCGTGGATGGCGGTGACGCCGAGAGTGTTTTGTGCGGTCAGGGCGGTGATCACGCTCATGCCGTAACAGCCGTTGGCGGCAATGGTTTTCAGATCGGCCTGGATACCGGCCCCGCCGCCGCTGTCTGAACCGGCGATGGTCAGAACCCGGCGATAGACTTTATTGATTGCCATGACGCCCTCCCCCTTTGACTGAGCTGATCTGTTCTTTCAACGTGCGTGCCGCCTGTGCGGGACAGGCGGCGCTGACAATGGCCGAAACCACCGCCACTCCGTCGGCGCCGGCGCGAATGATCGCCGCCGCATTATCGGCATTGATGCCGCCGATGGCCACCAGCGGCAGGGACACGGCGGCGCGGATAGCCTGGATGCCCGCCAGGCCGAGCGGCGGCGCGGTATCGCTTTTGGTCGGGGTGGCGAACACCGGGCTGACCCCAACATAATCGGCACCTTCGGCCTCGGCCCGCACCGCGTCATCCACCGATTCCACGGAGATGCCGATGAGCAGCGACGATCCGGCCAGTCGCCGGGCATCGCGGATGTCCATGTCGCGTTGGCCGAGATGCACCCCGTCCGCACCGGTCGCCAAGGCCACATCCACCCGGTCGTTGATGATCAGCGGAATGGTGCTCGCCAGGCAATCCAGCAGGTTTCTGACCTGTCGCGCTTCCTCGATGAACTGGCGGGTGGAACCGTGTTTCTCTCGCAACTGCACGCAGGTGATGCCGCCGCGGATGGCGGCCTGGACGATGTCGACCGTGTCCCGGCCCAGGGAAAGGTGCCGATCGGTCACCAGGTAGAGCGAATAGTCGATCAAAGTCTACCCCTGCCGGATACGGCAGCGCGCCTCCACTTCCTCTGGGCTGAGGCTGTACAGGGCGTCGAGCAGATGGATCACGAAGCTGCCCGGTCCCTGGGCCTGGGCGCCCGCCGCCTCGCCGGCGACGGCAAAAAAGGCAAGCGCCGTGGCCGCCGCGGAGACCGGATCCTTGTCCACCGCGTGAAAGGCGCCGACCAGGGCCGTGGCCGCGCAGCCGGTCCCGGTGATCCGGGGCATGAGCGAATGACCGCCTTCAATGATCAGGCTGCGTCGTCCGTCGGTAACCAGATCGATCGGCCCAGTGACGGCCAGGGTGGTGCCGAGTTCGCGGGCCAGGAGAGGGGCGGTTTCGCTGACATCGGTCAGGGCATGGGTGGCGTCCACTCCCTTGGTGATCGAGTCCTGGCCGGCCAGGGAAAGGATTTCCGAGGTGTTTCCCCGAATCACGCTCACCCAGGTCTGGGCGAGGATCGCTCTCGCGGCGTTGGTCCGCAAGCTGGTGGCCCCCGCACCCACGGGGTCGAGGATGATCGGCTTGCCCAGTTCCGAGGCCTTGCGTCCGGCCCGGATCATCGCCCCCACCCAGGCGTCGGTCAGGGTACCGATGTTCAGCACCAGGGCACCGGCATGCTCCACCATCTCTTCCGCCTCGTTGTCGGCATGGGCCATGACCGGCGATGCACCGCTGGCCAGGAGCACGTTGGCGGTGAAGTTCATCACCACGAAATTGGTGATGTTATGGATCAACGGCTGGGTTGCCCTGATCTTGTTGAGGTTTTCGGCGATTTTGCCGGCAAGTGCGGACATGGACGACCTCTGACGATGAAGAGAACACACGTGGCATCAGGGCGACGGGAGCGGACAACAAGGTGCCCCCGGACTGAAACCCAGGGGTGCCGCCGGCCTGTGGTTCGATAGAAAAATTGAATCAAGCCCTGTCTATAGAGGAAGAAACACCCCCTGTCAAGACGAACCTCATGGGGGCCGAATACCCTGACGGAGGTGGGGAAGTGGCGCGCTGCCGCTACCAGTCGAGGAGCACCTCCGAACTGATCGGCACGTCGGCGGGAAAGATCGAAGGCTGCCCCTGGGGCACGATGCCCAGAAAGCTCAGGCCGGTGGACTCGGCGGCACGGTAATCGGCCAGTGCATCGCCGATGAACAGGCAGCGCGGCCCAGCAAGGCCATGACGGTCAAGGATGTCGGCAACAATCTCGCTTTTGGTCCGTGGGGAACCGTGAACCTCGGTGAACAAGGGCGCCAACCCCTTGCGGCTGACGATCAGGCGCATCTCCTCTTCCGGGGTACCGGAGACGACAAAGGCTGGAATGGCGGCCTGCTTGAGCTGCCGCAAGGCTTCGAGGGCACCGGCAATCTGGGGGGCAGCCACCACCTCGTCGAGCACCAGGGCCGAGAAGGTTCGGCCTAGGCGATCCAGTTCGCTATCGTCAATGGTGCGGCCGACAAAGGCCTCGAAACAATGGCGTAACTTCGCGTGCCGGGGCATGCCGCCGTTGTCCAGGTGATAGCGGACTACTTGCCGCTGCACCGTCGGGCCGTGGGGGGCGAAGAGGGCGGAAAAGGCCCGGACCTTGACCTCGGTGGAATCGGCGATGACGCCGTCAAAATCAAAGAAAACCGCCTGCCAGCACGGCGTGGTGTTCATGGTTCCTCCTGAAAAAGAGTATGGCATTGGTTTTACCCTTTCCTGTCAGCTCCTAGTCGAGCGTGTCCCTTGACAACGGCGCCTGCTCGTGCGCTTTTCGACCGGAAAAGAAAACTGCGGCTGCGACGCCGGAGAGGCGTTCAGGAACTGCACGACAACATCGAGCACCCTGGCCGGTGGCGGGCCCACTCGGGCCGTTTCTCGGCAAACCATTCCCTGCCCGGTTGTTCGTCATAGGGGTGACGCAGCACCTCGAGCATCTCCTCCACCAGGGAATACTCGCCTTCCATGATCTTGTCGATGGCCAGTTGCGCCAGATAGTTACGCAGCACGTATTTGGGGTTGACCGCGTTCATTCGCCGGCAGCGCTCCGCATCGGGCAGATTGTCGCGCTGCAATCGCTGGCGGTAACGTTCGATCCAGCCGTGTAAGCGCTGGCGGTATGGCTCGGTCAGTTGCTCGGGTCGGTAAAAGGCATCCCGCAACGGTTGCACACGATCCTCGGCGCAACCGGATGGCACCATGGCCAGCCGGCGAAAAAAGAGGGTCATGTCGGTTTCCACTTCGGGCAACAGGCGCAGCAGCTCTTCCACCAGGGGACGGTCGGAGTGCGGTTCAAAGGCGCGCAAGCCCAATTTGCGCGCCATCATCGTCTGCCAGCCCTGTTCGAAGTGGTGGGCGTAGTCGCGCAGGGCCTCTTCCAGCGGTTCGGTTTCGCCGATCAAGGGGGAGAGGGCAGTGGCCAACTGGGCCAGATTCCAGTGGGCGATCTGCGGCTGACGGCCATAGCAGTAGCGTCGGCCCATGGCGTCGGTGGTGTTCGGGGTCCAGGTGGGGTCGTAATCCTCCAGCCAGCCGTAAGGACCGTAATCGATGGTCAGGCCAAGGATCGACATGTTGTCGGTGTTCATCACCCCGTGAACAAAGCCGACCCGCAGCCAGTGGACCATCAGCTCCGCGGTGGTGCGGCAGATCTCCGCAAACCATCGGCCATAGGCGGCGGGGCCCGGATCGCCCAGATGGGGGAAAAAAGTGCGCAGGGTAAAATCGACCAATTGGCGAAGGAGAGCGGTTTCCCCGCGGGCGGCAAGAAGTTCATAATTGCCGAAGCGAAGAAAGGAGGGAGCCAGGCGGCAGATCACGGCACCCGGTTCCAGGGCCGGATTGCCGTCGTAGAACATGTCGCGCAGCACCGATTCACCGGTGAGAATGAGGCTCAGCGCGCGGGTGGTGGGGACGCCCAGGTGGAACATGGCCTCGCTGCAGAGAAATTCGCGCAACGACGAGCGCAGCACCGCCAGACCATCGGCATTGCGCGAATAGGGAGTCGGCCCCGCTCCCTTGAGCTGCAGGGTCCAGTGCTCGCCGCGTCGATTGACAACCTCGCCCAGGTTGATCGCCCGGCCGTCGCCCAACTGCCTGGCCCAGTTGCCGAATTGATGGCCGCCGTAACAGAGGGCGTGCGGATCCATGCCGGCCAGCAGGCTATTGCCGGCAAACACCTGGAGAAAGCGTTCGCACCGGCAGTCGTTCTCGGTCAGGTCAAGCAGGGCGGCCGCTTCGCGGGAAACGGCAACCAGGCGTGGTTCCCTGACCTGCACCGGCCGCACCCGCGAGTAACAGGCTTGGTGGACTTGGCGGCGGCTGTTGTCGCTGCGTGGATCGGCGGGCAACGCTCGGGTGAAGCGGTTGTCGAAGGTGAGGGCGTCCAGCGCGTGGGGGGGTGTCAGTGGTCGGCTCATGTTTGTCCCTCCTGGGTTGCGGTTGCGGGCGATGTCGATGAAACCCTTGCGGGTTCGCCGTTTCCGGAGTATTGCTTGCCCCCCATGAAAGCGATCAAACCTACGCTCGCCGGCCTAGCCGTGGTGCTCATCTGGTCGGGGTGGATCACCTTGTCCCGCCACGGCGTCCATACCCATTTGCAGCCAGCGGACATCACCTTGCTGCGCTACTGGACCGCCGCGCTGGTGGTATCGCCGTTGATTCTGCGCTATCCGTGGACCCCTACCCGCTTGTGGCAGTATCTGGTCATCGGTCTGGGAGTGGGGTTTCCCTATACCATGCTCTCCTTTTACGGACTCAAGGTGTTGCGTGCCGCCCATGCCGGGGTGCTGGTCAACGGCATGCTGCCGGTACTGGGGGCCGTCGCTGCCTGGCTGCTTTTCCGCCAGCGGATCGCGGGCCATCGTTACGCGGCCATCGGCCTGATTTTTTGCTCCAACCTGGTGATGACCGGCGGTTCGCTGTTTTCTCCCGACCAGGTTGCCGGCATCGTTCTCCTCTTGGCCGCCGCCCTCTGTTACACCCTGCACATGACCGGCATCCGCCTATGGCAGATGAGCTGGCGAGACGTGATCGTCATCGTGCCGGTGGTCAACGTGCTGATTTTTACCCCATTGTGGTTTGTTTTTCCTTCCGGCCTGTCCACGGCTACGTACCACGATATGGCCCTGCAGGCCATTTATCAAGGGGTGATCGTCAATGTGCTCGCCCTGGTGTGCGTGGCCTATGCCATCCACCATTTGGGCACGATCACCGTGGCCCTGTTCATGTCCTTTGTCCCGGTAACCACGGCCCTGCTGGCCTGGTTGTTGCTGGGCGAGGCGCTCAGTCCCTGGGAGCTGGCTGGAATCACCGGTTGCTCGGCAGGGTTGGTGTGGTATGCGCGGGAGCCGCGATCCCGGATGCTGCGCTGACACGTGGCCGCTACGAACGGAGGAGGGGGCAAAAACCAGGAAAACGATAAAAGGCATCCGGGGAGGGCGATTTCGGTCATGCCGGAGAAGGCATGGGGATCGGTGGACACATCAGCCGCGGCGGATACCCCAAAAGGAAAGGCGTTACAGCACCCGCATCTTCAAGTTGCCGACGCCCTGCCTGGTGAGGGATAAACGTTCGGCCAACCCGTAGCTGAGGTCCACATCGCGCCCCCGATGGTAGGGTCCCCGGTCGGTGACCACGGCCTCGACCCGCTGCCCGGTCTGCGGATTTTCCAGTTCCACCCGGGTGCCCATGGGCATGTCGCGGTGGGCGATGGTGGCGCCGTGCATGTCGAACCGCTCGCCATTGGCCATCAGCCGCCCGTGGTGATATTCGCCATACCAGCCGGCCACCACTTCCTCGGCGGTGTCGACGAAACCGCCGCTGTTTGCGGAAGGAATGCGAATCTGCTGGCCGGCCCGCAGTGTGCCGGGATGGGTAATGTTGTTGAGGCGGAGGATGGCCTCCGGCTCGACATGGTACTTCTTCCGCGCCAGTTCCCAAATGGTTTCGCCCTGACGCAGGGTATGGATGATTTCCGGAGCGGCACCCTGTTGCGGGGCGGCAGGTCGGACATGGCGCGCCCCGATTGACTGGGTTCCCCGAAGGGTGGTCTGTTCGGCCAGAAATTGCTGAAAACTGGGGTGGAGGGCTACCGCCGTCCCCGGATTGCTCCACTGTCCTTTCTGGGCGATGCGCGCGGCCTGGGAAGCGTTTTTCCTCGCTGTTTTATCCATGACGCGGGCGGTGGCGGCGGTATCAGGCTCTATCCGGTATTGCATGCGTGTCATCCCTTTCTGCGCAGAAGTTTCAAGCATCCTTGCCTTCCTTGTTCTATCGACCGCTTGCGCCCGATCCTTAAGCCCGCTTTCGCTGGGCGCCGCATTCTTTCACCTGTTTCTCCCCTCCCGGGGTTGCGCTCCGGAGAAAAGGCGATCAGGCCGCTTTCAGAGCCACCGTCGCGGCGGACTGCTGCAACCGGCGGAGGCAATACATGGCCCCGCAGATCACCGCGATCAGGCTGGCGAGAAAGACCTTCCAGCCACAGCACTCGTAGAGCGCCCCTGGCGCAAACGAGCCGATGGTGCCACCCAGATAATAGAACGAGATATAGACCCCATTGGCGATCCCCTTCTTGCTTTTCGCCAGGGTGTTGACGTAGCCGGACAGGAGTGCATGGGCCATGAACATGCCGGTGCAGAAAACGAACATGGCAAGGAACATGGCTCGGTGATCGGGGATCATGAAGCCGCAGATGCCGACGATGTAGAGAAAGAGGCCGCTCATGGCCACCTTGGTTTCCGAGCCGAACAGACTGATCATCCGCCGCACGTTGAGCGACACCAAGATCCCCATCACATAACCGAAATACATGAAACCGATGCCGGTTTCGCGAAAGGCCGGATTGATCGCTTTCAGCTGAAAGGGCAGGAAATTGAGCAGGCCGGCGAAAACGAAGAAGACCGCAAAAATGGTGCAGTAGAGCCAGAAAAACTGCGGCTGCCTGATCAATTCCATCACCTCGGCCGCCTTGGGCCGGCTGTAGGCAAGGTTGGCATCCTTTTCCAGGGTGCGCAGGAGGAAAAAGGCCCAGAGCAGCAGTGCACCCAGGAGAAAGAAGAAAAACCGCCAGCCGAACAGATCGGTGCACAGCCCGGACAGGAAACGTCCCAGGAAACCGCCGAGAATGGTGGCCGCGATGTAGCGGGCGATGGCCGTCTGCACATCCTCGCGTGGCGCGGTGAAGGAGATATAGCTGACCAGCGAGGTGAGAATGGCCGGGATGACCATGCCCTGGAGGCCGCGCAGAATCAAGAGCAGCAGATAGTTGCTGGTTTGGCTGAACACCAGTTCCAAGCCCCCGAGCAGCAGGACGGCGGTGCGCACGATCAGGCGGGCGGAGAGCGATTCCAGCAGCACCCCGTAGAACATCGGCGCAAAGCCGAGCGGCAGCATCATCAGGGTGGTGAACAGGATGGCCTGAAACGAGGTCAGCGCGAATTCGTGCTGGAAAACCGGTTGGATCGGTTGGGCCGCGTACAGGGAGCAAAAGGTGATGACCGTGCAGAAGTAGATCTTGGTCAGGATGGAGTGTTGGCGGAGCAGGGTGCGAACAGACACGAATCGGTCTCCTTTGAGGGCGTTGCAGCCTTGGGGGCGGTCAGGCCATCGGGTGGCTGCGTTGGCGGCCGCAAGAACCGGGTACGCCTTCCATGCACGCTGGATGCTCAGGGCCGGATGACCCAGTCGAGCGAAACGAGACGAAAAACGCGCAGGAGGAGAGCGCTGAGCACCAGGGCCGCGGTCAGACGGACACCGAGTATAACCCAATAATTGGCCCCGAACAGGACAAACAGCAACACATCCTCGACAATCGAGTGACAGATCATGAGAAAGGTGCCGATGAAAAATATATCCTCGCGGCTGAGCGCGCCCCGGCTGGCCTCGCGGATGAGAATGCCGGCCCCATAGGTAATGCCGAGCAGTTGGCCGACGATGATCGAGAAGGCGGTGTTGACCTTTTCCAGGCGCGCCTGGAGCAGACGGCTCGCCTTGAGCAAATCCATGACCACGATAATCAGGCTGATCAGCAGGATGATCTCCACCGACAGCACCACGGCTTTGTGCAGGGAATGGAAGAGCATCTGCCAGAAATCGTCGTACCGCGGCAGGGTGAGTGTATCGTGTTGCTGTTGCTGACTGAACAGGGAGGCGGGCAGAAACAGCACCGGGAGGACGGTCAGGCAGGCACCAAAACCCCGCAGGAGGATGGAATAGCCGTAGGAGATCCCCAGCTTGGCCATGATGGCGCTTTCGACGATCATCGAGTGGCAGACGCCGAGAAAGACCGCGAGCACGGTCCACTGATAAGGAGAAAGGTCCAGGGGCGCGGCAAAGGCGATACCGGCATAGATGTTGATCAGCACCCCGCCGGCCAAGGCCACCGCAGCCTCCGGCGGCAGGTCGAGCAGGCTGGTTACCGGGGCAAAAAGAAAACCGAGGGGACGCAGGAGATCGAAATAGAGCAGTATATCGGCCAGGAGATACAGCGGCACCACGAACTTGAGGATCAACAGGCCGCTCTGCACGGCGGATCGCAGACTGTTGGCGAGGAACTGCTTCACGAATGTGCTCCGCGAACCGCACCAGCTGGCCTGGGGGTGGCCGCTGTCTTGATCGGCAGGGAAGGGGCGCGTTTTAAAGCCATGACGGCCGGGGATTGGGGCAGGGCTGATGGTCAGTAGAGGAGATCATCGAGCACCGACGGGCTGGGCGGCAGGGCCGGTTCGATGGGATCCCGGTCCGCGCCGTTTTTTATGCGCAATCCCAGCATGCGCAGGCTGTTGGCGTCGAGCGTGAGTTTGTCCTCATAGGTGGCCTTGATGGTCTGGTCCTTGGGCGAGACTAAGCGCACGGAAAGATACATCACCCTGTTGGCCAGGGCATAGGTGCCGACCACCACGGCCTGGGCCCGCTGGATACCGGCCATTTCCGCCAGGTTGCGGGTGAGCATGAATTCGCCCTTGTGCAGTTCGACCAACAGATCCCGGCGCAGCTTGAGTTCCTTGACCGTGTAACCGCGGGCCACGAAACCGGCAGCGATGTTGTTTTGAAAACTACGGCCAAAACTGGAGGTATCGGAGAGGTTGTCATTGTTGACCAAGGTGGTGATCAGAATCGGCTGATCACCCTGGTGCGGGATGAGGGGCGGCAAGGTTTGCATGATCAGGGTTTCGGCCACTTTGTCGCCCAGTTCGACCAGATTGACATCGCCGCCCAAAAACGGTTCGAGGCGGGTGCCGTTGAAATCGCTACAAGCGGACAGGCTCAGACAAAGCAGCAGGCAGACCACGAACACACAGCAGGAGCGGAAAAATGACTTCATAGGCTGGTTTTCCGGGTCGTTGCAGGCGCAGCCGGGCCGCTCGGGCTGGTGAGCTGAATTTCAGGCGCGGGGGCGGTTGGCCGATACTGCCAGAAGTCGCCGTTGTTGATGAAGTATACGTCGGAGAATCGCGTCACATAGCGGTTCTTGTCGACAATGGAAACGGTGATGATCACCTCGTATTGGCCGTCGTGGCGGTAATTGGCGCGGAACATATCGACGGCCGCAGCGACGGGAATGATCTCCCACGGTGCGTCGCGGATGACGCTGATTCCCGCAGCCAGGGCGGTAAGTACGCCTGGCTTGGGCCAATGCCACGAACGCCAGTCAGACGGATGGTAGAGGGTTTGCACCTTGTAGTCGACCACTAGGTTGGCGTGTTCCGGTGCCACCATGGTGTGGACGCCGAAATTGACCAGTTGGGTGGTCAGGAGATCGTTGAATCCCTCGTCAAAGGGAAAGGTCCCGCCTTCCCCGCACTTTTCGGGTGTGCCGCAACTATGCCGAACAAAGACCGAAGCGGTGAGATAATGTTGCCGCATCAGTTCACTGTTGATCCGATTGGCGACATCGTTGGCCAGCACATTCCATTGGGAAGCGGATTCGATGGTCTCCTGGCCGCCAAACAGGGAGCCTTTGCTTTGGGTGCAGCCGGTTGCCAGCGCCAGGCCAGTCAGCAACACTATCACGAGTAATCCATTTCGCATCGTGGTTCCGTCAGGTGAAAGGTTGAAAAAGGAAGAGGGTACCTGTTCTTCGGAAACATGGCGCTGAAACAATAGGGAAAACTCAATGGAAACCGTGCGGTGAGCGCGCTTTCGTTCGATCTTTTTTGTTGGTTGCCGCATACCGCCGGTGATGGCGCGGGATTGGTTTGGGGACTGTTTACATCCCCGAGAACGCCGACACGGTCCAGTTGAGCAGTGAGCCGGGAAACAGTCCCAGACCAAGCACACCCAGCAGGCAGAGGCCAAGGGCGGCCCGCATCCCGGGCGAAAATTGGAGGGTGGCCGTTTGCTGCGGAGCCTCCATGTACATAAAGCGCACCACCCGCAGGTAAAAGAAGGCGGAAATGGCGCTGAACAGGACCGCGCCGACCACGGTCAGGGGGTAGCCGGCAATAAAGGCGGCCTTGAGCAGGTAGAACTTGCCGATGAAGCCGCCGGTGGGCGGAATGCCGGTGAGCGAGAAGAGGAAGACCAGCATCAGGGCCGCGGCCACCGGGTTGCGGCTGGCCAGCCCCTTGCAGTCGTCGATGGATTCACAGGGCGCATCCGGCGTGGCCAGGAGCATGAGGATGGCAAAGGCGCCGATGTTCATGAACAGGTAGACCATCAGATAGGTCATGGTGGCGGCCATACCCTCGGCGGTTCCGGCGAGCAGGCCCAGCAGGGCATAGCCGGCATGGGCGATGGCCGAGTAGGCGAGCATCCGCTTGAGGCTCTGCTGGCACAGGGCCGTGATGTTGCCCACCGCCATGGTCAGCAGGGCGAGCACCGCCAGCACCGGTCCCCAGTGGCCGTGCAACTCGGGTAGACCGACAAAGAGCACGCGGCCGAAGATGGCAAATCCGGCCGCCTTGGGACCGACGGACATGAAGGCGGTGACAATGGTGGGTGCGCCCTCGTAGACATCCGGAGTCCAGAGGTGAAAAGGGGCCACCGCGACCTTGAAGCAGAAGCCCGCCAAGAGCAGACCCAGCCCGGCGAGCAGGGCCGGATTGGCGACCAGTTGCCGGGAGCCGATCAGCTCGGCGATGCGGGCGATCTCGGTGGTGCCGGTCAGGCCGTAGACCATGGACATGCCAAACAGCAGCAGGGCCGAGCCAAAGGAGCCCATGAGGAAATATTTGATCGCCGCCTCGCTGGTCCGCTGCTCGCGCTTGTGCAACCCAACCAGGGCATAGATCGGCAGGGCCATCAGCTCCAGGCCCAGGTAGAGTACCATCAGGTCGCCGGCTGAGGCCATCAGCAGCATACCCACCAGGGAGAAGAGCATGAGGCTGTAGTATTCGCCTTGGCGCAAACCGATAACGCGGCAAAAATGCTCGCTCATCAGCACGCTCAGGATCACCGATCCCAGACAGATGGTCTTGAACACCATGGCATAGCCGTCGGCAAGAAACATGCCGCCAAAGGCGACGGTCGGCCGGGAGCCCAAGATCATGGCCAGGGCCGTGAGGCAGCCGATCACGGTCAGCCACGGCAGCAGTTGCCGCTGACGGGGCAGGAACAGGTCGCAGCCGATCAGCAGCACGCCGATGGTGATCAGCAGCAGTTCAGGGAGGATGGGTTCCACGGCGGCCCAGTTGACAGCCACAGTTGCAATCATACGCGCTCCTTTATCCGTGTCGCGAAAAAATCAGGGAAGGTTGACGGGCGGCAGCACCGGCCCGGCCAGGCCGACACCGTTGACCTGATCGAGCAGATGGCCGACCGAAACGTGGAGAAAGCCCAGCAGTGCATTGGGATAGAGGCCAATCCAGAAGATCAGCACCACCATGGGAGTGAGTGTCAGGATCTCGCGTAGGTTGAGCTGCGTCAACCCGTGCAGGGAGGTGCTGACCTCGTTGAAAAAGATACGCTGGTAGAGCCACAGCATGTACCAGGCCCCGAGGATCAGGCCGGAAGCGGCCACGACCGCTGCCCACGGCGCACGTTCAAAGCCGCCGAGGAGGATGAGAAACTCGCCGATGAAGCCGTTGGTGCCGGGGAGGCCCACCGCCGCCAGGGTGAACAGCAGAAAAAAACCGGCAAAAACCGGCATGGTGGTGGCCAGGCCGCCGTAGGCGCTGATCTCGCGGGTGTGGGTCCGTTCATAAATCATGCCGATGGCGAGAAACAGGGCACCGGTGACCACACCGTGATTGATCATCTGCAGGATGGCGCCTTCCAAACCACGCTGGTTGAGGGCGAACAGGCCGAGCGTCACGAACCCCATGTGGCTTACCGAGCTGTAGGCGATCAGCCGCTTGAGATCGGTCTGGGCCAGGCAGATGATGGCCCCGTAGACGATGGCAATCACCGACAGGACCAGCATGGGCACAAGCATCTGCTGGGTGGCCTCAGGCAGGATGGGCAGGGAGAAGCGCAAGAACCCGTAGGCCCCCATTTTGATCAGCACGCCGGCCAAGATGACCGAACCGGCGGCCGGGGCCTCGGTGTGGGCATCCGGCAGCCAGGTGTGCACCGGCCACATCGGTACCTTGACCGCAAAGGCGGCGAAAAAGGCCCAGAAAAGGATCAGCTGCAGTTTGAGGGAATAGTTTTGCCCGGCCAGCTTGAGGATATCAAAGGTATGGCCGCCGTTTTGGTACAAGAGGATGATGCCCACCAGCATCAGCAGGCTGCCGACCAGGGTGTAGAGAAAAAACTTAACCGTGGCGTAGATCCGGTTGGGACCGCCCCAGATGCCGATGATCAGGAACATCGGGATAAGCATGGCCTCCCAAAAGATATAAAACAGGAAGAAATCAAGGGCGCAGAACACCCCCATCATCGCCCCCTCCAGCAGCAGCAGGGCGACAAAGAACTCCTGGACCTTGTCGTGGATCGCCTCCCAGGAGACCAGCACCGAGAGCAGGGTGATCAGGGCGGTGAGCAGGAGGAAGAGAATGCTGATGCCGTCGATGCCCAGGCTGTAATTGATGTTGAGGGTGCTGATCCAGGGATGGAGTTCGGTGAACTGCATCCGGGCGGTGGTCTTGTCAAAGAGGAGGACCACCGGCAGGGTGAGCAACAACTCGACCAGGCTGACGAACAGAGCCATCAAGCGGATGGTGGCGGTCTGTTGCCGGGGGACGATCAGCAGCGACAGGCCGCCGAGGACCGGAAAGAAGATCAGGGTGCTGAGAAGAGGAATCGACATGGACGACACTTCCGCGAGTAAGGGTTCGAGTTAACGGCCGATCAGCAGGACCACCACCAGGGCCAGGGCGCCACCGCCCATCCAGGCGAGATAGTGCGAGACCTGGCCGTCCTGGATGCGCCGCAGACGTTGGGAAAAAGCGCCAATGGCTCGGGGCAAGCCGTTGACCACTCCTTCGATGCAGGCCAAGTCCACCAGCCGCAACAGCACGCCGTGGCTGAAGGCCAGGGTGGGCTTGACGATGGCGCCAATGTACAGTTCGTCGATGTAATACTTGTTCAGCAGCAGCCTGTAGACAAAGGAGAGTCGTTCGGCCAGCAGCGTCGGCAGCTGCGGCTTGAGCCGGTACAGGTAAAAGGCCAGGCCGATCCCGCAGACACCGGCGAGGATCGAGCTCCCCATGAGCAGGGCCTCCACGGTTCCGGAGACATGGATAGGGGGATGGCCGAGCACCGGCTCCAGGAAATGGGCCCAGTGGTTGTCACCGCCGAGGATGGCAGGCACGCCAAACCATCCGGCAGCCACGGCGCCGCAGGCCAGCAGCATCAGCGGCAGGGTGACCACCAGGGGTGATTCATGGAGATGATCGCGCTGGTGGTCGGTGCCCCGGAACTCGCCGTGAAAGATAAGAAAAAAGAGGCGGAACGAGTAGAAGGCGGTCATGAAGGCCACCAGCGTGCCGATGGCCCAGGCGAATTTGCCGGCGGCCAGAGGGGTGTTGAAGGCCATGAGCAGGATCTCGTCCTTGCTGAAAAACCCGGCCAGTCCAGGCACGCCGGAGATGGATAGCGAGGCGAGGAGAAAGGTCCAGTAGGTGATCGGCATGTACTGCTTGAGGCCGCCCATGGAGCGCACGTCCTGTTGGTGATGCATGCCGAGAATAACCGAACCACAGCCGAGAAAGAGCAGGGCCTTGAAGTAGGCGTGGGTGAAGAGATGGAAGATGCCGGCCGAGTAGGCACCGACGCCGCAGCCGATGAACATGTAGGCCAGTTGGCTGACCGTGGAATAGGCCACCACCCGCTTGATGTCGGTCTGGACCAGGGCGATGGTGGCGGCGAACAGGGCGGTGATGGCACCCAACACGGTGATCAGGTTCAGGGTGAAGTGGGACAGTTCGAAAATCGGATTACAGCGGGCAACTAAAAAAACACCGGCCGTGACCATGGTGGCGGCATGGATCAGGGCGCTGACCGGAGTCGGCCCTTCCATGGCATCGGGCAACCAGACGTGGAGCGGCATCTGGGCCGACTTGCCAATGGCCCCACAGAACAGCAGTAGGGCTATCAGGGTTGCCACACTGACCGGGGTGCCGAACAGGGAGAGGGTCTGCCCGTCAAGAGAACCCACTCGGCTGAAGACCTCCTGATAGTGGAGGCTGCCGAACTGAGTGAAAATGAGAAACAACCCCAAGATGAAGCCAAAATCGCCAAACCGGTTGACAATAAAGGCCTTTTTGCCCGCATCCGAGGCCGACTGCTTCTCATAGTAAAAACCGATCAGCAGATAGGACGACAGGCCCACCGCCTCCCAACCGAAAAAGAGCTGGAGGAAGTTGTTGCCCAGCACCAGCATCAGCATGGAGAAGGTGAACAGGCTCAGATAGGCAAAAAAGCGGTAATAGCCCTCTTCGCCTTTCATGTAGCCCACCGAATAGATATGCACCAGCGAACTGATGGAAGTGACCACGATCAGCATCACCGCGGTCAGCTGATCAACCAGGAAGCCGACCGAGACCCGCAGGGTGCCCGACTCGATCCAGGTGTAGAGGTCCTGATTGATGATCGTCCCGGACTGAACTCGGAACAAGGTAGCCAGGGCGCAACCAAAGGAGAGCAGCACGGTGATGATCGGCAGCCAATGGGCCCGGGTTCCCCAGCGTTTGCCCAGCAACAGGGTGAGGACAAAGGAGGCCAGCGGCAGAAGCGGGATGGCAAGCAGTGAGGCCGGCATATTGTTATCCCTTGAGGTGGTTGATGGTATCGACGTGCACGCTGCGCCGGCTGCGGTAGAGGGCGATAGCGATGCCCAAACCGATGGCGGCCTCGGCCGCGGCCACGGTGATGATGAAAAAGGTGAAGGCCTGGCCGCGGACACTGTCCATGAAATGACTCAGCGCCACCAGGTTGAGGTTGACGCCGTTGAGCATCAGCTCGATGGAGAGAAACATGATGATCACGTTGCGCCGGGTGAGAAAGCCGCACACCCCGATGCAGAACAGGATCGCGGCCAGGGCCATGTACCAGGACAGGGGGATCATCGCGCCACCTCCTTGTGTTCCGGGGATGGGTCCGCATCCGCACCGGGCAGAGGTACCTCCTCCCGGCGCGCCAGCACCAGGCCGCCGATCAGGGCAACCAGCAGAATCAGGCCGGCGATCTCAAAGGGGAGCAAATAGGCGGAATACAACTCCTGGCCCAGGGCCTTGGTGTGGGTCAACTCGCGGATGGCACTGACCGACCAGGTCCCCTTCTCGCCCAGGGTAAAGGCGGGGATGACATACAATAGCCCCACGGCCAGACCAACGGCAATGATCCGCCCAAGCCAAGCCCCCGGGACAAAGGCGTCCAAATGCAGTTCCTCGCGCAGGCTGACCAGAAAGAGCACAAAGAGGTAGAGCACGAGAATGGCGCCGGCATAGACGATGATCTGCACCGCAGCCAAGAACTCGGCGTTCAGGGTCAGATAGAGGCCGGCCATGTGAAAGAACAGCACCAGCACCATGAGCACGCTGTGCACCAGGTTGCGCAAACTGATGGCCAGGATGCCGCTGGCAATGATCATCAGCGCGCAGTAGCCGAAAAAGAACTGGAGAAACATGGCCCCTCCTCAGGATTGTTCCGGCGGTAGATGCTGCCGCCACTTTCTGCCCACCACCTGCTGCTCGCCGCTCCACTCGGGCGACACCGGCAGCCGTTTGGGGGCGGGCAGTCCCTCTTCAGGCAGGCCGCGCGGCCGCCAGAAAGGATTGACATAGGTCTCCATCTCTGCGCCCTTTTCCGCCACAAACCGGTCCCAGTTGGCCAACAACTGTTCCCGGGTGAAGTAGAGCGAGGGCCGCTCATAGGAGCCGTACTCAAAGACCTCGGTAAGGACGATGGCATTGACCGGACAAACCTCCTCGCAGTAGCCGCAGTAGACGCAGCGCAGCGATTCGATGCGGTAGCAGTCGATGATCCGACGGCTGCCCGGTTCCTTGTCCTTGTGGGAGCGGATGCGGATGCAGCGCGACGGACAAACCATGGCGCAACGCATGCATCCGATGCACTTGCAGTCCTTGGTCTCGGGATCGCGCACCAGGGCGTGCTGGCCGCGAAAGCCGGGACGGATGCGCGGTTTTTCCTCGGGATACTGGCGGGTGATCGGCTTGGAAAAGAGCCGCTTCAGGGTCAGGGTCATGCCCTGGAGGATCTCCGCCTGGAAAATGGTCGCCAGGAGTCCGCGTCGGGGTTTGTATTGAATCTGCATGGTTTGGAGTTTCCCTCCCCTCCTCTAACTGATGAGCGCCTTCAGGCAGGCGGTGAGGACGATATTGACCAGCGCCAGCGGGATGAGCAATTTCCAGCCGAGATCCATCAGCTGATCGTAGCGGTAGCGTGGCAGGGTGGCCCGAATCCATATGAAGAGAAACATGAACAGGTAGACCTTGAGCACGAACCACAGCGGCGGGAAGAACGGCACGGCAAAGGGACCGTTCCAGCCGCCGAGAAAACAGATGGTGGCGATGGAGGCCATGACCATCATGCCGATGTATTCGGCCATGAAGAAGATGGCGTAGCGCATGCCGCTGTATTCGGTGCAGTAGCCGGACACCAGCTCGGTTTCCGCCTCGGGCAGATCAAAGGGGACCCGATTGGTCTCGGCCAGCATGCTGATGAAAAAGACGAAGAAACCGATGCACTGGGGCATGAGGTACATGCCCAGGAATGAATCGCCCTGGGCCTCGACAATCTCGCTCAGGTTAAGCGAGCCGGCCATGAGCATCACCCCTACCAGACTGAGGCCCATGCTGATCTCGTAGCTGATCACCTGGGCCATGGAGCGCAGGCCGCCGAGAAAGCTGTACTTGGAGTTCGAGGCCCAGCCTGCCAGGACCACGCCGTAACTGGCCAGGGAACTCATGGCAAAGATGAACAGCAGCCCGATGTCGATATCCGCCAGCACCCAGCCCTTGGCAAAGGGCAGCACCGCCAGGGAGGTCATCATCGCCACCAGACAAATGATCGGCGCGGCGAGGAAGGTCGGCTTGTCGGCGTTCTCCGGGATGATATCTTCCTTGAAGAAACTTTTGATGCCGTCGGCAATGGGCTGGAGCAGACCGTGCCAGCCGACCCGCATCGGCCCGAGACGGACCTGCATGTGGCCGATGATCTTGCGCTCGAAATAGGTCGCATAGGCCACATGGAGCATGACCACGGCGAAGAGGATCAGGAGCCACACCAGGGTGAGCAGAATATTCATAGGTTCCTCGTTGATCAGACAGACACGGCCGATTTACCGGTCGGATTCACCCAGGACCACGTCCAGGCTGCCGATGTTGGCGATCAGGTCGGCGATCAGTTCACCTTTGGCAATGGCCGCCAGCGCCCCGATGTGAATGAAGGAGGGTGAGCGGATGTGCATCCGGTAGGGGCGGTTGTTGCCGTCGGAGATGAAATAAAAACCCAACTCGCCCTTGGGCACTTCGGTGGCCACATAGACATCGCCGGAAATATACAGATTGCGATCACGGATCAGCTTGATCAGGCCGGTGCCGTACTCGTTGGTCCCGGCCTCGATGCGGGCCGGCACCTTGTTGGGCATCACCAGGTCCGGGGCGTCCGGGCCGATGATCGGACCGGGCGGCAGTTGATCGATGCACTGCTGGATGATGCGCACCGACTGGTGCATCTCTTCCATGCGGCAACGATACCGGGCGTAGATGTCGCCGTCGCTGCCGAGTGGCACCTCGAAATCGACTAAAGGGTAGGCGTCGTAGGGCTGATGCTTGCGGATGTCGTAATCCACACCCGAGCCGCGCAGGCAGGCGCCGGTCAGGCCAAGTGCCAGGGCCTCCTCGCCGGTGAGCGTGCCAACGCCGACCGTGCGTTTGAGCCAGATGCGGTTGGTGTCGATCAGGGTCTCGTATTCCTCGATCTTGGAGGGAAACATGTCGAGAAACCGTTGCAGTTCATCGACGAAATACGAGGTCACATCCTGGCGCACGCCGCCGATACGGGGATAGGAAAAGGTCAGCCGGGCCCCGCACAGCTCCTCGAACAGGTCGAGCAGAATCTCGCGCTCGCGAAAACAGTAGAGAAATACGGTCATGGCTCCGATATCCAGGGCATGGGTGGCCAGCCACAGCAGGTGCGAGCACAGACGCGACATCTCGCCGACTATGGTGCGGATATATTGGGCGCGCAGCGGCACCGAGATGCCCAGCAGCCGCTCCACCGCCACGCAGTAGCCGACATTGTTGGCCATGGCCGCGATGTAGTCGAGCCGGTCGGTGAGGATCAGGGCCTGGGCATAGGTTTTGTTTTCCGCCAGTTTTTCAAAACCCCGATGCAGATAGCCCACCTGGGGAATGCACTCGATGATGGTTTCGCCATCCAATTCGAGATCGACCCGGAGCACGCCGTGGGTGGCCGGATGCTGCGGCCCCATGCGCAGGGAATAGCGTTCGCCCGCGCCGTCGGCCACCGGAATTTCCAGATGTTGTTTGATCGGCCGGGTCATCAGTCATCCTCCTGCTCGGGTGCGCTCTGTCCGTGGGCGTGTCCTTCGGGATCAAAGCCGTGCTGATCCAATTCCTTGATCTTGTCGAGCAGCTCGGTCATTCCGGCCCACTCTTCCTTGCCCTTGAGGGGATAATCCTTGCGCAGCGGATGGCCGACCCAATCCTCGGGCAGCAGCACCCGGTGCAGGTTGGGGTGATTGGTGAAACGGATACCCATCAGGTCAAAGGTTTCACGCTCCAGCCAGTCGGCGCCCGGCCACAGTTCGACCACCGAATCAATGGCCGGGTCCTTGTCGCCCACCTCGGCCCGCAATCGGATCTCGTGGCGCAGGGGGATGGAATAGAGATTGTACACCACCTCAAAACGTGACAACCCCGGCCCCTTGCGCCGTAGGTTATCCACCCCGCACAGCGAGCGCAGGTGGTTCATCCGCAGGTCGTCGCTATCGCGCAGCCAGCGCAGCATCTCGACGATGCGGCCGGAACGGATCACCACCGCGCCCTGGCCCTGGTTGACGTAGCCCTGCACAACCTCGTCGGGAAACTCGGCGCGCAGCCGATCGATTATCGCCACTGGCTCCATCGGAACTGCTCCTTGAGAATTTTTTCCTGGAGTTTGAGGAAGCCCTCCAGCAAGGCCTCGGGACGGGGCGGGCAGCCGGGGACATAGACGTCCACCGGGATGATCTGATCCACCCCCTGGGTGACGGCGTAGGTGTCAAATACCCCGCCGCTGCAGGCGCAGCTGCCCATGGCCAGCACATAACGGGGCTCGGGCATCTGATCGTAGACCCTCCGCAACACCGGCGCCATTTTCTTGCTCAGCGTGCCGGCCACCACCATGCAATCCGCCTGACGGGGGCTGGCGCGGAAGAGGATGCCGAAGCGGTCGAGATCGTTGGTGGAGGCACCGGCATCCATCATCTCGATGGCGCAGCAGGCCAAACCAAAGGTGACCGGCCAGATGGACCCGGCCCGGCCCCAGTTGACCAGCTTGTTCAGCGGCCCCAGGATGGCATTGGCCCCGGGGATGTAGCGCACCCCCTCCTCCAGCTTGACCATGGTTGGATCACTTATTTCTCCCATTGCAGGACCCCCTTCTTCCAGGCGTAGACATAGCCGACCAGGAGCAGCGCGATGAACAGGAGCATCTCCACCAGGGCGAACAGGCCCAGGCGGTCATAACTGACCGCCCAGGGATAAAGATAGATGCACTCGACATCGAAGACCACAAAGAGGATGGCGATCAGGTAAAACTTGACCGAGAAGCGCATCCGCGGGGCCGCGGTGGGCTCGTTGCCCGATTCATAGGCAATCAGCTTTTCGCGGTAGGGCCGGCTGAGGCGAAAAAACCGACCCACAAACAGGGTCAGCACGCCAAAGAGAATGCCGAAGATGAGCAGCAGCAGAATACCGAGATATTCCCCAGGGATCGCGTCCATGGCTACACTCCTTTCAGCGCCGGTTGAGCATCAGCTGTTCGGCGAAGGCTTGGCGGGCTGCCTGCGAGGCCGCCGACGGGGTGGTGAAGCTCAGGCAGCCGGTGGTGCATTTGGTGACACAGGCCGGTTCCAGTCCTTGATCGATGCGGTCCATGCACAGGTCGCACTTGCCCACCTTGCCCGTTTCCGGGTTCCATTGGGGCACGGTCCAGGGGCAGGCGGTGATGCAGGCCTTGCAGCCGACACAGGCCTTCTCTTCGACATAGACGATGCCATCCTTGTCGCGCCGCCGCATGGCGCCGGTGGGGCAGGCATCGACACACCACGGTTTTTCGCAGTGGAAGCAGGACAGGTAGACAAAATCGATGCGTGGCGGCGAGGTCTCGCTCGAACTCACCTCGATCATCCTGCAATAGAAGGCGCCGGGACCGCTGTTGTTCTTGTCCTTGCAATGGACCTCGCAGGCCCGGCAGCCGATGCAGTCGGCCACGTTCTGGGTGACGATATAGTTGCTCATGGTGTTTCTCCTGCGCTTAAACCGGGGTAACGGTAACAAAACTTTCCGCCAGGTTGAGACCGCCGCCGGCCTTGTCCCATTCCTTGAGTTTTCCTTGCATGTACAGCTGGTCGGCCAGCCCCTTGCCAACGGATCGTTTTTTGGCGGGCACATCGGTGCCAAAGCCATGGAGCATGAACACCGCCTCGGGATGGATCAGGTCGGTGACGTAGGCGGCAATCCGACCCTCTTCATCGCCGTTCTTCACCAGAACCTGGTCGCCGTTCTTGATTCCCAGCCGCTTGGCGGCAGCGGTGTTGATCCACAACTTGTTAACATCGAGCAGATCGGCAAGGATGGGATTGTTCTGGTGCTGGCCATGGGCCTGGTAGCCGTTGCGGCCAAACAGCAACCGGAAGCTGCCCTCGGGCGGCGCCAGGGGTGGTTCATAGGGCGGCAGTGAAGCGATCCCCATGGCCTCCCACTTGGCATTGACCAGTTCGATCTTGCCGGAATCGGTGCCGAATTTGAGTTTGTCGCGGTCAAGCCAGAGGGGTTTGTCGCTCAGTTTAACAAATCCCTTGGCGTCGAAATCAGTCACACTAAGGCCGGTATCCTGCAACTGGTACTGCCAGATATCCTCGATGGAATTGAACGGGAAGTATTCGCCCTTGCCCATCCGCTTGGCCAGTTCAATATAGATTTCCCAGCCAGCCTTGGTGTTGTTCAAGGGCTTGACGCACTGTTGCCGGCGGCCGAAACCGGGTTTGAGTCCCTTTTCCGTGCGCAGGATGGAGGCACGTTCAATAAAGGTGCTCTCCGGGAGGATGACATCGGCGAACCAGGCGGTTTCCGAGAAGTTAACATCCACGGCCACGATCAGGTCGAGTTTGTCGAGAATCCGCCGCTGCTCCTTGGTGTCGGGCAGGGCGATGAAGGGATTGTGGCGATGGATAAAGTAGGCTTTGACCGGGTAGGGCACACCGGTGTCGATGGCTTCGTAGGCGGTCTGGAGCATGCCCGCCCCCTTGTCCCATTGGGGGTAGCGACTGCCGCAGCCGTCGGCGCGATCCTCGTTCACCGCCGGTACCAGGGCAGCCAGACTTTTGAGCCCGGATTTGCCGGCATCCTTGGGTCCTTTGGGGTAGAACAGGCCGCCGGGCTGTTCGATGCTGCCCATGAGGGCGTTGATGATATGAATCATCCGCGAGGCATGGAAGGAGTCGCGGTAACGGGCCAGCATCCAACCCGGATGAATGATCACCTTGGGCCGGTCCTCGTTGAGCTCGCGGCAGAAGGTTTCGATTTCCTCGGCGGCGATGCCGGTCTCGCCAGCGGCCCATTGGGGGGTGTAGGGCTCGAGAAAGGCCTTGAATTCGGCCATGCCGTTGACGTAGCGGTCAACAAAGTCGAGATCGTAGTAATTGTTGGCAACGAGACAGTGGGCAATGCCCAACAGCAGGGCGTAGTCGGTACCCGGTTTGATCTGCCAGTAACGGCTGGCCTTGCCGGCGGTAACCGAGGCCCGCGGATCGATATAGGTCACCCGTGCCCCGTTTTTGATCCCCTTGAGAAAGCTCTTCACTTCTTTGACTTTGAGCGACTCGGTGATGTTGCGGCCAAAAAGGACGATATGCCGAGCGTTTTCGTAATCGTAGGCAAAGTCCTTGCGCCCCAGGCCATAGACCGATTTGGAGGCATGATGGACGTTGCGGCCGCAGGTGCAGTCGTGGTTGTGGTAATTGGGGGATCCCAGAGCCTTGACAAAGGCCTGCCGCAGGTCGGCGAAGGGACCGCCGCGGTCAGAGAACATGATCGAACGGCCGCCGTGTTCGGCAATGATGGCATTGAGCCGGGTGGTGATGTAGTCAAAGGCCTCGTCCCAGGAAACTTCCCGCCACTCGCCCTCGCCCCGTTGCCCACGGCGCAACAGGGGAGCCGTGGGCCGTTGCCGGTCCAGTCGCTGAGCAAAGGCGGCGCCGCCCTTGGCGCACAGGCTACGTCCCATGCCGCCGTCATGGCTGTTGCCTTCGATCCACACAGGTTTGTCGTTTTCCAGGTGCACAGCCACGGGGCAGCGCACGGCGCACATACCACAAATGCTGTATTTCGTTTCTTTCATAAGGGTACCCCGTACGATTTGGTCAATATACCGGCCGGATTGCTAGCCGGACACTTTTTATATAAGAAAAATTTATATATTTGTTCAATCGCGGCTGCCCACATTTACAGGAAAGAGGCTGCCCGTTTATTGCATTTTGCTGTAACAGTCTTGTCTTTAGCCTCCGTTGAGGGGGTAAACAGGTTGATTTTGTGATAATTATCAGTAAAAATGAAGATTTTTTGCTATTTTTTATAAAAATACTTAAAAACTACTGGTATGTTTACAAAAAAACCTGATGAAAGAAAAATCTATTTTGCCTTAGCTTGTGTTCAATTTTTTTGATGATTGATCAAGTGCTACCGCCCATCCCTTGATGGAGGGGGCAGGGAATGTGTCCAAAGAACATACAGTTCCGAAAAAAAAGTTCAACAGAATACACGCGCCAAATCCGGCTCCTCTCCTCTCCTTGTCCCTTTTCCTGCGTTTTTCTTGCCTCTCGATGCTACTGATCAGCGGTTCCATGATTCAGCCGCTGCTGCCGTATAGGTGGCAAAAATTAGACTAGGCTTAAAAAATTATTGACTCCATATTGTTCTTGAGTATATTCGCCAAAATTAGTTTTGGCTAAATATTCAAGAACAGTCGTACTGCTGTCCGTCCCGCGTGCTCGAACGCGGGTTCGTTGTGAGACGGAGGGGGCGGTAGCGGTCAAGGAGGATGAGCAATGCGAAATGGATGCTTGTTGGCCAACGCCGGAGGCGCGCCAATCCCGTCGTTTCCTTTGGCCATTGCCAGCGAGGGGGAAAAGGTGAGAATCGTGTTTTTTCGCAGCGGAACACTGATGCGCGAGCGTTTGCTGAGCATGGGCATCCAGTTGAACGATGAATTGATGGTGGTGCAAAAACAAAATGGCGGCGCCGTGCTGATTGAAAAGTCGGGGACGCGATATGCCCTAGGCGGCGGCATGGCCCATAAAATCAACGTAATCAGGTGTTAACAGATGGAACAGACATTGGCGGATATTTCCGTGGGGGAGAAAGGGACCGTGCTTGGCTTTGTCAAGGGCGCGCAGGCGTATCGGCAGAAGCTCCTGGCCATGGGGTTGATCAAGGGAATCGAATTTGTTGTTGCCCGGGTGGCGCCCATGGGCGACCCGATGGAGATCAGAGTGCGGGATTTCAATCTCAGTCTGCGCAAGGACGAGGCGAGGTCGCTGCGGGTGAGGAGGGCCACGCCATGAACGAGATGGTCATCGGTGTAGTGGGTAATCCCAATTGCGGTAAAACAACCTTGTTCAACTGTCTGACCGGCGCCAAGCAGCGGGTCGGCAACTGGCCAGGGGTGACCGTGGATCGCAAATCCGGTTCCTACCGGTACGGGCACTGCCGGGTGGAGGTCATCGACACCCCGGGCATCTATTCGCTTGCCGCTTCCTCCTTGGATGAGAAGGTCACGCGCAATTTCATTCTCTCCCGCGAGGCCGATCTGATCGTCAATATCGTTGATGCCTCCAATATCGAGCGCAATCTATACCTGACCTGCCAGTTGCTGGATATGCGGGTACCGATGCTGATTGCCCTCAACATGATGGACATGGTGGCGGAGCGCAAGCTGGAAATCGATATCCAGGGCTTGGCCCAGCGGCTCGGCTGTCCGGTGGTGCCGTTAACCGCCTCGAAGGATGCGGGCATCGACCAGCTCAAGGCGGCTATCTTCGAAACGGTCGCCAATGGGACCAAGCCGGCTGCCCAGGTGGTGTATCCGGCTGCCGTGCAGGAGGCCCGCGAACGGTTGGCCGCGAATCTTCAGGATCTGTGCGCGGTCAGAAAGATCGATCCGCATTGGCTGGCATTGAAACTGCTGGAAGGGGATGAGCAACCGGTCGAACACCTGACCCTGGGGGCGGTGCTCACGGAAATGATCGCCGAGACGCGAAGAGCCATAGAACGGCAGGAGGATGAGGAAATCGACATCGTCATCGCTTCGGGCCGCTACGGCTTTGTTTCCTGGCTGGTCCAGGATCTGGTCAGAAAAGGCGGCCAACTCACCGCCACCCTGTCCGATCGGATCGACCGGGTGGTGCTCAGTCGCGTGTTCGGCATTCCGATCTTCCTGGGCGCCATGTACCTGATGTTCATGTTCACCATCAATCTCGGCGGGGCTTTCATCGACTTTTTCGATCAGCTGGCCGGAACCCTCTTTGTCGACGGCTTTGCCGAGTTGCTGACCCATTGGCACGCGCCGGAGTGGCTGATCGCCATCCTGGCCACGGGCGTCGGCGGTGGGGTTCAGACCATGGCCACCTTCATCCCGCCGATCGGTTTCATGTTCCTCTGCCTCTCCTTTCTCGAGGATTCGGGCTACATGGCGCGGGCCGCCTTTGTCATGGACCGGTTCATGCGCTTCATCGGGTTGCCGGGCAAGGCCTTTGTCCCCATGCTGGTCGGGTTTGGCTGCAACGTGCCGGCCATCATGGCCACCCGGACCTTGGAAAACGAACGGGACCGCACCCTGACCGTGATGATGAATCCCTTCATGTCCTGCGGGGCGCGGCTGCCGGTCTACGCTCTGTTTGCCGCCGCCTTTTTCCCGGCAGGCGGCCAGAACCTGGTGTTTCTCCTGTATTTGGTGGGTATCGGTTGTGCGGTGCTCACCGGTCTGGTCCTCAAAAACACCCTGCTCAGGGGTGAGGTGACGCCCTTTGTCATGGAGATGCCGCCCTACCACCTGCCCACGGTCCGCTCGGTACTGCTCAGGGCCTATGATCGTCTGACCACCTTTCTCTTCAAGGCGGGCAAGGTCCTGATTCCAGTGATCATGGTGCTTTCCTTCCTCAATTCCCTGGGCACCGACGGCAGTTTCGGCAACGAGGATACCGAACAATCGACCCTGGCCAGGGTGAGCAAGGTGATTACCCCGGCGCTCAAACCCTTGGGCGTGAGCGAGGAAAACTGGCCGGCCATGGTCGGTATTTTCACCGGCATTTTTGCCAAGGAGGCGGTGGTTGGTACCCTGGATGCCCTGTATGCAGGGATCGACCGCCAAGCTGTTAAAGGAGAGGAGGCGTCTGATGAAGCCTTCGATTTCTGGGGAGGGATCGGCGGTGCTTTTGCCACCATTCCGGAAAACCTGCTCGGCGTGGTCGATACCCTGACCGATCCGTTAGGCATTTCGGTGGGCGACCTCAGCGATGCCGCCACCGCCGCCGAGGAACAGGAGGTCAGCGTCGCCACCTTCGGCTCCATGGTCACACTGTTCGGCAGTCAGAGCGCGGCCTTTAGCTACCTGCTGTTCATTCTGCTTTACTTTCCCTGCAGTGCGGCCATTGCCGCCGTGTATCGGGAAACTCACCTGGCCTGGACCGCCTTTGCCGGATTCTGGACCACCTTTCTCGCCTATCTGGCCTCGACCCTTTTTTACCAGGCGGTGAATTTCACTGCCCATCCGGGGTATTCCCTGCTGATCATCGGCACCGATCTGGGAGCCTTTGCTGGTGTGGTCCTGGTGCTGAAGTATCTGGGCACGGCACGACGGGCGCACCGGCAAATGGTTGGTGCCGAAATACCAGCTTCCGCCAACCTCGGTGCCGGGCGGTAACGGAGGCAGGCTCATGGATCTCATTCAACTCAAGAATTATCTCCGCCAACGCAACATCACACCGCTGCGGGACGCGGCCATCCATTTCAATGTCGATGTCGAAACCCTTCGGCCATTGCTCAACGTCTGGATAACCAAGGGCAAGGTCCGCAGAAGCGATGACCACGCAACTGCCTGCAAGGGGTGCTGCACATGCGACCCTTCCACCCTGGAGTTTTATGAGTGGATCGGCTGAGCATTTTTCCATTGTCTTTGGAACCGTTCCGTATTATTCAACAATTTTTTGTATGTTACAAAATTTTTATTCATAACACTTTTGCACAAGGAAACAAGCCATGATCAAAACACTGAACCGGCCCCTTGCCGTGGCCACGGCGGGCATGCTGTGCCTGCTCAACGTCCTGCCTGCCCAGGCCGCCTCATCGGCGGCTGAAATCGAGCAACTCAAGCAGCAGGTCCAGCAGTTGATGCAGCAGAACCAGCAGCTCAGCCAGCGAATCTCAGAAATGGAAAAAAACGTCCAGGCCCAGCCCGCTGCCGATCGAGCCGTCTCCGAGGAGGAGCAGGTTCGGCATAAATCGATGATCGAAGCAGAGGTCGCCCGTCAGGTCAAGGAGAAGAGCGGCGGGCCGAACATCAACGAGTTTGTCAGCCTGAGCGGATCGATCGAGGGCGACTACAAGTTGGGCAAGGATTTTCAAAAGGACCATTCCAGCGAGTTTGTCCTCGACACCGTGGAACTGATCATGGATGTCAAGGTGACCGACTGGGCCACCGGTAAAATCGTGATCGATTACGACGGTGATGACGAGGACCGGTTCTATCTGGACGAGGCCCACATCACCCTGGGCAAAACCGAGGAGTTTCCCTTCTTCCTCACCGGCGGCAAAATCTTTGCGCCGTTTGGCGATTTTTCGACCAACATGATCCAAGATCCGTTGACCCAAACTCTTGGCGAAATCAATCCCAAGGGCGTGATTGCCGGCTATGAGCAGAACGGCATCACGGCCACCGTGTTCAGCTACAACGGCATGAATGAAAACAGCGATCCGGCCGACGACGACAACGACAGCATCAACGGCTTCGGCGCCTCGCTGGCTTACAGCTACGAGCAGGAGGACAGGGGGGTCAACGCCGGCGTTGCCTGGGTGAATAATATCGCGGATTCGAGCACGATCACCGATTTCCTCGAAGATGCTTCTGTTTTTTCGGTCACCGATCAGGTGCCGGGCTTGAGCCTCAATCTGGGCGGCAAATACCGGGCCTTCTCCTTGATCACCGAATACATCACTGCCCTGGACAGTTTTGACGCCGCGGAAATCGCCTTTGGCGCGAACGGCGCCGAACCGGCGGCCTGGAACAGCGAGTTGGCCTACACCACCGCCATTCTCGACAAGGAAACCGTGTTTGCCCTCGGCTACCAGAAAACCTGGGAAGCGCTCGCCCTGGAACTGCCGGAACACCGGTATATGGCCGCCACGTCGATGCATATTTTCGACGGCACCACCGTGAGCCTCGAATACTATATCGACGAGGATTATGCCGTGGCCGACGGCGGCACCGACGAGGACGGCTACGGCTTCACCACCCGCCTGACCTACGAATTTTAATCTCACCCATAGTGCACTCCGGGAGAAGCGCCGCCTTTGTCCCGGAGTGTTGTTTTTCATTGTGCGCGCTTGGGCGCGGAGAACCGCATGGCCTGTTTGAATAACATTGATTTTCACCTGTTCATTGAAAGTCTGACCCGGACCATCGAAATCAAGGATGTGTACACCGCTGGCCATTCACGGAGGGTTTCCGAGATCGCCGAACTGATTGGCAAGGGACTGCATCTGTCGAAAGAACACTGCGATTCTATCCATGTGCTGGGGCACCTTCATGATATCGGCAAGATCGGCATCGCCGAGGGCATCCTGATGAAGTCGGGCAAGTTGAGTCCGGCCGAATACCAGGTGATGCAGCAGCATGCGGTGATCGGTGCCTCTATTTTTGACAACCTGCCCGGACTGGAAAAACTGGGCGCCATTATCCGCCACCACCATGAACGGTTCGATGGCAAGGGATATCCGGACAACCTCCGTCACGATCAAATTCCCCTGGAATCGGCGATCATTGCCCTGGCCGATTCTTTTGACGCCATGACCACCTTCCGGCCCTACAAATCGGCTCTGACCGTGGAACAGGCGTTCGTGGAAATCGAGCGCAACCGAGGCACCCAGTTTCACCCCGATCTCTGCGACCTGTTTCTCGATCTGTTCGCCAGTCGTCAGGACATGCTGCCGACGCCGATCTCCTCCCGGGATCCGGTGGACCCCTTGGCATACGTTCCCCCCGCAGCCAACGAGGACAGGCATCTGCTGGAACTGTTCTGTCGCTGAGGTGCCGTCTCTCTCCATTTTTTTGTCTCTTGTGACGATGACGCCAGTGTGGTATTGTGCCTGTTTTTTTCAATGGCAACGCATGTTTTTGGCTTTTAATTAACCGGTATTAAAGCGGATAATTAACATTGGCTATTCATGTTCAGCTGCGGAGTTCCATGTACGCAGCCCGACTTCGCACACCGCGTCACGTTCACCCACTCAAGGAGAGATCAAGTCAATGAACCACCATTCCACATTCCAGCTCACGGCAGCCTGCGCCTCCCTCCTGCTGTCAGCCACGCTGATGGCCGGCAATGCCCAGGCCGATGACGCCGAGCAAACCAGCCCCCTCCAGTTTTATACCGGAGAAAACGGCAGTTATGCCAAGGTGACCCTTGAAGCCAACCTCGGTTTTTTCACTCAGGACAACTCCTGGTTCGGCAAATCGGAAGACAATCTGGGTAAAAAATCGGATTCCTGGTGGGAATCCCTCATTCGTCCCGGCCTCGAAGCCAGCTTCACCCTGCCCAGTACCCAGACCCTCTACGGCAGGATCGACGCGGTGCAGGCCAACACCTTTGGCGGCATCGATGCCGGCGGCACCAACGTCGAATACGGCGATGTCGATGATCTGCGCATTGACAACGCCTATGCCGGTTGGCGCTCGGGCAACCTGTTCAGTTCCCTGGGCGAGGATTTCCTCGATATCTCCTTTGGCCGCCAGCGGTACGTTCTTGGCGACGGCTTTCTCTTCTCCAATGAAGGTTATGCGGGATACAATCGAGCCGCGTACTGGATCGGCGGCCGCAACAGCGCCGAATATGCCGGCATTATACGCATGAAGAGCGGTAACTGGTCCGGCGACCTGGTCTATTTTCAAGCCGATGACCGTGCGGAATCGGATACCAAGGTTGGTGGCGCCAACGTGGAATACGCGGTGGAAAACGTCGCCTCGCTCGGCGGCGGATTCTATTCGATCGACTCCGACATGGGAAAACGGGATTCCATGCAGGTGTACGACATTCGTGGCGGCATCCATCCCTTTGCCTTTGCCGACGGGATCGCGGCCCTGAAACCGTTGCGGTTCGATGCGGAATACGTGCATGAGGATGCCAATAGCGATGCGGGGACCAGCTACGGAAACGGCAATGCCTGGCATCTCACCGCCAGTTACCAGTTCGAGACCCTTGCGTGGAAACCGACTCTTTCCTACCGCTATGCAAGCTTTGACGAGGAGTATGATTCCCTCTTCTATGGTTCGTCGGATTGGGGCAGCTGGTATCAGGGCGAGATTCTGGGTGAATACGCCTTGTGGAACGAAAATCTGGATTCCCACATGCTGCGCTTGAAGGTGCAGCCGATCGATCCGGTGACCGTCAACCTGATCTATTATCAATTCATGGTTCACGAGGCCGACGGCCTGACCAGCGACGACTATGCCGACGAGTACAATCTGATCGTCGACTGGGCGGTCAACGACAACCTGTCGCTGTCCCTGGTCGGCGCCATCGCCAATCCGGATGACGCGGCACGGCAACTTACCGGCGGTGACGACAACTGGTCGTACATGATGCTGTTCGGGTGCGTTAAATTCTGATCCTTTTCCTCCCCCATCCCGCCGGTCGCCGCGAGATGGGGGAGGTTGCCGATGTCGGCTTCTCCCTCCGCTGGCCGCGGGGCGTCGTTTCCATCCCGCACCCCTCCTCTCGCACAATTCTTCGAACACCCGTCTTCCAGGCTGGTCCTGCCGCTCATTTCAATTCGTTTTCAAGTTGTCCTGTATCCGACAAGACACGGGGGATAGAACGTTTATCCCGCGTTGCCGCCATGCACACCGCTGCTCATCCATCGAGCACCCCTTGTTCGTCTTTTCGATTCATTGACGCGAATGCTCTCTTCGCCGTCGAGCAGGTAGCCGTGCAACCTGTTGTTACCCATGCAGCACGTTGCTATTTTTTCGCGACACAACAGCCACGATTTTGACCGTTTCCCCATAAAATACGCGCCAGGTATGGGCGATACTTTCCCAGGAACAGCTGCTCCCTTCTCTGGAGCAGCGCAATGCACAGGAGGTAATCGTCATGTCCGTCACATTTTCCGGCCTGGCCAGCGGCATCGATACGGCCTCGATCATCGAGTCCCTCATCGAGATCGAAAGCGCGCCCATCACTACGATGGAAAACACCCAGACCTATCTGGAAACCAAGCTGGACACCTACACCGAGTTCAATACCCTGCTCGATAGTTTCTATGCCTCGGTCACGGGGCTCAACGATGAAAACGACCTCAACTCCTTCGAAGTGACCAACAACGGCTCGGAGTATTTCACCATCAGCACCACCAGCCTGGCCAACGAAGGCACCTATGCGGTGGAGATCGTCAGTCTGGCCCAGCAGCAAAAGGATGTCGGCACCAATTACATCGTCGACACCGATACCACCGCCTTAAGCGGTTCCCTGGAGATCGGCGGCGAAACTCTCGACTATGACAACGTCACGCTCAGCGACCTCGTCGATCTGCTCAATGAGGGCGACTACGGCGTCACCGCCTCGATCATCGATGACGGCACGGGTGGCGGCTATCGGTTGATGCTGACCGCCGACACCGCAGGCGAGGAAATTGCCATCAGCGGAACCGGCAGCGTCGAACTGGACACGGCGGCCAACGGGCACGCGGTGACGGGCACCAAGGCCCATCTGGTGGTGGATGGGGTCGATTACTACAGTTCCAGCAACACGGTCACCAATGCGATCAAGGGGTCGACCATCACCCTGCTTGCCGTCAGCGACGACAGCGCCGACAACGTCAGCATCGCCTCCGACGCCGAAGAGGTGATCGCCACCCAACTGCAGGCGATGGTCGAGGCCTACAATGCCATCAACACCTACATCGACACCATCTACGCATCCGATTCCACCCTGGCCAATTCGATGAAAACAGTGCAGCGCAGCCTGCGCAACTATCTGACCGGCGGCGATCTGGTCGCCCTGGGGCTTTCCACGGATTGGGAAACCGGAGAATTGAGTTTTGACAGCGATACCTTCAGCGATGCCTATGCCAAGGATTCCGGGAGGGTCACGACCGCCTTGCTGGGAGATGACGACAGCGAGGGCATGATGAACAGATTGGACGAATATTTGACCGAACAGCTCGACGCCACCAGCGGTTTTCTCGTGACCAAGGAAACTTCGATCGAGAAACAGATTTCTGATCTGGACGATCGGATCACCGCCATGGAAACGCGGCTGGAAAAGCGGCAGGAAACCCTGGAAGCCCAGTTTTCCGCCATGGAAACCCTGATCAGCAGTCTCAATTCCCAGGGAGATTATCTGACCAGTTTCTTTGCAAGCTACAACTCCTCCGATTGACCTGCTCGGCATGCCAAGGACTGCTCGCGCCGAGGCGACGCGCTCGCGTTGACCTCGGCTTTTTTTGTTCTCCCGTTCGTGGAACGTGCCGCCGATCCGCGGCTGGTGTGTAACGAAATTTTGCACAGCTTAACGATTACTTTACAGAAAAAGCCGTCATTCCCTCGTATGATGGGCGGAGACGGCAGAGGAACACCGATGAATACTACCCCGCGCGGAGATGCCCCATATCTCATGGATATATCGCCCGCGCCGCTTTGAGGATGGACAGTCATGAAGGTCAACGAACCCCGCCATTCCATTGTGTTTGTCACCATGAACGAATCAGGGGCCCGGCCGCTGATCGATACCTTGCGGCAGGAAGAATTTGCCGTCGAGGTCCGCAACGGAAACCACGAGGCTCTCGATGGGGGGGATCTGCGCGGTGCCGAACTGTTGGTTTTTGACCGAGGCAGGTTCAGCCTGGAAGAGCTGTCAACCTTTCCTCGTGTCAGGTCGGTGTATACCGGGCCGCTGATGCTGCTGATCGAGCAGATCGACGACATGCTTCAGGTACTGCTCTATGAACAGGGGGTTGACGATCTCCTGGTCAAGCCGGTCAATCATCTGCTGATGTTGGCCCGTATCCGCGCCCTGTTTCGCCGCAACGGCCGCCGGCCCACCCCGGAAAACCTGCTGTTCAACGGCCTCGAAATCAACCGTGGCCTGCGCCGGGCCTCCTATCTGGGCGAGGAGATTCCCTTTACCTCCCGGGAATTCGATCTGCTCTGGCACTTGGCGAACAACGCCTGCACCACCCTGGATCGGGACCATCTGTACAAGGCGGTCTTCGGCATCGAATACAATGGCTACGATCGTTCCATCGACATGTATGTCGCCCGCATTCGCTCGAAGATGGCCCCGTATTCCAACCTCGCGACCGTGATCAAGACCGTGCGCGGTACCGGCTACTTGTTTGCCGCCGAGCACTGAATCCCCCTCGGTCCCTTTTTCGGGACGGCGATATTCAGCCAAATGATGATATTTTTGTCGTAACAGTCTAACTAATCGATTTTTCTGCAAAGAGCGGCACTCCGTTGGTCAAGGAGTGCCGCTCTTTTTTTTGCCGTGCCGGCCAGAGGGGATCAACAGGATGTTACATCCGCATCGTTTGGTAACCAACTGTCACGTAATTGGTGGGTAATGTTACGAAATCACAATAAAAAATATAATGTTCTCCAGCCGATACCCTGACAGGGAGATGAGGGCGACACCCGCCAGGGAAGGGCGGCCTTGTCAGATGAATTGTTCTGCACCTCCTGAATTTGGACAGGAACGTTCCAGGAAGGAGCGGCGAGGCATGCACGGACGCGCTCAGGGCCGACAGCAGGTCGGTCACCTTGGCGGAACCCGGCCGCTTGGCGGACAGCCACGAAGGATGTCCGCCAGGGGAACCGGGGCAACGGAGGAACAATGGGACTTTCCAGCGCGCTCTTCACGGCGATCAGCGGCCTGCAAGGCAGTTCGCAGGCCATGACCGTCACCGGCAACAACATCGCCAACAGCAGTACCGTTGGTTTCAAGACCAGCTCAACCGTTTTCTCGGACCTGCTGTCGGCCAACATCGCCAGCTCCAGCGGCAATTCCCAGGTCGGGCGCGGCTCGCAGGTGCAGACCGTCCAGACCAGCTTCAGTCAGGGCGGCTTCGAGTCCACGGAGAGCGCCACCGACATCGCCATCGAGGGCAGCGGCTTCTTCATCGTCGGCGATCCCCTGAGCGACACCAGCCTCTACACCCGCAACGGCAACTTCAGTTTTGACGACGACGGTTATTTGGTGACCGCCGACGGCTATCGGGTACAGGGCTCGACCTATAACGCCAACGGCGTGCTCGCCAGCGGCAATTTGAGCGACATCCAGGTGGATCTGGTGTCGCAGATCAAAGCCAAGCGGACGGAAAACGTCACCCTGCAAACCAATCTCGATTCCAACTCGGAGGTGCTCAATGCCGGTGTGTTCGACAGCACCGCGCCGGAAGACACCTCCAACTACGCCACCACCACCACCGTCTACGACTCATTGGGCACTGCCCATCTGCTCACCTGCTATTTCACCAAGGTCAACGACCAGACGTGGAACTGGAACCTGACCGTGGACGGCGCGGACCTGACCGGCGGCACCAGCGGCGTGCTCGAAATCATCGGCAGTGGCACCCTGGTGTTCGACCAGGACGGCAACCTGTCCACCGGCAGCACCGGCACTACCACCAGCGGCATCCTCACCTGGGCCAACGGCGCCGACCAGACGCAACAGCTCGCCTATGTCTTTGACACCACCCAGTTCGATAGCGATTCCACGGTCTTTTCCCAGGATCAGGATGGCTACGCTTCCGGCGAGGTCACGGATGTCGATATCGCCGCCGACGGCACGGTCAGCGCCGTGTATTCCAACGGCGAGACCATCCCGGTGGCGATGATCGCCCTGGCCACCTTCATTAACAGCGACGGCCTCGATGCGGTGGGCAGCAGTCTGTACCGGGAGACCGGCGAGTCGGGCACGCCGACCATCGGCTACCCCGGCGCCTCCCAGGGGACCCTGATCACCCAGGCGCTGGAACTTTCCAACGTCGATCTGGCCACGGAATTCGTCGATCTGATCACCATCCAGAACGCCTACTCCGCCAATTCCAAGGTCATCACCACCACCAACGAGATGCTGGACGAACTGGTGAACCTGATACGTTAACAAGGGAGCATAAACAATGGATTCTGGGTCATCTTTGAATACATTTCTCCTGGCGCTCAACGATCTGCTGCTCAGGGAACGCCAAGCGATCACCCATCTGCGCATGGCACAGCTTGACGAAATCCAGCAGGAAAAGACCCGGCTGCTCAAGCTGCTCAACCGAATCAAACAGCCTGTTGACCAGGAGAGCACCGAACTCATCGGTCGCATACAGGCCAACAACGAACGCAATCGCAGGCTGCTCGAATCCGGCCTGAAGCTGGTTCGCCGCCTGCAAGACAATGTCTTTCGCCGCCTGGCCCTAACCTATGCGGCCCATGGCCGTTCCCTGCAGATCGGCGCCGGTCCGCGCCTGCTCAGCCGGAGCGTTTAGCCGTGGGCAGCCTGATCACGTCCCTCTACACCGGGGCCAGCGGCATATTCACCAGCCAGACGGCCATCCAGGTCACAGGCAACAACATCACCAATGCCGCCACCGAGGGATACTCGCGGCAGACCGCCCATGTCACCAGTTCGACCCCGTTGACCCAGGGGGGGCTGACCTATGGGACCGGCAGCGCGGTGGATGCCATTGATCGGGCCAACGACGCTTTCATCACCAGGCAATTGATGGCCCAGAGCGCCACCTACGGCCAATACGAGGCGGCCAGCACGCCGCTGGCGGACATCGAGCGGATTCTGGACATCGGCGATACGGGCCTTGCCAGTGCCATCGACAGTTTTTTCGATGCCTGGGAAGAGCTGAGCACCAACCCTTCCGGGGTGGCCGAACGGCAGCAGGTTGTCCAGGAGGCAGCTGATCTGGCATACCACTGCAATCAGATCGCACAACAGCTCGATGAGGTGGTCAGCGGCATCAACACCAGCATCGAATCGGCCATTCCGGACCTCAACGATCAGTTGCGGCAGATCGCCGACCTCAACCAATCGATCATGCGGACCGAACTGGCCGGCGGCGACGCCAACACCCTGCGCGACCAGCGCGACCTGTTGGTGCAGCAGGCGAGTGAAACCTGCGGCGCCGCCGCCTATACCGACGACAACGGCATGGTGTGCCTGCAACTGCAAAACGGCCTGCCGCTGGTGACCGGCAATGTCGCCGCCTCGTTCTCCACCGCCCAGGTCGACGGTCTGACCCAGATCAGCCTGACCAGCGCCGGAACCACGTTCAGTCTCGATGATCAGGACTTCGGCGGCGCATTGAAGGGATGGCTTGAAGTGCGCGACGTCACGCTTCCCGAGCTGCACAGTGACCTCGACCGGCTGGCCTACACCATCGCCACCGATGTCAACGATCTGATTTCGACCATGGGCGGTCTCGATCAGAACGGCAACGCGGCCATTGCCCTGTTTTCCCTGGTCGCTCCCACCAACCCCTTGGCCAATGCCTGGGACGGGGCGGCGGCCTCCATCGCCGCCGCTTTCGACGATCCGACCCTGATCGCCGCCGGCATCACCGGGACCACGGCTGACAACAGCCTTTGCCTGGAAATCGCCGCCCTGCGCGATACCACAAGCATCAACGGCGCGACCTATGCCGAGGAATATGCGCGGATCGCGGCCAATGCCGGCCTGTTGGTGAGCAGCAACGAACAACTGCTCAGCTCCAGTGGCGATCTGCTGGATGCGCTCAACTCCAAACGCGATGCCGTCTCCGGCGTGTCCACCGACGAGGAGATGGTGCTGCTGATTCAGTATCAGGCCGGGTATGAAGCGGCCTCCAACTACATTTCCGTGGTCAAGGAAATGCTCGACACTCTCTTGCGCATGTGAGATTCGCCATGATCATCACCCGAGACGCCACCGCCTATCGCTCCCTACAGACCAATCTGGGCAAAACCTCCACCATCCTTAACGAACTGTATGTCACCTCCTCGACCGGTACGGCGGTGGCCAAGGCTTCGGACAACCCTTCCTCGGTCGGGTCGATCCTCGGCTGCCGTTCGGATATCGTCAAGGGCGAACGTTATGTGGAAAACTGCAAGCATGTCCAGGATAGTCTCGCCAATGCGGAGATCTCCATCGACTCGATCGAGGGCCTGATGACCCGGGCCAAGGAGATCGCCGTGGCCGGAGCCAACGACAGCCTGTCCACCGCGGACAAGGCCACCCTGGCCGACGAGATCAGCCAGCTGTACCAGGAACTGCTCGACCTGGCCAATACCCAGATCTCCGGCAAATACATCTTTGCCGGGTACAACGATCAGACCGTGCCTTTTTCCGGTTCGCCGGTCACCTACAACGGCACCGGCGACCAGCAGATGATCGAGATCAGTCCCGGCACCACGGTGGCCAAGAATATCACCGGCGACGACCTGTTCATGAGTCCGATCAACCTGTTCACCACCCTGGAGGATTTGCAGACCGCGCTGACCAGCGGCAGCAGCGCCGATGTTTCCGCCATGCTGACCCCGCTGGAGGCGGCGGCGGAACAGGTCCGCGCCCAGCAGAGCGCGCTTGGCAACACCAGTGCCCGTATGGACGACATGATCAGTATGCATGAGAATGCGCTCTTGTTGCTCAAGACCACGCTTTCCCGTCACCAGGACGCCGATCTCACCGAAGTGCTTGCCGAAATCGCCAAGATGGAAACCTCGTTGGAAGCCACCATGCAGGTCACGGCCCGGGTTTCGTCGCTCAGTCTGATGGACTACCTGTAATCCCCCCGTTTACCAGGACAGCGTGGTGGATGGTGCCGATTGGCCGGTGCTGTTCCCGGCAGGTTCCCTGGCGCACATCGCGGGCAAAGATGGTGCACGGATCGGTGAATTTCCCAGTCTCACCTTGAAAAAATCAACCGTTGTGCTAGGTTGTGTGTTTTAAACACGACCGGGCCGTTGGCCCCCTGATTGAATTTTTCCCGCGCTATTGCATCATGCCTGCACAGATCATCAGCGGTAGTGAAACCGCCAAGGCCATTCGCGAAGAGATCGCCGCCGAAGTTGCCCGCCTCAAAACCGCCCATGGGCTGGTACCCGGGCTGGTGACCATCCTGGTCGGCGAGGACCCTGCCTCCCAATCCTACGTGGCCGCCAAGAACAAGACCGCCCATGCCTTGGGCATCCATTCCGAGCAGGTGACCCTGCCCGCCGCCACCAGCGAGGCCGAACTGCTGGGCATTGTTGCTGACTACAACCGCAATCCGGCTATCCACGGCATTCTGGTGCAACTGCCCCTGCCGCGCCACATCGACGAGGCCAAGGTGTTGTTCGCCATCGATCCGGACAAGGATGTGGACGGCTTTCACCCGGTCAACGTCGGCAAGATGATGCTCGGCGAACGCTGCTTCCTGCCCTGCACCCCGCATGGCATCCTCGAACTGTTGCAGCGCTCCGGCACCGAAACCTCGGGCGCCGAGGTGGTGGTGGTCGGCCGCTCCAACATCGTCGGCAAGCCGATCGCCAACCTGATGCTGCAGAAGCGGGCCGGCGGCAACGCCACGGTGACCATCTGCCATACCCGCACCCGCGACATGGCCTTCCACACCCGCCGTGCCGACATCCTGATCGTGGCCGCCGGGGTGGCCAAGATGATTAAGGGCGATCAGATCAAGGAGGGCGCGGTAATTATCGATGTCGGCGTCAACCGCATTGGTCAAACGGAGAGCGGCAAGGCCCTCCTCGCCGGTGATGTCGATTTCGATTCGGTGGTCGGCAAGGCCGGCGCCATTACCCCGGTGCCCGGCGGCGTCGGCCCGATGACCATCACCATGCTGATGAAAAACACCCTCCAGGCCGCCAAGCAGGCGGCGGGGATCGAGTAGGCAATCCACGGGGGCGCGGTGCCATGGATGAACAAAAAAAGGTGTGCAACACCTGCGGCGGCAGCGGCGAGATCGGATATTTTCAGGGCGAGAGCCGGTTTTTCATTACCCGCGAGGAATGCCCGGCCTGCTGCGGCGTGGGCTATGTGATCGACGAGGAACCGGCGGCGGGCACCGATGCCCTGGAAAACACGGATGGCGACCATGAAGAATGCTGAAATCAACACCACCGATGTTTGGGAAATGCTTGGGGCGCTGGAAGAGGATCAGCCCTTTCAGGTGCTGGCGCAGCTTTTTGCCCGCTACGAGCAGCGGCGGGAGCTGCATCCGGATGACCCGGAAGCCGCGATCTTTTTCCAGACCTTGCGCACCATCCTCGCCCAGGTCCAATCCTGCAACCTCAACCGGCGCTGAGGTTTTTCCGGACAATGGCTTTGCTTGTTTCGTTTCCACCATCAGGATGTTCCTTATGAGATCTCTTGCTTTTTCCCTGAGTGCAGCCGGAACCGCTGCCTTGATCGTTTTCCTCTCCACTGCCGGCTTGGCCGATGCCAATGCGCTGGACGAATGCGTGCAGAGCAAGCTGGCCACGGCCGATGACAGTGTCACCGTCGGCGACCTGCGTCGGCAGTGTCTGCAAAACGCGGTCGGTGTCGAGCGCGGCCTCCCCGACCGCAAAGGCGCGGTGGAACAGCGGCTGGAAGCGGAAAAGAAGAACGTGCTCCGGCCGTTCAGCATCATGCCACACCGGCCCAATTACATCCTGCCGGGAGCGTGGAATTCAAAGGGCTACAATGCCGAGCACCATCGCAAGGCCAACGGCGACAGCACCTATGATTTCGATTCGGTGGAAGCCCAGTTCCAGATCAGCATCAAGACGCCGCTGGTGGTGGGACTGTTCGACGATTCCACCGACATCTTTGCCGCCTACACCAACCACAGCTTCTGGCAGGTCTACAACGACGACATTTCCGCGGCCTTCCGCGAAACCAACCACGAGCCGGAGATTTGGGTGCAGTTCAACCCCCGCTGGGAACTACTGGGCATCGTCAATGCCAGCAATTCGTTTGGCATCAACCACCAATCCAACGGCCAGAGCAGCGCCCTGTCGCGCAGTTGGAACCGGCTGTTCGCCTCCCTGGTGTTTGAATACGGCAACCTCGGGTTCATCGCCACCCCCTGGTACCGCATCCCGGAGAGCGAAGGCGACGACGACAACCCGGATATCACCAAGTACATGGGACATTACGAACTCGGCGCCACCTACAAGTGGGACGACCACACCTTCAGCCTGATGACCCGCAACGCCCTGGAGTCCAACTACCACCGCGGTTCGTTCCAGTTCAGCTGGAGTTTTCCCATGGGCGATTGGCCCTTCCTGCGCGGCTATGTGCAGTATTACAACGGCTATGGCGAAAGCCTGGTCGATTATGACCAGTATGTCAACCGGGTGGGCGTCGGGCTGTCACTGACCGACTGGCTGTGAGGTTGCAAACCGTCTAGCCGACCTCGTCGGACTTCCTGCGGCCTGCGAACGGCAGTGATGGAGGGAGGGGAAAGACGTGTATGGAAACGGTTGGATGGGTAATACGTATACTGTCCCTGTAATTTTCCTACTGTCCCTGTAATTTTCCCAGCTGGTGACGATCCTCTGGGTGCGCCAACGCATCAGCGGGGCATCAGCGCGAACACACCCCAGCCCAGGTATTCACGCGTGTAAGCGGCGTAGCGCTCGGGTTCCGAGGTCAGTTGGGCTCGAACCTCCTGGGCTAACTCGTCGTCTGGGTTGGCTTCAAGCCATCGGCGCATGGTGAGCCATTTGGCCGCCTCGTATCTGTCCCAACCGTCCTGGTCAGCCAGAACCATTTCAACGACGTCGTAGCCAAGGTGGCCGAAAGACGCGAGCAGTTCCGGAAGCAGGAGAAAGTCGGAGATTGCGCCAGCAAGACAGCCCTTGGCAACATCGTCCGTCGGCGGTACCTGCCGCCAGTAGGGCTCGCCGATAAGGATGATTCCTCCGGTGCGCAGGCTCCGCTGCAGCAGCTCGATGGTACCAGCGACTCCCCCGCCGATCCACGTGGCACCGACACAAGCGGCCAAATCGACCTTCTCGTCAGCGACATAGCCGGCAGCATCGCCATGGATGAACGTGACTTGATCGGCGACGCCGAGTTCTAGAGCACGGTGTTTCGCGTGCTCGGTGAACAAGTGGCTCATGTCGATACCGGTGCCGATGATGCCGCGATCGCGTGCCCAGGTGCACAGCATCTCCCCTGAACCGCTGCCGAGGTCGAGCACTCGGGCCCCCGATTCCAGACGCAACGCCGCGCCGAGAGTGGCGAGTTTTTCGGGTGTGATCGGGTTGTGGATGCGGTGAGCACTTTCAGTGATGTTGAATATCCGTGGGATGTCCATTGTGAAATATTTCCTTCCAAATGTGAATAGATTTGGTCAAGGGCTTAACGTCCGGCCACCGGACTCGCGTCGTTTGCGGGGTCCGGATGGAGATAGTTATTATAAATGTATTTTTTCTTTTTCCCAGAGGACCATAAAGGCATTTCAGTGCGCCCCCGCATCCCAGGTGGTGTGGGGATGGTAGAAGAGAAACCCGCCCTTACCCGATTATGCATTACCTGTCGAGATGTTCGCGAATTTTTTTAGATATGAAGATCGCATCGCATTGATTCCATTGCATGCTTCTTAAACCAGACTCATCAGGATCATAGATCCCAATTTTTATCTGCTCCAAGGAGTACAATGTGTAACCATATTCTTCAAGATGTCGCCATAGTTCCCATAATAACGGTTGGTCCTTGTATTTTTTTACAAATACAGCTTCGACAAGGATCACTTTTACCAAGCCGGAACTAAGCAGATTCTTTGCTCCTATAAGTGCAGAGAGTTCAGCACCCTGAAGGTCTAATTTCAACAAATCCAGAGCCGTTATCCCTCTACATGCACATTCTTCATCAAGGGTAACAACATCAACAAAAGTTCCCCCTTCAAGAACGGCATCTTTGGGAAAATATTGCTTTGATTTTGCTTCTGGCCTTTGTAGCAGAGAATTTGTAGACGAATATGGCCCTCTAAAAAATTCAGCTGTTCCCTTTTCAGACCCTATCGCTGCATTCACAATTTCAACATTCGAAATAGAGTCCAAATTCATTTTTGCTTTAGCGAAAGAGTCTCTATCCGGTTCAAATGACAAAATATTAGATGGTTGTAAACTGGTTATTATTTCACGAGAAAAATGCCCGTGATGACAGCCACCATCAATCACCCAAGAGTCGGAGTATGGATTAGGACAAAGGTCGATAAGTTGCTTTATTAAATCCAATAATATCATTTGTTCACACATCTTTAATTGACTTGAAAAGAATATCTATCTACTAAACTGCACTCCGTGAAATGGCTGTAATTCATGACAGTCACCTCATCGATTGGGTAAAAACGTCCGAATATTTCTTGATGCAACGGATTATTGACTCTCTTTGGCTGCAAGATGGGGCGCACCAGAGGAACCGGTCGTGGCCGTGAGAGGATAATGTCGAACCGCAAACTGCCGCAGGCAGCAACGCAACGATCACCGCTTCCGCCGCTGCAAATTGTACTTCTTCATCTTGTACTGCAGCAGGCTCTTGGTGATGCCCAACTGCTCGGCGGCCCGGGCTTGAACATAAAAATTGTCGTCCAGGGCCTTGCGCACCAGCTTCTCCTCGATGCCGTTGAGCACCTCGGCCAGGCTCAGGTTGTCCGGAATGAACTGATTGATTTCCAGGGTGTTGCTCCATTCGTGGGCCGTGGTCAGTTCGCTTGAATCAGGTTGAACGTCGCCGGCCTCGATCTTGTCGCCGTTGCAGAGGATGGCGGCCCGCTCGATGGTGTTCTCCAATTCGCGCACGTTGCCTTCCCACGGCAGACTGACCAACAGCCGCAGAGCCTCGGGCGAGATGTCGAGGTTCCTTCCCAGGTTGCGGCTGTTTTTTTCGATAAAATGGGTCACCAGGGCTGGAATGTCGTCGACCCGTTCGCGCAGGGGGGCGAGGTGGATGTGGATGACGTTGAGCCGGTAGTAGAGATCCTCGCGGAAATGCCCCTTGTCGACCTCGTCCTTGAGGTCCTTGTTGGTGGCCGCCAGGATGCGCACGTCGACATGCTGGGTGACCGAACCGCCCACCCGCTCGAAGCTCTTGTCCTGCAAGACCCGCAGCAGTTTGGCCTGCAACGGCTGCGGCATCTCGCCGATTTCATCCAAGAACAGGGTGCCGGTGTCGGCCAGCTCGAACCGCCCCTTGCGCATGACCACCGCGTCGGTGAAGGCCCCTTTCTCGTGACCGAACAGCTCACTTTCCAGCAGATGCTCGGACAGGGCCGCGCAGTTGACCGAGATGAAGGGCGCGTCCTTGCGCGGACTGAGGTTGTGGATGGCCCGGGCCACCAGCTCCTTGCCGGTGCCCGACTCGCCGGTGATCAGCACCGAGGAAGGCGTGGGCGCCACCTTTTCGATCAGCTGGTAGACGGCGCGCATCGACGGGCTCTTGCCGATCATGCCGCCGAATCCGGAGCGCGGCGTGGCCTCGGCGCGCAGCCGCCGAATCTCGCGGATCAGGCCGTAGTGCTCGATCGCCTTGGTGACGCTGGCCAGCAGTTGGGTATTGGAAAAAGGTTTGGCCAGGTAGGTGAAGGCCCCGAGCCGCATGGCCTCAACCGCCTTTTCCACCTCGGCATAGGCGGTGATGAGAATCACCGGCAGTTCGCGGTTGTACTCCTTGATCTTGCCCAGGAATTCGATCCCGTCCATGCCCGGCATCTTCATGTCGGACAGCACCAGGTCGAGGTCGGTGCTGTAAACAATGGGCAGACCGGCCAGGCCGCTGTCGGCGGTGAAGACCTCGTAGCCCTCATCCTTGAGCAGTTCAGAGAGAACGATCTGATAGTTGGGTTCGTCGTCAACGACTAAAATGGTATGCATGGCGGTTCACTTCAGGAAAGAGATGAGCGTTTTTGCTTGTCGATGCGGGCAATGACCGCCTCCAGCAGGGCGCAGGGCGGGCAGAAGCCGTTGGCCCGGTTGGCCAGGCGATGGGCGGGACGGGTCATGCCGTGGAAATCGCTGCCCCCGGTGGCCAGCAGTTCCAGTTCTGCGGCGAGGGTCTTGAGTTTCTTCATCGTTTTACGAGTGTGGGTCGGATAGTAGATTTCGATGCCGTCGAGCCCGCGCAAGGCGAGCTCGCGGATCAGGGGCGGTTGCAGCCGCATCTCCGAATCCAATTGGCCGGGATGGGCCAGCACCGCCACGCCGCCCACCCGATGGATCATGTCGATGGCCTCGGTGGCGGAGTAGCTGAAACGGCCTTCCCAGGCCGGTTTGTTGCGGCCGAGATAGAGGCGGAAGGCGGCTTCGAAACTGTCGACCACCCCCTTGGCCACCAGCAGGCGGGCGATGTGGGGGCGGCCGGTCTGGCCGCAGCGGGAAATTTCCTGGATTTCCTCGGCGGTGATGTCGATGCCGAGGCCGCGCAGCTTGTCGAGGATGATGGCGTTGCGCCGTTCCCGGCCTTGTTGCAGGGGCAGCAGCCAGCGATGCAGCTGGGGATCGTCGGCGTCGATGCCATAGCCGAGAATGTGCAGGGTGTGTTGGCGCAGGGTGGTGCTGATCTCCACCCCGGTGAGGACACTCAGCCCGGCTTGCTCGCCCAGACGCTTGACCTCGGCCACTCCCTCGACCGTATCGTGGTCGGTGAGAGCCAGCCCCGAAATCCCATTGGCCACGGCCAATTCGATCAGCTCGGCCGGTGTGGAACTGCCATCGGAATAGACGGAATGGGTATGGAGATCGATGCACATACTGTCAAGACCAAGGTCGGTGTCTGCGCTCGCGGAGGATGAAAGAGGGGCGCCGGGTATGTGGGCAATGTACTCATGGCCCCGCCTTTGCGCAATAAGCAAATGAAATCGCCGGAAAAGCACGCTTGTCAACCGTGCGCGGCCGTCTTATTGTTGGCAGAAAACAACTGCGGAGAACCCCATGCCAGGACGACAACTGCGAATCGACGAATACCGCATCGAACAAGAACCCTATTATCTGCCCACCGGCGACGAGCTGGCCATTGCCGACGCCGCCTATCACGACGGCTCGCCGCTGTTGCTCAAAGGCCCCACTGGCTGCGGTAAGACCCGTTTCATGCAGTACCTGGCCTGGCGGCTGCAACGGCCGCTGGTGACGGTCTCCTGTCACGACGACCTCTCCACCTCCGACCTGGTCGGCCGCTATCTGATCCGGGCCGGCGAGGCGGTGTGGACCGACGGTCCGCTGACTATGGCCGTCCGGGCCGGGGCCATCTGCTATCTAGACGAGATTGTCGAGGCGCGCAAGGACACCACCGTGGTCATTCATCCCTTGGCCGACGACCGGCGGCAACTGCCGATCGAAAAACGCGGCGAACTGCTGACCGCGCCGGCCGAATTCATGCTGGCGGTCTCCTACAACCCCGGTTACCAGAGCGTGCTCAAGGACCTCAAGGCCTCGACCCGCCAGCGATTCATTGCCCTGTCCTTCGATTATCCCGATCCCGAGCGGGAGATGGAGATTGTCTGCCGGGAAGGGCGGCTGGGGATGGAGATCGCCAAGCCACTGGTCAAGCTGGCCGCCATGACCCGCGGCCTCAAGGATTCGGGGCTGGCCGAGGGCGCCTCGACCCGGCTCTTGATTCAGACCGGCAAGCTGATCGGCCGGGGCATCCCCATCAAGACCGCCTGCCGCGCCGCCATCAGCGAGGCCCTGACCGACGACCGTGAACTGCTGGCGGCCATGGACGAGATGATCAGTTCGTTGTTCTGAAAGCGATGGATCTGGAAACGCTCAAGGAAAAATTCTACCGCATGGTGGCCCCCAGCCTACCCAACGAGTGGGACGTGGAGGAGGCGCTCAGCGGACTGGCCACCGACGAAGCGGAATATGTGGAGGATATTTTCGCGCAGATTCCCGCCATCTGGCCGGTGTCGCATTCGCTCTGCTTTGCCTATTTGTCCGCCGCTGGCCCGGCGTTGTGCTGCCTGAAGGCGGATGAGTTGTCAATATGGGTCCACACCCTGCTCGATCGGTACGAGACCGAGGGGCTGCGAGGGGCGCAACAGTTCATGGAGAACGTGGAGCAGCACTTTGTCTGCCACCGCCGGGGCGAGGGCAGTTTGCGGCTGATCGACGTCCGCCCCCGGTTGCAACCCTATGTCAACGGCTTGGCCGGACGCGAATTGCCCCTGATCGGCGCGGCCGATGCCTCCACCGACGCCGAATCCATCTATCTGCCCAGCGAGGTCGGTCTGTTTGCCGAGCATGGGGAAAATTTCCTGCTCTACAAACTGATGGCCAGCTTCCAGTGGGCCAGTCTCCAGGCCGGCACCTATGCGGCCCCCCAGCATCTGCCGTTGCGCAAGAAAGGAGCGCATCCGCTCGACTGTTTTTTTTCCGAGTTCAGCCAGCCCGCCAATGCGCGCTGCCTCTATCATTTCTTTGAAACCGGGCGGCTGTTGGCTTTCCTGCGCCAGGAGCTGCCGGGATTGATGCGCGAGGCAGGACCGCTGCTGGCCCGGCTACCGATGGCTGCCGACGAGGCCGGCACCCCCAATCTGCTTGAGCGGCTGCAACTGGAGTTTCTCCGCGGTATCCGCACCGAGCCGGGCCGGTTGCCGGTGGATGATCGGGCCATGGCCCTGCTCAAGGGGTGCGAGCAGCACACGGCCGACAACGTGGCCAGCTTGGAAGCGGTTCGTGAACTGATGCCGCTACTGGCCCCGGACGACAACTTCGACCAGACCAGCCCGTTGATTTTTCAGGGTACCCTGCGGTTGCAGGAGATGCGCAATCTGGGGTTGAAACAGAAGATGGACAAGGAATTGCGGATGATGCAGAGCGTGCACGTCCAGCTGCCGCAGGGAAAGAACAAGACCGCCGCCGACGAGCACAATCCCGACGGCACCTCGGGCCAGCAGGGACAGGACATTGCCCTGATCATGGACGTGGAAAACTCCTGGGAACAGTTGAGCCCGTTCATCCAGTCCCAGATGCAGCCGTTCGACATCAGCGAAGCGGTTCAGGAAAGCAGCCGACAGGATCAGCAACATCAGACCCCCACCAGAACCAGTGAACAGGGAAACAGCGCCAGCGAAGGCCAGCCGGGCAAGGTGTTCACCCTCGGTCGTCAGGGGGGCGGGGCGGGCGGGCAGGAGAGCGTCGAACCGGTGGTGTATGACGAATGGGATTACCGCCGCAAGGGGTTTCGCAAGAACTGGTGCGTGGTCCTGGAACGGGAGCTTCAGCCGGTGCGCAACGATTTCATCGAGCACACCCTCAAGCAGTACCGGGGGCAGATTCGCCGTCTGCGCCATCAGTTCGAGTTGCTGCAGACCAGCGAACGGTTCGTCCGCAGGCAGCGGGAGGGCAACGACATCGATCTTGACGCCCTGGTCGAATCCCTGGCCGACAACGCCGCCGGCCGGCCGCCATCGGACCGGGTGTTCATCCGCCTGGCCCGGGATCAGCGCGATATCGCGGTCACCTTTCTGGTCGACATGTCCAACTCCACCAGCGGTTGGGTCGGCCAATCGATCAAGGAGGCCCTGGTGCTGATCTGCGAAGCCATGGAGGTCCTCAACGACCGCTACGCCATCTACGGTTTTTCCGGCATGCGGCGGCTGCGCTGTGAGATTTTTCCGGTCAAACGCATGGAGGAGCGCTACTCCCAAGGAGTGCGACAACGGATCAGCGCCATCGGTCCCCGCGAGTACACCCGCATGGCCCCGGCCATTCGCCACATGACCTCGATGTTTGCCGGAGTGGAGGCCAAGATCCGCCTGCTGATCGTGCTCTCCGACGGCAAGCCCGAGGATTATGACGACTACAAGGGCGACTACGCCATCGAGGACACCCGCCACGCCCTGCTTGAAGCCAAGGCAAAGGGCATTCATCCCTTCTGCATCACCATCGACCGTCAGGCCCACGAGTACATGAACCACATGTACGGCGAGGTCAACTACATCTTCATCGACAAGGTCAACCAACTGCCGGCACGGATGCCGGAAATCTATCGCGCCCTCACCAGCTGACCGGCCGATGGGGCCGAATGAATCCGCGCCATTGTCCTCGGTGTGTCCGCTTTTTGCTTGAAGCGGCGTGGCCCATGCGGTTTAACCAGAAGCTGGTCGGTTCGTGCATACTTTTCTGTTCATGGGGTGAGGCCATGCAACGGTCATTCGGTTCGCTTTTGGTTGTTTTTTTTCTGGTCACCGTTGGTTGGGCGCAAACCGGCGAGCCGGAGGCCGTGATCCGGCAACTCAAGGCCCAGGCCTACCGCGCCTACTACGGTATCGGCCGGCCGGTCGATCTGGCCCGCTCCCTGGGGTTGTATCGGCAGGCGGCGGAGCGCGGCGATGCCGAGGCCCAGTTTGTCTATGGCGGCATGCTCTATCAGGGACAGGGAACCGATCCGGACAAGCGCGGCGGCTTCAAGTGGCTGCTCGCGGCGGCCGAGCAGGGCAAGGTCTCGCCGGAGTCGCTGGCCATTATCGGTGCCATGTATCTGCGTGGCAGCACGGTGCCGCAGAATTACCTTGAAGCGAAAAAATGGTTGACCAATGCGGCCGCGCAGGGCAACCGGGCGGCGCAGAACGACTTGGCCTACCTGTATTACAACGGTTTGGGCGGTGATCGCGACTATCAAAAAGCGCTTGAACTGTACGAGCAGGCGGCCCAGCAGGGAGACACCATGGCCCAGGCCAACGTCGGGCTGATGTACGCGACAGGCACCGGCACCGCCACCGATAGGGCAAGGGGGTATGCCTGGTATTCGCTGGCCGCCAGCCGGGGTAACACCGTTGCCGCCATCAATCGCAACAACCTGATGATGGAGATGTCCTGGGAAGAACTGAACCGGGCCCAAGCCCTCTCTCTGGAATTGTATCGGCAGGTAGAAAAGATGGCGGCACCGAAAATGATTGCCCCCGAACCTCAGGAGTGAGGGGCATCGTGGTCGGTTGCCGCACTGTGACGCGCGAGCAGGGCGAGCATTTCCTCGGTGCTGTCGCAGGCATAGAGGGCATGGCGGAGGGTGGCCGCGCCGGCAAGGCCGGAGAGAAACTTGGCGGTGTGATTTTTCACCTTGAACAGCACTTTGTCCAGGGGCAGAAACTGTTCAGCCAATTGGAGATAGCGTTCAATCACCGGCAACCGGTTTGCCAGGGTCGCCGGCCTGCCCGACGGCGAGAACAGCCAGGGGTTGCCGAGCGCACCCCGTCCCACCATCACTCCGTCGCACCCGGTTTCGGCCATCATCTCCAGTGCATCGGCACGGGTAAGGATGTCGCCGTTGCCAATCACCGGAATTGACACCGCATCCTTCACCGCCCGGATGACCCGTCGGTCGGCGCGGCCGCCGAACCCCTGCACCCAGGTGCGGCCATGAATGGTGACCGCCGAGGCGCCGGCCGCTTCGGCCATGGCGGCAAACTGCGGGGCGTTAACGCTCTCCCCGGTCCAGCCGCTGCGGAATTTGACCGTCACCGGCAGGGAGGTCTGGGCGCACACCGCCCGAATAATGGCCTCGGCCCGCTGGGGGTCTTTCATCAGCGCCGCCCCGCAGCCCTTCTTGATTACCTTGCGCACCGGACAGCCCATGTTGATATCGATCAGATCCACCGGTCCGGAGGAGACCATGGCCGTCGCCCTGGCCATCAATTCCGGTTCACTGCCGAACAACTGGACGGCGAAGGGTCGCTCTTCCGGAACCGTTCGCAGCAGTTCTAGCGTATTCTTCTGCTCGTACACTAGGCCGTGGCAACTGATCATCTCGGAAAAGCACAGGGCCGCGCCGTTTTCCCGACACAACAGGCGGAAGGGCAGATCGGTATAGCCGGCCAAGGGAGCCAGCACCAACGAGTTGCCCAGATGCAGGGAGCCGATGGTGAGGGGGGGCAGGGCGGTTGTCAGGGTATGGTCCATACAATGAAAAGGAAAGAAAAAGGCGCCGCAGACTGCTCCGTGGCGCCTTGATCAACCGTTGGGGTTACGTTCACTTGGGCGGTGGCGATTGAGCCTGTTGTTTGCGGATTTTATTGAGGGTTCCCAGGTAGATGTTTTCCGACATGTCCTCGATGATGGTGGCCAGGGCTTGGTCATCGGCGGCGCTGGTCGCCGTTTGCACCGTATAATCGGCAGTGTAAAGCTTGCGGGGCACTTCCCAGATGATCTTGCCTGATTGGACATCCTTGAGGGCATAACGAACCGTGAGGTTCACCTTGGTACCGGTGGCGTCGGAAACACTGTTCCAGGAAACGGTGGGCAGATCGATGGACAGAATCTCTCCCGCCAGGATAAAATCGGCACCGCTCTTTTCCTTGGACAGGTCGACCGATTGGGACTTTTGAAACCAACGGGACAGGGACTGATAAATCTTCATGTCCAGGTTCAGTTTATTGGTCCGGTTTTTCCAGGCGGGCATGTAGATGACCTTGTGCCCGCCTTCATAGACATGGGGAAAATAATAGCCGCAGCCACTGAGCAGCAGCAGGCAGAGCAAGATGATCCCCCATTGGATCGATGGCAAGTTTCGCATGGCATTCCTTCCTTCAAGTCGGCGATCAGAGGCCGGGACCAGGATCGGCGGCGAGCATGGCGTGAATGGATTACAGGACAATATTCACCAATTTCTTTTGCACTACGATCACCTTTTTCGGTGATTTGTCGTCGAGCAGCTTGGCGATTTTTTCCTCGGACAAGGCCTGCTGCCGCAGGGTTTGGTCGTCGATATCGGCGGGGACCTGTAGTTTGGCCCGCACCTTGCCGTTGACCTGGACGACGATGGTAATCTCATCTTCCTTGGCCGCCTCGATATTGAAGGCAGGCCAGGAGGTGTGATGGAGCTGCCGGGTATGGCCCGAGATCGCCCACAATTCCTCGCAGAAGTGGGGGACCATGGGAAAGAGCAGGGTAAGGATGGTTTCCAGGGTTTCCCGCTGCACTGCCGGGTCGATGGGCTCGTCGGTCTGGGTGGTGGCCAGGTTGACCAGTTCCATGACTCCGGAGATGGCGGTATTGAAGTGAAAATTGCTCTCGATGCTTTCGGTCACCCGCCGAATGGTTTGGTGGGTTTTACGATACAGCGCCCGAGACGGTTCGTTGAGGGCGGTGAGATCGACAGCGGCCGGCTGTTGGAAGCAGGAAAGATTCTGCACCACCAGCCGGTAGACTCGGTTGAGGAAGCGCGAGGCGCCTTCCACGCCCTGGGCGTTCCATTCCAGATCCCGTTCCGGCGGTGCGGCAAACAACGAGAACAGACGGACCGTATCGGCACCATACTGTTGGATCAGCTCGTTGGGATCGACCACGTTGCCTTTGGATTTGGACATCTTGGCGCCATCCTTGATCACCATGCCCTGGGTGAGCAGGTTGGTGAAGGGCTCATCCACACTCAGGTAGCCGAGATCGCGCAGCATCTTGGTGAAGAAACGGGCATAGAGCAGATGGAGGATGGCATGCTCCACCCCGCCGATGTACTGATCCACCGGCAGCCAGTAGGCGGCGGCCTCTCTGTCGATGGGCGCGGTGTCGAGTCCTGGATTGGTGTAGCGGGCAAAGTACCAGGAAGACTCGACAAAAGTGTCGAGGGTATCGGTTTCCCGGCGGGCGGGTTTGCCACAGCGCGGACAGGCGGTGGCGATGAACGCTTCTTGCTGATGAAGCGGGCTGTGGCTGCCCTTGGGCTCGCCAGCACCGGGGAGGAGGATGGGCAGGTCCGATTCGGGCACCGGCACGATGCCGCAGCTGTCGCAGTGGATCACCGGGATGGGCGCTCCCCAGTAGCGCTGGCGGGAAATACCCCAATCGCGCAACCGGTAGGTGACATGCGGTCGTCCGAATCCGGCCTGGTGGGCATGGTCGATGATCGCCTGTTGCGCGGAAAGGGAATCCATGCCAGTGAAGGCACCGGAGGCAACCAGCATGCCCGGACCCTCCGACGCGGCGGTCATGGTGACCGGATCCAGGGAATCGCCTTCGGGTTGCACCACCACCCGGATCGGCAGGTCGTACTTGCGGGCAAATTCAAAATCACGCTGATCATGGGCGGGAACAGCCATGACCGCGCCGGTGCCGTACTCCATGAGCACGAAGTTGGCGGCGTAGATCGGCACTCGCTCGCCGGTAAAAGGATTGGTGCAGTAGCTGCCGGTGAATACCCCCCGCTTTTCCACCTCCTGGTCCAGGCTGGCCCGCTGCTTGGCCACCATGGTCTCCTCGATGAAGGTTCGTACCTGCGCTTCCTGAGACTTGCCGGCGGTCAGGGTCTTGAGCAGGGGATGCTCCACCGCCAGGGACATGAAGGTAACGCCAAAAATGGTGTCCGGCCGGGTGGTGAAGATGGTGATCGTCTGGTCAGTCCCTTCCACCTTGAAGTCGCAGGCCAGGCCAGTGCTTTTGCCGATCCAGTTGCGCTGCATGGTGACCACTTTCTCCGGCCAGCCGCCGAGTTTATCGAGATCGGCCAGCAATTCCTCGGCATAATCAGTGATCTTGAAAAACCAACCGTGCATGGTCTTGGGCAGGACCGGCTGGTCGCAACGCCAGCAGGTGCCGTCAATCACCTGCTCACGGGCAAGCACGGTCTGGCAGTCGTCGCACCAGTTGACCGTGGTCTCCTTGCGATAAATCAGGCCGCGTTCGAGCATCTTGAGAAACAGCTGCTGTTCCCAGCGGTAGTATTCTGGCCCGCAGGTGGCCAGTTCCCGGTCCCAATCATAGCTTAAGCCCATGGCCTTGAGCTGACCGCGCATGTAGTCGATGTTCTCATAGGTCCAGGAGGCTGGGTGGATGCCCCGTTTCATGGCCGCATTCTCCGCCGGCAGGCCGAAGGCATCCCACCCCATGGGATGGAGGACGTTGAACCCCTGCATCCGTTTGTAACGGGCGATGACATCGCCGATGGAATAGTTGCGCACATGCCCCATGTGAATCCGGCCGGACGGGTAGGGGAACATCTCCAGGACATAGTATTTGGGCCGTCCCGGTTGATGGCTGACTTTGTTGGTCGTTTCCTGTTCCCAGCGTTGCTGCCATCGCTGCTCGATGGCCTTGAAATCGTACTTGTCGTTGATCTGCATGACGGGCTGTGCGAATGTTGAGATGGTTGAAGGTCGGTATCGAATCAGGTGAAATCGAATTCAGCGGCCATACCGGGTTCCGGCTGGTAATGGGAACCGGGTAGGCGGCTGGTGTAATTTTCAAAAGTGGTGTACTCGCCAAGAAAGGTGAGCTTGATCATGCCGGTCGGTCCGTTGCGTTGCTTGCCGACAATGATTTCCGCCAATCCCCGATTGGGATTGTCCTCGGCTCGGTTGTAGACCTCGTCGCGGTAGATGAACATGATCACGTCCGCATCCTGCTCGATGGCACCCGATTCGCGCAGGTCGGCGAGCTGGGGCCGCTTGTCGGTACGGTTTTCCAGGCTGCGGTTGAGCTGGGACAAGGCCAGCACGGGTACATCCAGTTCCTTGGCCATGGCTTTGAGCGAGCGGGAGATTTCCGAGATCTCCTGGGCCCGGTTCTCCGAGTTGCTCTTGCCTTGCATCAGCTGGAGATAGTCGACCACGATCAGGCCGAGATCGTGCTCGGATTTCAGCCGTCGCGCTTTGGCCCGCATTTCGAGCACTGTCAGGCCGGGGGTGTCATCGATGTAGATCGGCGCATCGGCCAGCATCCCGGTGGCCCGGGTCAGTTTGGGCCAGTCATTGTCGTGGAGCTTGCCGGTGCGAATCCGCTGGGAATCGATGCGGCCAACCGAGCAGAGCATGCGCAGCGCCAGGGATTCCATGGACATTTCCAGGCTGAACACCGCCACCGCCACCTTGCCGATCAGGGCCGCGTGCTGGACGATGTTCATCGCCAAGGCGGTCTTGCCCATGGAGGGACGGGCCGCGAGAATGATCAATTCCGCGGGTTGCAGACCGGCAGTCATGCGGTCGAGTTCATCATAGCCGGTGGCCACGCCGGTGATGTGTTCCTGTTTGTCGAACAATCTCGTGATCCGTTCAAAGGCACGGGGCACGATGGTGCCCATGGGCTGAAACCCTTGGCCCTTGTTAGAATGAGCAATTTCGAAGATGGTTTTTTCAGCCTGATCAACCAGGGTTTCAATATCATCCTGGGCGTCATAGCAACGGGCGGCCACCTCGGAGGTGGTTTGGATCAGTTTGCGGAGGATGGATTTCTTGCGAATAATCTGGGCATGGTGGACCAGCGTTCCGGAAAAGGGAATGATATCGGTGAGCGAGGCCAGATAGGCGGCACCGCCGACCTCTTCCAGTTTATTCTGATCGCCGAGCAGGCCGGTGACGGTGATCAGGTCATGCGGCTCCCGTTTTTCGAAAAGGGTGCGCATTGCCGCATAAATGGTCTTGTGGGCGTCCCGATAGAAGTCCTCCGGTTCCAGCACCTCGACAATCTTCAGCAAGGCTTTGTCCTGCAGTAGAATCGTTCCCAGTACCGCTTGTTCGGCCTCGATGTTTTGCGGAGGAAGAACCCGGGGAGATGGCATGGTTGAAGGAACTAGGTGCTGCATAGGTTGATTGCGGGGCCGAAGAAAGGAAAATTTGTGCGCGAGCGCAACTATACCGTCACCGCCAGGGAATGGCACGTTGAAAATAGAACTGCCTTTCCTGCGAGCAGAAAAGGCAGTTACGGCACACCAACGGCATAAGTAGTTCCATCTGCCCCTGTTCCAGGGGAGAGGAGAGCTTGTGCCGGGCCGGGGACGGAGGACGATGTCCCCGCTCCCTAGCGAAGAAAGACGGACGTTATCGGGTCGGGCTCACGCCTCGCCGGGTGTTTCCGCGACAACCTGCACAAGCACGTTGGCGGATGTCTGATAACCGGTTTTGATGGTGATGGTGTATTCGCCAATGGCCTTGATAGCATCCGGAAGAACAATGTTCTTTTTGTCAACCGTTACCCCGGCCGCTTGTAAGCTGACGGCAATATCGTTGCCAGTAACGGAACCAAACAGACGATTTTCATCGCCGACGCGTTTGGCGATGATCACCACCTTCCCCTCGAGCTGCGCAGCCAGGCCTTCTGCCTGCTTCTTCTGCTCGGCCAACCGGGCGGCAATCGCCTGTTTTTCCTTTTCCAAGCGAGCCAGCGATTCCTTACTGACCAGAACTGCTTTCTGTTTAGGGATAAGGAAATTGCGGGCGTACCCAGGACGCACTTTAACGATTTCGCCTTCCTGGCCCAACGTTTCGATTGTTTCTTTTAATATGATTTCCATGAATAAGACCCTCTTCGTTATATCGTCTATATATCAATTAGCACCGATGAGGTGTCAGGCATGCCGCAAGTAAAACCATGCATAACGCACCTGATTCATCGCTCGTCCGATTTTTGCCTCATGTTGAACCAAACATCACTTAAGCCGAGCACGGCAAGAAAAACCACGCTGTAGCTTTGGATGAGCAAAACAAAATAAAGAATGATTCGAACCAGCACCGGAACATTCCACCGTTCAAACAAGGCGATCACCACAGCTAAGCCTTGAAAGAAATAGAGTAGGCCGGAAACAAGAAGCAGACAGCCTCCTCCATACTGTATTGGACCGTGCCCGACGATCAGCAGGGAAACGGCGACGATGGGTAGCCATATCAGCTGGTCCGGCAGTTTCCAGGAGGAATATCGTCCCCAAGGCAGACTCCCGTTATTTTGACGCCCTGCCAGAACGTTGGCGATGACCAGATTGACCCACACTGTGAAAATGGTCATCGAGGCCAGCAGTCCGGGAAGCAGCTTGGGGGTGATGGCCCGCAAATTGTTCGTGATCTGCTGCAGGTTGTATATCACCTCCGGAGATAATCCGGCCTCCTTGGAGCTGTACACTTCAAGGGTTTGTTGGAACCCAAAATCAAGTACCTTCAACAGATTGACGTAGGGATTGAAGCCGGCGGTGACACCATACAGTCCCCAAAAAAACAACCAAGTCAGACTGAGAATGGCTACTCCCTTGCCGCCGCTGGTCGCCACGGATTCCCTTTTATCAGCACTGTGATAAAGGGTATAGCCCAAGGGCACCATCGTCAGCGAAAAGAAGAAAAGTTCGACCCGCTGCAGCAACAGAGCCCCTAATCCCGCCAAAAGGAGACTAACCCATATAAGGGCGGCTCCGGCTTGACGCCCGTTGGTGGTCAGGGCGAAGAAGACAGGGACAGCCAGCAATCCGTGCAGCCAACTGAAAAGTTGCGGATTGAGCACGGGCAAAAAAAACAGGGTGCCAAGAAACAGGAGCTGGCCGGGTCTGAAAGGCACCTTCATCCACCCAGGCCCGGTGTTGATCATTCCGTACAGGCGAACCGTTATGGTTGTACTGTTCCCATGTAGGGCAACAATGCCAGTTGTCTCGCACGTTTAACAGCTTCGGTCAACTCGCGCTGATGTTTGGCGCAGGTACCATAAATTCGCCGTGGAATGATCTTTCCTCGTTCCGTGACGAAATTTTTAAGGGTTTTCGGATCTTTGTAATCGATGGTAACGTCCTTGTCGGTACAAAATCGGCAAACGCGACGACGTGAAAAAACTTTTTTGGGTTGCGACATGATGCTACTCCTTACAGGTGGGTGGATAATGTTGAGACGATTTATTCTTGATTGGCTTCGTCTTCCAGTTCTTCACTGTCGAACTCGTCATTTTCCGCGTCTTCGGAGAGCGCCTTCTCGCGGGCGGCAGCTTTCTCGGCAATACGTTGCTTCTCGGCTTCGATCGCGGCGGCGTTCATCGAGTCGCCGAGTTTTACTGTCAGATAGCGAAGCACCCTGTCATCAATCCGGAAAATACGTTCAATTTCGTCGACGGTTTTTCCAGGAGCGGCATAGTTCAGGTAGACGTAATATCCTTGGACTTCCTTGTTGATCTCGTAGGCCAGGCGCTTGATTCCCCAGCGGTCGAGACAGATGATTGATCCTTCGTCACCGTTGATGATAGCGGTGGTTCGGTCAATGATTTCAGTGAATTGGTCTTCGCCCAGGTTCGGACGAAGGATAAACGTGGTTTCGTAATGACGCATGATTCCTCCTCGTGGTCATGGTGGCCCTCGCTTCAATCCTGGCGGTGAGAGCGAGAAGGTTAAAATGGATAAAATAAATATATTAGTAAAATAAGATAAAAAATGTCAAGCGAAAAGGTGGTTAGGGCAGGGGAGGGGAGGGATGCTTTTCTTGATGTTTAATCCGTTCCCACTGGGCGCGCAGTTCTTGCTCGTCGGAAATTTCGGCATCGCCAAAGACATGGGGATGGCGGCGCACCATTTTGGCCGCGACATCGTCGAGGACATCGTCGATGGTGAAGCGTTGTTGTTCAGAAAAGATAGATGTTAACAGCGTGAGGATGAAAAAAATGTCGCCAATCTCTTCTCGAACGTCTGCTTCGCTGCCCTTGTCGATAGCCTCGATCAACTCGGTGCATTCCTCCAGCAGATATTTTTTGAGTGACATCGGAGTCTGCTTGATGTCCCAGGGGCACCCTCCGGTGCCGCGCAGGGTGGCGACAACGTGCCGAAGGCGGTCAAACGAGGACAGATTCTGGTTGTGCAGGGGCAATTCATCCATGATCAAAGTGATCTGTTTGTCAGAAGGTGCAATGCCTGTTCAATCCGTTTTCCCTGTTCCTGGCGGCCATTAGTGAGGATCGTTTCTAATTGGTCTAGCAATTGTTGCTGATTACTGTTGATGATTTCAAGATTTTGAATGGTTTGAGCGGCTGAACTCTCAGTGACCTCCATCGCCTCCCGTAGATCACCGGCATTTTTCATCAAGGCCTTACGTTCCGAAATTTTTTCGAGTCGAAGGAACAGTTCGTCAAAATTAATTGGTTTTTCGAGATAATCAACCGCGCCTTTCTTCATGGCGTCGACAGCGGTATCAATGGACGAATGTGCGGTGATAACGATGACTTCAATTTCAACACTTTTTTCCTTGGCCAATTTTAACAGTTCAATGCCGCCGATTTTGCCAGGCATGACCAGATCAGTGATAATCACGTCAAATGGCCGGGTGTCGAGCAACCGTGCCGCCTCCGCTCCGTCCGCGGCGATGGTTACCGTATACCCTTCCTTGCCGAGCCGTTTTTCAAACAATTTACGAATGACCGGATCGTCATCGGCAACAAGTATTGTCATGCTATTCATAGATGCACCATCAAGCTTTCAGAGCGGATTTTTTGATTCTTTAATCAGTTATTTCAGTTGGTAAAAAATAGATCGAAGATGCCGTTTGGGTATGAACCGCGGGCAAATACCGGTCAGCGATTCCGTTGAGCCGATGATCAGATACCCATCGGGTTCAAGGGCGTCAGCGATTTTGTTAAGGGAATCTTGAAATTTAGCTTAGCAAGCCCCGGCACCATTCACCGACAATTTTATTCACAAAGACCATGCTCTTCTGGCTTTTAATCCGATCGGTTTTGCACCTTGGCGGTGCCTCGCTCTGTGCTCGATGGCGGTCTTTTGCCAGTTTGCCGCACTCCGGGCACACTTCACCTGCTTGCAGCCAGAAGCATCCCCATTCGGTCAATGTTATACACCAAGTTGCGCAAGCCGATCTTTGCTCGGGCTCGGGCTATGCCGATCGTGCGCAACAGTACATTCCCCGCTCGCTGCGCCTGTACACCAAAGACATGCTCGATTCGCGAACGGACCTTGGATCTGGTTCGGTTGCCCTCCTGTTCTCTGGGCGTCAAGGGACGATTGCGGCTCCCCTTGCGTTGGATGTGTTCACGAAAACCATCCTGGCCGAGGCGCTCCAATCGATCCGCGGATCGATAGGCCGAATCCGCCCAGACGTCCTTGCTCGTATTGTCGGCAAGGAGTTGCTCGAACACGTTGCTGTCGTGCAGGGCCGCATCGGTCACGGCATAGCTGCGAATCAACTTGTGCTTCACATCCACCGAGATGTGGTTCTTGTAGCCGTAATAAGACTTGCCGTTCTTCTTGGTCCAGCGCGCGTCCGCGTCTTTTCTACGCCGCTTGTTCTCGGACCAGTTCTCCGGGATGTCGCCCTCTTTGATCCGGGCATTTTCCTCCCGGCTGTTCCGCTGTTTGGGCACGCTGACAATGCTGGCATCCACGATCTGCCCTTTCATCGCCATGAAGCCGTTGTCCCGGAGATGCGCATCGAAGGTCGCAAACAGTTCCTCTACAATGCCGGCCTTGACGAGGTCTTCCCGAAAACGCCAGATGGTGGTGGCATCGGGAACCTTCTGGCTGATGTGCAGACCAAGAAAGCGCCCAAAGGAGTGCCGGTCGAGAATCTGAAACTCGGTCGCGTCATCCGACAGATTGTACAACGACTGCAGGATGAGAATCTTAAACAGCAGGATGACGTCGTACCCCTTCGGCCCGACCGTAGACTGCCGGCCCTTGTCCCTGGCCTTTTCGAGCGCAGGACGAAACATCTCCCAGTTGACCGTCTCGTTGATCTTGGCAAGTGGGTCGCCGTTCTTGTCGATTTTGTGCAATCGGTCCTGCAAATCAAAAAAGCCGGGCTGGATCATGGCTGATCTCCATCGGGTGATGGTTGGCGGATGCGGCCTTAAAACGATGAAGAATGTAACATATTTACACAAAATCAACAATTTGATAGTTAAACTTGTCGCAGGCTACTGCATTTAATTTTCAAGAAACCCTTAAAGAGCTTTTTTCTGTCCTCCAAGGTGAAATAGATGGCTACATTTCGACAGAGGATGACATCAAATTTCCCTAAACTGGTGAATGGAGACATGAGGTTGAACTTACGAAAGTTCACCATGGCGCGAAGGTGATCGCTGACTTTCCAGGTCTGACCGATGGAGGTGAAATACCTCGTAAGTTTATCCCGGGATAAACCTCGTTCAATTTCGAATTTATTGTATTTGCCGCTACTTGCTTGCGATATTGCGGCATCGCTGATGTCAGTTCCAAGTAATTTTATGGAATATTTAGACATGTCGCCCAAGAGTTCCTGGAGAACGATGGCAACCGAGTAAAGTTCCTGTCCTGTTGAACTGGCGGCGCTCCATATTTTAAGATTTGTCTTCAACATGGGACTCTTTGGTGCGCGGGCATCAATGAGTTCCGGGAAAATCTTATGCTGCAACAGTTGAAATGGACCGGAGTCACGAAAAAACAATGTTTCATTAGTGGAGATGGCATCAATGATTCTTCGCTCGATGGTCTTGCTCGCGTCAGCCTTGGCCTTTTGATAAAAATCTTGATAGCTAGAGCATCCTTGTTCCTCGGCGATCGTATTCAGCCGGGTTTCAAGAAGATATTTTTTGCTCTCGTCAAGATATATCCCTGAGATTTCATAGATATATTTGGTGATGAGCTTGATCTCTTCAGGGGTAATTTTCAACATGGGAACCGTTGTGTGAAGGAATCCGTTATTTCACCGATTTGATGATTTCAGCGGCAATTTTATCCAACGGCGCGACAACGTCTGTCAGACCGAGCTCTGCCGGGGCTTTGGGCATGCCGTACACCACACAGCTTTCCTCATCTTGGCCGATGACCAATGCCCCTTTTTGTTTGAGAATTTTCAATCCCTTGGTGCCATCCGAGCCCATTCCGGTCATGATCACCGCGGTTGTCCGGCCAACGTAGTAATCGGCAACCGATCGGAATAAATAGTCCGCCGAAGGTTTGCACGAATTTTCCGGAGGATCATTGGTGATTTTGATCAACCGATTCGTTCCATCGGCCGACGCGACGAGTTTCATTTGTTTACCACCAGGAGCGATATATGCAACATTTGCTTGTAACGGCTCGCCATCCTGCGCCTCTTTCACGGTCAGGGCGCATTTTATATTCAGGCTGTTGGCGAGAGATTTTGTGAATACCGGCGGCATGTGCTGAACAATGACGATCGGCACGCCAAGATCGCCGGGCAACATCGGCATCATCCTTGCCAAGGCATTGGGGCCTCCGGTGGAAATACCGATGGTGACAATTTCTGATTTGCCTTGGCGCCGGCTTGTCCCCACTGAGGGCGCGGTATATCTGCCACTGCCGATAACGGTTGAAGGGGTGGCTTGCAGCCGTATGTATCCTTGACTTGTCCCGGCTATTTTTCGCGTCCCCCCTTGTTGCAAGGCTCCAACCGTGGTTCGACCTGTCTGGAAGGTCTTGATCAGCGGCGTGAGCAAGGTTCGCAGTTGCTGCTTGCTGTCATTGATGTTGGTTGCGGTCGGTTTCAGAATAAAATCATAGGCGCCGAGTTCCAGGGCGCGCATGGTCATATCCCCCCCCTCGCTGGTCAGGGTGGAAACCATGATTGCGGACACCTGGGGTGCGTGTTGTTGCAGGTATTGCAAGACCTCGATACCATTCATTTCCGGCATCTCGATGTCAAGCGTCAGCAGATCGGGCTTGAGGGTCTGTATCTTCGAGACAGCAATCTTTCCGTTATGGGCGACACCGACAACTTCCACGCCTGGCATTTCGCCAAGGATGTCGCTGACCGCCTTGCGATAGACAATGGTGTCGTCAACCACCAATACTTTGATTTTTTTTCCAAACATACAACTGAACAGGGAAAGAGATGAAAGATCCGATGATCGCTTGATACAGGTTACCGTTCAAGCCCGCGACTGAGGTTGTCCGATTCAATTCGCAACACCTCCTTGATGTCAAGGATGCCGATTAGCTTATTTTCGGTCTTGTAGACACCAGTGAAAAAAGAGCCCTGGATGCCACTCATGTTGGCGGGTGCCGGTTCGATCCGATCCGGATCGGCCATGACCACGTCGCTGATGCGGCTGACCAGCAGACCTACGTGTTCGCCGGGGGCATTGATGATGATATTGCGCGATTCATTGGTGATTTCCACGTTGCCAAGACCAAGTTTTTGGCCAAGATCAATGATCGTGACGATTTGTCCGCGCAGGTTGAGGATGCCAACCATGTAGTCCGGTGCCTGGGGGACTTTGGTCATCTCCATCAACTTGTTGATTTCCTGCACTTTGAGAATATCCATGCCGCAGAGGGCATGGCCGACATAAAACGTGGCCAGTTCAATAATGTTCTTTGTGAGGTTGCTGGGTTCAGACATGAGTTGTCTCCATCTTGTATTGAAAAGATTGTCCTGAATTGTCGATGTTCTTCAGCCGGTTACACCTTGAAATGTTGCACCAGTTCTTTCAACCGGTTGGCCATGAGGGTGAGATTGGCCGCATTGGTCTTTATTTCGATGCTCTCGTGAGCGATGGAATCGTTGGCTTGGCTGACTTCGGCAATGTCCTGCGCCACGGTGGTTGAAACCAGAGAAACTTGCGCAACATTTGCCGTGACTTCCTGGATGCCAATGGAGGCCTGATTGATATTCTCGGCTATTTCATTGGTGGTCGCGGATTGTTCGTCAACTGCGGCAACGATGGAGGAAACGATCGTGTTAATCTCGTCAATCACTTGAGTGATCAGTTGGATTTGTTGAATGGTTGCATCGGTTGATTCCTGAATGGAATGAATGCGGTTTTTGATCTCTCCTGTCGCCAGGGCCGTTTGCTGCGCGAGTCCCTTGATTTCATTGGCGACCACGGCGAACCCCTTTCCCGCTTCCCCGGCCCGTGCCGCCTCGATGGTCGCATTGAGCGCCAATAGATTGGTTTGCTCTGAGATCTCCGTGATGGCTTCGGTTACCTTGCCGATTTCCACGGCTGCTCGACCGAGCGCATCGACTTTTTCAGAGGCGGAACTCGCCTCGCGAACCGCTGTCTTGGTAATTTCCTGCGCCTTTTCCGTCGACTTGGCAATGCCATTGATGGTTGAGGTCATGTCCTTGGTGGCCGACGACACCACGGCGATATTTGTTGCCGCTTGTTCCGTTGCCGCAGCAACGGTCGACATGTTGGCGCTCATTTCCTCGGCTGCGGCGGCAACGGACACTGTCCGCATTGCCGTGTCGTTCGCCGTCAAGGCAAAGTCATCAGCTGAAGAGCCGAGCTTCCCGGAAGACGTAAACAGGGTGTCTCCTGCATGGGAAATTTCTCGTATCATGCCGCTCAGTTTTTCGGTCATGCCGCTTAACTGATTGACCATGTTGCCGATTTCATCCTTGGTTCGAGCTGCAAGTTTTCCTTGAAGATCTCCCTTGGCCATGCGATCGATAAACGCATTCACCTCATGCAACGGTTTGATGATCCCGGATTGAATCAGATAGATGCAGATAGCGCTAACGACAAACAACGTAATCGTGACCGATACGACGACATGCCAGCGGGCCCGGGCGACCGCCTTGTTTGTTTCTTCCAAGGAGCTAATGATTTCAAAGGCACCGTGGATTTCTCCTTCCTTCCAACCTTCCTTGGTGCCTCCCGTGACATCCTTAGTGCCAGCTGGATCGCCGTGACAATAGAGGCATTCGGCTGTGAGCCGTACCGGCTTGAAATAGCGTATCTGGTCTTTCTCGATGAGGATCTTTTCGGTGAGATTTTTGCTGGCCAGTTCCTGCAACACCGCATTTTCCAAATCGCTCGGAGTGTTCTGCGGGTTTCGCGGCATTGCCTTGGGTGTACGGAAAACGTACCCAGCCTCCTCGGCTTTGGCGGCCGCTCCCTGCATGGCGGTGATCACCGGAACCGCCTCAAGGATATTGGCAGAGGTGAGTTGCTCAAAAGGTTTGATCACCCCGCTTTGCAACTTTCTCGCCATCTCGTCACGAGTTGCCTCGGCCATCAAAACGATACCCGCGCTTTTTGAGATGATGGCCTTCTCGGCACCGGAACGGATATCGTTTACCCGTTGCCAGGAGAGAAGAATGGCAATCACCAGAGGACCCAAAAGCGCCAAGATGAGGATTTTCCACTTGATGCTGATACTGGAATTGTTCATGCGGATTGGCCTTGGTTCTCCGACGGCAATCCGATCAAGAGGCCATGGCGGCCTTTGCATACCTGTGCACGCTTTCCATCAGCCGTTCCTTGTCGAGTTTGATGTGGTATTCATCGACGCCGACAGCTTTGCCCCGGGCAATATCCTCATCCGCGGCCAGCGTGGTCAGGGCGATGACCGGTGTATGTCTAAGCTGCTTATCGCCCTTGATCTTTTCGGTTAAGGTGAACCCATCCATGTTGGGCATCTCGATATCGGTGACGACCATTGTGACGCTGTCGCCATGCTCCTGAAGGATGTCCCAGGCAATTTTACCGTCTTCCGCCTCAAGAATGTTGAATCCCGCTTCCTCCATGTACCCTTTCACCTGGTTGCGAAAAAAATTGGAATCTTCAACGATCAGAATGGTCGGCGCCTGGGTTTCGTCGGTTTCGATCTCCGCGTACGCGGCGTGATCTTCGAACCATTGTGGATTGGAAATCTTCATGATTTCAAAGATATTGACGAGCATCGTTGTTTTGCCGCCAATGATCGCCGATCCCATGATGCCGGGTTGCTTAAGGGTAACGTCATCGATTTCAGCCGATATTTCAATGGCATCGATAGGGCCTATCGCCAGCAGACCGACATCCTTGCCCGCAAGGCGGAAAACAATCACCAAAAGATCTTCCCGATCATCCAACGGCATCACTGACGCCACCTCGTCGATACTGATCAGCGGTAAACTGCCGCCGCGATACTGCATGACCCTTCGGCCGCCGATTTCTTCGATATCGTTGCGTTTAATTTTCTCAACCCGCTCAACTTGATTCAGCGGCACACCGAATTGCTCCATGGCGGAACTGGAGAAGGTCAGTAGCGCCTGCTTGTCGCGGGTTTTGGTAATGGCTTCCTTGGCGGCCTCGGCCAGTTCGGTGGCCCGTTCGGAACCGTCAAGCGAGGTCAGGCCGGCCATGCGGGCAATATTGGAAACATCAAGGATCAAGGCGATGCGGCCATCGCCCATGATGGTGGCGCCGGCATAACCCTGGCATTGCTGCAGGTGCCGACCCAAGGGCTTGATGACGATTTCTTCGGAGTCGTGCAAGCGGTCAACGATCAGGCCGTATTTCATGGCACCGGTGGACACCACCACTATATTCAGGGCGCTTGAAGGGCTTTGCCGCCGCTCTTCCTCTTTTCGCTTTCGATCCTGCTCATCGCTTCTGGGTTGGGGCTGCGGTGCCCCCTCTTCCCTGAACAGCGGCGTCGATTTGGACCTCCGGTCAGCGATATTGCGCCGGCGGTCAGGTTTGGTTTGTTCTTCAATCGGATCGTAATAGGTCCGATCAATATCGAACACCTCGGCCATGCGAATCAGGGGCAGCAGGTTGCCACGCAAGCGGACAACTTCGGCATCTCCCACCCGTTCCACCCGTTCCTTAACCTTGGAGGCTGGAATGCGCAGCAGTTCTTCCAGGTTGACCTGGGGAATGGCGTAGCGCTCACCGCCGGTCATGACGATTTGACAGGGAATAATCGCCAGGGTAAGCGGAAGTTTGATGCTGATGGTCGAACCTTTGCCCACCTCGGATTCGATCTCGATCGAACCGCCCAACTGGTCGAGGTTGGTTTTGACCACATCCATGCCCACGCCCCGACCGGAAACGTCGGTCACCTTCTTAGCGGTGGAAAAACCGGGCAACAGGATAAGGTTGATCCGCTCTTTTTCCGACATGACCTTGGCCTGGTCCGCAGTGATCAACCCTTTCTTGACCGCAGTTTCAGCCAGCATGTTGCCATCAATGCCCTTGCCGTCATCACTGATCTCGATCACCACCTGTCCGGCGGCATGGTAGGCTTTGAGAACGATCAGACCGCGGACATCTTTGCCTTTTTGGATTCGTTCTTCGGGTGCCTCGATACCATGGTCAACCGAGTTACGGACCAGATGGGTGAGAGGATCGTTGATCGCCTCGATGATGGTCTTATCCAGTTCGACATCCTTGCCGACGATGGTCAGATCGATCTGTTTGCCCAATTTTTTCGACAGATCGCGTACAACTCTCGGAAATTTGTTGAAGACGTTGCCGATGGGCTGCATGCGGGTCAGCATGATCGCCTCTTGCAGTTCGGAGGTGACCAGGTCGATCCGCTGTCCGACGGCTTCCGCGTTGCGCACATCGCCGGAGGTGATGGTCTGCAAGAGTTGATTGCGGGAAAGAACCAGTTCTCCAGCCAGATTCATCAGTTGATCGAGCAGGCTGACCGTGACCCGAATGCTGGTGTCGGGTTTCTGGGTGCTGGCTGAAGACTTGCGAGCCCGTGAGCGCCCGGCTTCCACCGCCGTTGTTTCCGGCATCTCGCCCTCATGGTCATCGTTCCCGTCTTCATCGACTTCCAGCATCGCCTCTTCGCCGCTTTCTTCTTCACAGTTTACGGTCGTCTCTTCGATAGATTCACTCGGCTGAGTCGGTTCAGGTTCGGACGGCGAGACCGCTTTATTGACCTGTTCGGATTTCGCCGCCGCCGGTTGTGCCTCGCCGCCTTCAAAGATGGCGTTCAGTGCCGCGGTGTGGCGGGAGATGTCAACACTGTTGCTGTTGCCGACATCTTCAATCAGGTGCTGCAACTCATCGGCCGCGAGCAGGAGTACGTTGATGATATCCGGATTGGGCACCAGTTTGCCGCTGCGGATCAAACCAAGCACATTCTCGGCGGCGTGGGCCAGATCCTGAATAACGGTCAACCCCATGAAACCTGCCCCGCCCTTGATCGAGTGGGCGGCGCGGAAAACCTTGTTCACCAGTTCGACATCGATGTCGGCGCCTCCTTCTTCGATGGCAAGGAGGTCGTTTTCGATATCAGCCAGATGCTCAAGCGATTCTTCTATAAAACCCTGCAATATTTCATCATCTTCAATAGACATAAACGGTTCTCCTTCGTTGGGATGGTGCGTCTTCTCCGGTTAAGATCGAAAAAAAAGAGAAAGGTGGGCATGTAAAAAGCCGGGATGGAATTCCCAGTAACCCCGATCTTAGTCGTATTGTACGTGTCCGGAGGTGATTGTACAGAATTTTTTCTGAGAAGGGTTATTCTTTGGAACCATTGAGTTTCTACTCAATGGGCAAGGTCAGGCAGTAGGTGCAGGTGCAAGGCAACGGGCACGAAGGAACGAACATGCAGTCCGCCGCGATCAACCGTATTCTGTCTGGCAAGAGAATCTTGATACGGAGAAATAAGGAGAAAGGAAGAGTGCTGCTAGTTGCCGATGGCGTGGACCTTGACCGTGTAGGTGATCACCCGTCCGGCCAGGGGATGGTTGTAATCAAGAGTGACGGTTTCCTTGCCGGCAGCGAGGACGGTGGCCGGCACCTGGTGGGTGACGCCTTCTCTCTCGATGGTCAGCGAAAGAATCATGCCTGGCTTGGGATCGATACGATCGGCAAAGTTGGCACGATCCACTTCATGGACCAGGGATTTATAGTAGGAGCCGTAGGCGTCTTCCGGTTGAATATGAACGGTTTTGCTTTCACCGGGTTCCAGGCCCATGAGCGAGGCTTCAACAGCCTTGAGGATTCTTCCCGATCCAATGGTCAGGGTGATTGGTTTGTTTTCCGGCACGCTTTCGATCACTTCTCCTGACGGTAGGGTGGCGGTGTAACTGACGGAAACGGTGTCGAACAACTGCACGGGGCTCATGGGGATGTGTCCTTTGATGCGTTGGGGTTGAGAATGGAGACTGACATAAAGTAGGATAGTATAGCCGCTGCTCTTCAGTTTGACAAGCCAGCGCATTGTCAGTGACTGAAGACTTGACAAAGTGGGAATGAAGGCATAAATGTGCAAGCCCCAGCCAATGCCGCATGAATCGGGGATCCAGCGTCGCCTTCTCCTTGTCGGGTGAAGCATTTTTTCGTTGAGCGTTGTGTTCCCGTACACGTTGATACTCTCAGCTCCTCTCGAAGACAGGAGCCTATTGCAACCCCCACGGCCAACGATGATTGAACTCGCTTTTGCCAAAGATGCCAACGGCTTGTTGCCGGCTATTGTCCAGGACCATCAGACCGGTGAGGTCCTCATGCTCGCCTATATCAACCAGCTTGCCTGGGAAAAAACGCTGGAAACCGGAAAGGCGTACTACTGGAGTCGGTCGCGGAAAAGTCTGTGGCTGAAAGGGGAAAGTTCCGGCCATGTACAGCTCGTCAAGGAAATTTTAGTGGATTGCGATCAGGATACGGTGATCTACAAGGTCGAGCAGTTGGGTGGCGCGGCCTGTCATACCGGTTATCGCAGTTGCTTTTACCGCAAGGTGAGTGATGGGACGCTCGTTGTTCATGAACAGGAGCGGGTTTTTGATCCTGCCGCCGTTTATGGCGATAAATAACTCATAGCATCGAGGATTGATAATGAATGTGCTGAAAATGGGAATTCCCAAAGGCAGTCTTGAGAATGCCACCATCGCCCTGTTCGAAAAGTCGGGATGGCAGATCAAGCTGGCATCACGTAACTATTTCCCGGAAGTCGACGACCCCGAACTGTCCTGTTCGATCTGCCGGCCGCAGGAAATGTCGCGGTATGTCGAATCGGGCATGCTGGACGCCGGTATCACCGGCAAAGACTGGACCTTGGAGAATGAATCGGATGTCGTGGTAGTGGAAGATCTGGTGTATTCCAAAGTGAGCAAGAAACCGACCCGCTGGGTGATTGCCGTACCGGGCGACTCAAACATCACTCGGGTTGAACAGCTGGACGGCAAACGTATCGCCACCGAGTTGGTCAACGTTACCCGCAAATTTTTCGAGCAGCGTGGACTGAAGGTCGAAATCACTTTTTCCTGGGGAGCCACCGAGGCCAAGGCAGTTTCAGGCCTGGCCGATGCCATTGTCGAGGTCACCGAGACCGAGTCCACCATCCGCGCCCATGGATTGCGGGTGATCCACGAACTGATGCAATCCAACACCCAGCTGATCGCCAGCAAGGCGGCCTTGGCCGATCCCTGGAAACGGGAAAAAATCGAAAACATCGCCATGTTGTTGCAGGGGGCGCTCCGCGCCGACCGCATTGTCGGCCTGAAAATGAACGTTCCCAAGGAGCGGCTGGACGAGGTGATCGGCATGCTGCCTAGCCTCAACGCGCCTACTGTGGCCCAACTGTACAAACAGGAATGGTTTTCGGTGGAAACGGTCATTTCCGAGCATCAGGTGCGCGATCTGGTGCCCTGCCTGAAAAAGAGAGGGGCCGAGGGCATCATCGAATACTCGCTCAACAAGGTGATCTAACCAATAACTGATAGGGCATCCGGTACGATGGGCGGGGGCAGGCAATGATCGACTTCAGGAAAGTACAGTTTCTTCTCTCCGCCCACGCCATCGGCCAGTTGCCCGCACCGGTGTATCCGGACATCGCCTTTGCCGGTCGCTCCAATGTCGGCAAGTCGAGTTTGCTCAACCGGCTGGTCGATCGGTCCAACTTGGTCAAGACCAGTTCCAAGCCCGGAAAAACGCAGAGTCTCAACTATTTTTTGGTTGAAGAATCGCTGTATCTGGTCGATTTGCCCGGATACGGGTATGCGCAGGTCTCCCAGCAGACCCGCCAGAGTTGGCAGGGATTGATTACTGAATATGTCACAACCCGGTCCACCCTTGCCTGCGTGGTGGTGATCATTGACCTGCGGCACGAGCTCAAGCAGTTGGATAGGGAGTTGGTCGATTGGTTGCGCTATCTCGACACACCATACCTGCCCGTTTACACCAAGGCGGATAAGCTGAGCCGCAACCAGCAGATGAAGAATGCGGCCGCCTTGGATGCCGGCCTCACCCTGACCGCGGACGACAGGATCATCTTTTCCTCCTCTACCGGTCAGGGGCTGGACAGCCTGCGCAGTCGGTTGAGCGGCTTTGCCCGGTCCATTTCCGTTACGCCTCCCGGGGAAGGGTTCATTGCTCCGATTTGAGCACCGCCAAAAAGGCCCGCTGGGGAATGTCGACATTGCCCACGGTTTTCATCCGCTTTTTTCCTTCCTTCTGTTTTTCCAATAATTTCCGTTTCCGACTAATGTCGCCGCCATAGCATTTGGCGGTCACGTCCTTGCGGAGGGCGGAAATGGTTTCCCTGGCAATAATATTGCCGCCGATGGCTGCCTGAATAGCGATCTTGAACATTTGGCGGGGAATCTCTTCCTTGAGCCGCTCGCAGGCCTTGAGCCCCCGTTCCCTGGCCTTGGTCCGGTGGGTGAGCTGCGACAGGGCATCGACCTGCTCGCCGTTGACCAGAATGTCGAGCTTGACCAGATCGCTGGGACGATAGTCGATCAGTTCGTAGTCAAAGGAACCGTAGCCCTGGGTGATGGATTTGAGTTTGTCGTAAAAATCGTAGATCACCTCGGCAAGGGGTAGCTCACAGGTGAATTCGATCCGTCCGGGCATGGGATAATGGTATTTGGTGTTTTCTCCGCGTCGTTCCATGCACAGGGTCATGACCACGCCCATGTAGCGCTCGGGGATATGAATGGTGGCCTTGATGTACGGTTCCTCGATCCGGGCGATCGAACCAGGGTCCGGGAAATAGGTGGGGTTGTCGACCTCGACCACAGTCTTGTTCTGCAGGTAAAATTTATATTTAACCGTGGGTACGGTCAGAATCAGGGAAATATCGAATTCACGCTCGAGTCGTTCCTGCACCACTTCCAGGTGGAGCAGACCGAGAAAGCCGCAGCGGAACCCAAAGCCGAGCGCTGCTGAGGAATCCTTTTGAAAGGTTAGGGCCGCGTCGTTGAGCTTGAGTTTCTCCAGCGCGCTGGCCAGATCCTCGTAATCGTCGGTGGAGATGGGATAGAGCGAGGAGAAGACCACCTGTTGCACTTCCTTGAAGCCGGGCAGGGGGGTGGGGCAGGGGCGGTCCTTATGGGTGATGGTGTCGCCTGGCCGGGTATCGGACACGGTTTTCACCCCGGCAATGATGTAGCCGACCTCACCGGCGGCAAGTTGTTGGCGCGGTTCACGTCGCAGGCGAAAGATGCCCAGTTCCTCCACCCGGTATTCCGCCCCATTGGACATGAACACGATCTGGTCGCCGGTTTTTACCGTTCCATTGACGATGCGCACCGAAATGACCGTGCCGCGGTATGGGTCGTAATTGGCATCGAAGATCAAGGCTTCTAGGGGTTTTGTCGGGTCCCCCAAGGGGGGCGGCAGGAGGCGGACAATGGCATTGAGCAATTCCCTGACCCCTTGGCCGGTCTTGGCGGAACACCGTTGGATGGTTTCGCCATCCAACCCCAAATCCTCCTCGATCTGCGCCGCCACTTTGTCCGGTTCAGCGGCGGGCAGGTCGATCTTATTGATCACTGGAATGATTTCCAGGTTGTTTTCCATGGCCAGATACAAGTTGGCCAAGGTTTGCGCCTCGATACCCTGGGCTGCGTCAATAAGCAACAACGCGCCCTCGCACGAGGACAGCGCTCGGGAGACCTCGTAGCTGAAATCCACATGCCCCGGCGTATCGACCAAATTCAGGGTATAGGTCGTGCCGTCCTCGGCCTGAAACGGCAGGCAGATGGTTTGCGATTTGATGGTGATGCCCCGTTCCCGCTCAATGTCCATGCTGTCAAGCAGTTGGTCCTTGAACTCGCGATCGGTGACCATATCGCACAACTGGATCATTCGGTCGGCCAAGGTGGATTTGCCATGGTCAATATGGGCTATTATGCTGAAATTTCTAATTTTATCCATAAAGAGCGAAAAGAGGAACAAGGAAAAAGTAGGGGGTGTTCGAGCCGGGTATCCTTAGCATAGATTCGGCGAAAAAAAAACTCCTCAAGGGCTTACTGTCGTATTAAAGTGTTTTTTTCAAAATTTTCGAGTAATGTTTTCACCAAAGCCCTGCATGCGAGTCCTCTCCTTGCAGGGTTACGTTTTCCAACGATATACCAGAGTTGAATGACCAACGATATACCAGAGTTGAATGAGAGAGCAGAGCGAAATCGACAGCGTGGATCTGAATGAGGCGCCCCAGCACGCCTTGATGCTGACCAGCAGTGACGACAATCTGCCGGCACTGAGCAACCCGGCGCTCCATCGCTATCTCCAGGAAATCAGCCAGTACGAACTGTTGAGTCGGGAGGAAACCGAAGAACTGGCGGTTCGGTTTCAAGAAACTGGCGATCCGGATGCGGCCTACCGGTTGGTGTCGTCCAACCTGCGTCTGGTGGTGAAGGTGGCCATGGATTTCCAGAAATACTGGATGCAAAACTTCATGGATCTCATTCAGGAGGGCAACGTGGGCCTTGTCCAGGCCACCAAGAAGTTCGACCCGTATCGCGGGGTCAAGTTTTCGTACTACGCCGCTTACTGGATCCGTGCCTACATTCTCAAATTCATCATGGACAACTGGCGGCTGGTGAAAATCGGCACCACGCAGGCCCAGCGCAAACTGTTTTTTAGCCTCAACAAGGAGAAAAAGCTCCTTGAATCGCAGGGGTTCAAACCGGAAGTCAAATTGCTGGCCGAGCGCTTGAACGTCAAGGAAAGCGAAGTGATCGAGATGGGCCAGCGGATGGATAACTGGGATGTTTCGCTTGAGGCTCCTGTACGCAGCGATTCAGAGGATGAACAGAAAAATTTTCTCCCGCACGAGGGGCCAGGCATTGAAGAAATGGTCGCCAGTCAGGAGATGCGCGAACGGTTGGCCGGAATTCTCGCCGATCTCAGTACCCGGCTCAACGAAAAAGAGCAGGTCATCCTGACGACCCGGTTGCTGAGCGATGAACCGAAGACCCTGCAGACCATTGCCGACGAATTCAACATCTCCCGCGAGCGGGTCCGGCAGATCGAATCCAATCTTCTTAAGAAACTACGCAAACAGTTCGAAAAAGAAATGCCTGATATTCAGGATTTTCTCAGTGGTGACGGCGTCATCCTCGCTGCTGGACCGACAGATCAATTTTCCTGATCGCCTCGTTCTTTTTCAACATCATCCCCCAATTCCTTTTATTCTTAGTTCTTCCAATGAATGTACCTTTGCTTGATTTGAAACCGCAGTTGGCGTCCTTACGTCCTCAAATCCTGGAGGCTGTTACCCGGGTCATTGATTCCACCGGCTATATTCTCGGAAAAGAGGTGAACGAACTCGAGGAAAAAATTGCCCGCTACTCAGAGGCTGCCTACGGTGTAGGCGTATCCTCGGGGACGGACGCCTTGCTGGCCTCGTTGATGTCCCTGGATATAGGTCCTGGCGATCTTGTGCTGACCACTCCCTATACCTTTTTTGCCACCATGGGCACGGTGCTTCGGGTCGGTGCTCAGCCCGTTTTTGTCGATGTTGAACCCGACAGCCTCAACATGGATCCGCAACGGGCGGCCGAGGCCCTGGAGGCAGACCGCAAAGCGGGCAGTCGAATCAAGGCCATGATTCCTGTGCATCTCTACGGCCAGTGCGCCGATATGCAACGAATCATGGACCTATCCCGAACGTACGAGGTGCCGGTGATCGAGGATGCCGCTCAGGCCATAGGCGCGGAATTTCCCTTTGAGGAAAATGGCGCCGTCACTTGGCGCCGTGCCGGCAGCATGGGCTTGTGCGGCTGTTTTTCCTTTTTCCCCAGCAAGAATTTGGGGGGGATCGGCGATGGCGGGATGATCACCACCTCGGACAAGGCTTTTGCCGATATCCTCAAATCTAACCGCAACCATGGCGCGGAACCGAAATACTACCATTCCCGGGTGGGCGGCAATTTTCGGCTCGATCCCATCCAGGCCGCTGTTTTATCCATCAAGTTGGATTATCTGGAAAATTGGCACGCCGGCCGCAGGCGGAACGCCGCCAGCTATCGGCAACTCTTTGAGGATGCCGGACTGATTGGTGCCCCGGTCACGCTACCAACAGAGGTGTATCTGCGGAAGGCGGGGGCAGAACAGCATAACCACCACATCTACAACCAATTTGTCATCCATGTGCCGCAGCGGGATGCCTTGCGCCAATTCCTGCAAGAGCACTCCATCGGCTGCGAAATCTATTATCCGCTTTGTTTGCATCAGCAGGAGTGTCTGCGATCCAAAACTTTCAAGGCGCAATCGTTTCCGGTGGCGGAGCAGGCCGCGGCCAACTCCCTGGCCTTGCCTATCTTTCCGGAACTCCATCACGATCAACTGGCCTATGTGGTCGAGACCATCAAGCGGTTTTATCATGGTGGCTAATCACCCGGAGTAGGGGAGAGGGTGCTCTCTGTCCCTGCGCCACGCCGACAGGCTCGCCGGGAGTGGCATCAAAACTAATGGTACCAAAACATGAAAGCGTTGAGTACAGCAGACTCAACGCTTTCTCCTATTTAAATGCACACGATTGCATTGAATAACGCTAACTAACATCAGGAGGAGTTGACATGGTTGTACGTATCCCGATGTCCTTGACAGGGAATCGGCAGCTTCGTGAAGAGCTGGAGCGGCTTGAACGGGTGGAGCGGCCTGAAATTGTCAAGGCAATCGAGGTAGCACGGGCACATGGCGATTTAAGTGAAAACGCCGAATACCACGCCGCCAAGGAGCGACAGAGCCTAGTTGAGGGGAGAATCCTGGAGCTGAAGGACAAACTGGGGCGGGCGGAAGTCATCGATTGCTCCAAGGTCTCCACCAATCGGGCGGTGTTCGGCACCGTTGTTACCCTGATGGATTTGACAACCGAAGTGGAGGTAACGTATCAACTCTTGGGCCCGGAGGAGGCGGATGTCAAGAAAGGTTCCATTTCCGTGCTTTCGCCGCTGGGGCAAGCTCTTCTCGGCAAGGAGATCGGCGACGAGGTGGTGACAAAAACACCTGGGGGAATGCGGGAATTTGAAGTCATCGACATCACCGCTTCCTCTATCAAATAAGCCCAATTTGCCTTCAAGTTGCCATCTATCCATAGGGTGGGCACGCGCTTTTTTGACGTGCCCACCGATTCTTGAGCGGGCAAACGACACTGCCGTTTGCCCGCTCAAGAAAAAGCCTCATCTTGAAGGCAAAAACGAATCAGACGCGTTTGTCCAACTGCGGTGGATCGCTGCCCGGTTGGAAGAGAAAAACAACGAAAGAATCGTGGGCGGAAAAGGACTAAACTCGACGCCGAACGAATGTTCAATTGTTCGGCGCCAGAATCCCGACTTGTAAAATGGAGGTGATTTGCTGGCTCACCTCCTCGGTGGTGAAGGGGCAGTCATTGCCTATGTGCCAGCATCGAGAAATTTCATCGAGCGCACCAAAAACCATTTGTCGGGCTATTTCAGGTTCGATTTCTTTGCGAAATACCCCGGCTTCCTGACCTTGCTCGATGATCGAAGCGATTATGGCGAGATATTCATTGAAGGTATTCTTGCGGTATTCGCGAATAAGCTTGCTCGTCTGCCGCAATTCAATGTGAATGACTTCGGCAAGATAGCGATTTTTCTTCATCTCTTCCAAATGGTTGGTGATGAAGATCTCGAGCTTTATCTTCGGATTATCCTCTTTCTTCAGCAACAGGCTGACCTGGTCGATCAATTTGCCGATTTCCTGTTCGAAAACCGAGAGGAGAATGTCGAATTTATTGTTGAAATATAAATAGATAGTACCGTCCGCCACCTTGGCTTCTTTCGCAATGTCGGAAATCCTGGCATTAAAAAAACCTTTTTTGGCAAACACCTTGGTGGCAGCACGTATAATCTTACGATGCTTGTCTGGTGATTTCATTTATTATGATTAAACAGGCAATTGCTGTAAAAAATGAATGAGTCCTCATTCCGGGAATGTTACCAGCCCCTATGGCGTCATGTCAAGAAAAATGGCGGTTTTCCGGTGCGGTGACAGAGAAGACATACATGAAATCCGGATGATTTTGCTGGACGAGAACAGAAATAATTTATTAGAAAGAGCGCCATTAAGATCGATGGGTGCCCAATCAAACAATTCGGAGGGAGGAGTGTTGCATGAAGGTTTTGGTGATCGGTAGCGGCGGCCGGGAACATGCGCTCGTTTGGAAACTGAAGCAGTCGAAAACGGTTAAAGCGGTTGTTTGTGCGCCCGGGAACGCCGGCATCAAGGCCATCGCCGAGTGTGTGGACATCGCCGCCGGTGATCTTGCTGGGTTGCTGGATTTTGCCGTCAAGGAGCGGATCGACCTGACCATTGTCGGTCCTGAAGAGCCTCTGGCAAAAGGAATTGTTGATCTTTTTGAGGAGAACGGCTTGCGGATTTTCGGCCCGAATAGCAAGGGAGCGATTCTCGAAGGAAGCAAGGTGTTCACCAAAGATTTTTGTGCGAAATACCGCATTCCCACAGCTCGATACGGTGCATTCACCAAGAGGGGCGCGGCCAAAAAATTTCTCAAAACAATGGACATGCCCTGCGTGATCAAGGCCGACGGTTTAGCGGCCGGCAAGGGCGTCATCATTGTGCAGACCATCGCCGAGGCAGAGCAGGCCATTGACCTGATCATGAAGGACAAAGCCTTTGGCGCGGCCGGCAACCAGGTGGTTGTCGAGGAATTTCTCCAGGGCGAGGAAGCGTCTTTCATCGCCTTTACCGATGGCACCACCGTTTTGCCGTTGCCCTCGTCCCAGGATCACAAAGCGATCTTTGAAGGCGATCTGGGGCCCAATACCGGCGGCATGGGCGCCTATTCTCCGGCTCCGGTGATGACGGACGCCCTGACCACGCGGGTGATGGAGGAAATAATGCTGCCAACGATACGCGGCATGGCGTCTGAAGGACGACCGTACAAGGGAATGCTGTATGCCGGACTGATGATTGATGGCGACCGGATCAACGTGCTCGAATTCAACTGCCGTTTCGGCGATCCGGAATGCCAGCCCCTGCTGATGCGGCTGAACAATGACCTGGTGGAGATCATCAATGGCTGCATCGATGGTACCCTTGATCGGATCCAGCTCGATATCGATCCTCGGCCGACCGTCTGTGTGGTCATGGCCTCTGAGGGATATCCAGGGAAGTATGTAACCGGCAAAACCATCGCCGGGTTGGCGCAGGCCGCCAAGGTTGGGGGGGTCGAAGTCTTTCATGCCGGAACAGCCACCAAAGGACGGCAGGTCATTACCAGCGGCGGCAGGGTGCTTGGCGTCACGGCCATCGGCGCAACGATCAAAGAGGCGTTGGACCGGGCCTACCAAGCGGTTGATCTGATCAAGTGGGAGGGGTGCTATTTTCGCCGCGATATCGGGCATCGGGCCCTGGCGCGGTTGAACAAACGGCCGCTGGTGGGCATCGTGATGGGCAGTGATTCCGATCTGCCGGTGATGCGAGCCGCCGCCGACTTTCTCGCCTCGATGGGTGTCGAGTTTGAGCTGAGCGTCAACTCGGCTCATCGCACTCCGGAGCAGGCGTCGACCTATGCCAGAACCGCCCGAGAACGTGGCTTGAAAATTATCATCGCTGGTGCGGGCATGGCCGCCCATCTGGCAGGTGTTCTTGCCGCTCACACCAACTTGCCGGTCATCGGGGTACCGCTCGATGCTTCCTCGCTCAACGGCCTTGATGCATTGCTGTCCACGGTGCAGATGCCTCCGGGCATTCCGGTCGCCACCATGGGAATCGGCAAAGCCGGAGCAAAGAACGCCGCAGTGCTGGCGGTGCGGATCTTGGCTCTTGAGGATGCGTCTCTGCATGCCAAACTTGAGCAGCATGTGCGCGAGATGGCTGAGCAGGTAGCCGCCAAGAACAAGGCCTTGGGCGTGTGAACCCACCGCTTGCCGTTACCCCGGAAAACCTTGATCGGGCCGCCGCCGTCTTGCTATCCGGGGGAGTGGTCGCCTTTCCGACCGAGACCTATTACGGCTTGGCCGTCGATCCGTTCAATCAAAAGGCGCTTGAACGTCTCTTTCAAATCAAGCGCCGGGCAAGGGAACTGCCCATTCTGGTATTGGTTTCCTCGCACGAACAGGTGCGCCGGCTGGTCGAGGAGATACCGGCGATCTACAACTGCTTGATCGAGGCATTCTGGCCAGGACCGCTGACACTTGTCTACCCGGCCCGTTCCTCGGTGCCCAATCGCTTGACCGGCAACACCGGAACCGTCGGCATTCGTCACTCCCCCAACGAAACAGCCAACCGTTTGATTGACGTCTTTGGCGGTCCGATCACTGCCACCAGCGCCAATCGTTCCGGGTCTCCCGCCGCAGTCACGGCCGACGAGGTGGAACGAATTTTCGATACTGAGGTTGATCTGATTCTCGACGGTGGCCACACCCCGGGCGGCAGTGGCTCGACATTGGTGGGGCTGCACGGGGCCACGCTCACCTGCCTGCGTGAAGGCAAACTTGCCTTTGCCACGGTTCGATCCCGGGTCGCGTCGATTCTGCTCAATTCATAAACAAAAAGCCGGAGGCATGTATGGCTGATTTGCACTGGAATAAAGCATTCGCCTTGGAACAAACTGCGGGTGATGAGGAGTTGCTGGAAGAACTGTTGCTATTGTTCAAGGATTCTTCCGCCTCTGACTTGGAACAGTTGCGGCGGGCGGTGGGCGCTGGTGATGCCGAAGAAGTTGTACGGGCAGCGCACAGCCTCAAGGGGGCTGCGGCCAGTTTGGGCATTGAAGGGATTCGGCAGCTGGCGATGACCATGGAGACCGACGCTCGCCAGGGATCCTTGGCCGTTGCCCAGGAGAAGCTCTCCCTCATGGCCGAGTTGCTTGATCAGTTGAAGAACATCGAGTAATGATCGCTGGGCAATAAGTGATATGGGGGGCCGCTTACGTATGAACGGCCCCCCAAATGTGTGCGCGGAGGAGATTATTCGCCTGCAATCGTTTCCGATCTCAAGGCCTGATGATCTCACAGTCGCATTCAGCGTCCTTGATATTGAGCAGGAGGAACTTCACGTCAAAACCGTGTTTGACCAGTTCGTTATAAGCCATGTCAGCACGGGCACCGGTGGAGCAGTGCACATAAATCTTTTTGTCCTTGGGAAGTTCGTTCATCCGTGCGGGGATCTCGTCCAGCGGGATATTGATTGTATTCTTGAATATGCCCAGTTCGGCCACCTCTTCCTTGGTGCGGGCGTCGACGATGATCGCGTTCTTGTCTTCGCCGGACGCAGCCTTGCGGAAATCGGCCACTGAAACCTCTCCCTTGCCAAGTTTCCTCACCCATTTGATCTCGGTGTTGAAGATCGGCCCCTTTTCAATTTCGCCGCCCGCTTTGACCCATCCTTGGTAGCCGCCTTTGACCAAGGAAACAAAATTGAACCCTTCTTCGCGCACGTCGCTCATTGCCTGCAATACTTCTTTGTCGCCATAGAGCACGATGGGGGCGTTGCGAGGAACATCATCGAGCCTGTCTTCGAGCATATCGTAGGGGACGCTGTAGGCACCCTTGATGCGCCCAGCGATGGCCTTGTTGGTCGGCCGGATGTCAATCAGGACCACATTGCCATGCTTGATGAACTCAGTCGTGGAATAGGTGGGCAGATTGGCCTTGGACCAGGCCGGTTCGCCATCAAGATAAACGCGGACATTGTTGTAACCCAATTTCTTCGCCAGACCGGCGGAGGCAGTGGACATGCCTCAGGTGGGCCCTCCGCAATAGAAAACTATGGGCATGTCTTTGTCTTTTGGTAAGACTGCAGCGCCTTTCTTTTCCAGCAAGGGTACAGGGATGGAATGCGCCTCGGGCAGGTGCGACTGATCGTAACGAATCGTCGGACGGGAATCCACCAGAAAAAATGGCTTTTTTTCGTCGATCAATTGTTGCAGTTCAGGTGTTTTGATTTCAGTGGTCCCGGCGGGCAATTTGGCCAGTTTCAACTGAATGTCGGTGGCGTAGGCATCCTTGTCACGCATTTCATAGGTGATTTGCACGGCGCGTCCCTTCGCGGCCTGATTGACACCTTTGGTCTTGTCGTCAAACTTGACCATCATCACCTTGGCCTGCTCTCCCTTGCCCACCGTGATGGAGACGGTTTTGGCCCGTTCCGAAACGCCGGCGATCTCGCCCTCATACATCAGTGGTTCATTTTTTTGCATCTCCTGCTGGACAGCGGGCGTCTCGGCGACCTCGGCATTCTTGGGTCCCGCGCAGCCGCTGGCAAGCAAGCCGAGCATCAGGCAGAGCGGGAGCAGTGGCAACATTTTTTTGTTCACGGCAGTCCTCCTTGGTGATGGGTTGCGGGTGACCGAAGTCTCCCAAATTGATGCATGCACCATGCAATTTGTTCAAGTATACTCGAAGGGACGGCGCTTAGGCAAACAAGAAGAACGATTATCATTTAAAAACGAAAGCGAGGGAAAAATGGTCGTAGGTGTACAGCGCATTGCGCTTCACATCGATGGCATTGACGTGGATTTTTCACTGGCGCAGCGCATCGGTCAGGAAATTGCCGGAAAAGAAAATGAGGAGGCCGTCCTGATTGCCTGGAGCGATGCGCGGAACAATCTCCATTCTCCCCACGGGATACAATGCGAGATCAGGGGCGAACCGGGGTGGGAGGTGTATGGCCGCACCCACGGCGGACGTCTGAGAATTTCGTTCAACCGTGATGCGTTGGTGTTGATCTATAGCTGAGCGGGGTGCCTGTGCGGTCCGTTGATGCCGCCTTGTTGTTCAAATGGGTTGGCAGGATTGATCGGTTGGGGGCACGCGGCCGAACAGGTGGGTGAGATCCGAAAGCCAGCCCGCCACATCATTGTTGATGAATCGCTCTGCACAACGCCAACGCCAGTTGTTCTCCGTTGTTCCCGGAGTGTTCATCCGGCAGTCATTGCCGAACCCAAGCACGTCCTGCAACGGCAGTATCACCAGATTTGAGGGCGAGGAGAGGGCGAGGTGAATCAGTTCCTGGTGAAAGGAACCTGCCTGGTCGTCCTGGCGGTTGGCAAAGCGCTTGGCCCGTCGCTTGGCCTCCGGGGCAACGTCAGGGCTGAGGTACCAGCCCACGGCGGTGTCGTTGTCGTGGGTACCGGTGTACATGACGCTTTCTTTTTCACTGTTATAGGGAAGATAGCTGTTGCATGGATCGCCGTCAAAGGCAAAGAGCAGAATTTTCATCCCAGGATAACCGAGACTGCGGCGCAGTACGTCAACCTCGGGCGTGATCACCCCGAGATCTTCGGCAATAATGCTCATGCTCCCCAGACGTTTTGTCATTTCTGCAAAAAATGGCAAGCCCGGTCCAGGCTGCCAGCACCCATGGAGCGCGGTCTCTTCCTCGGCCGGAACCGCCCAATAGGATTCAAAGCCACGGAAGTGATCGATTCGCAGGGTGTCAACCAGGGTAAAGTTGAGCCGCAGCCGTTCTTCCCACCAGTTCCACAGCTGGTCGCGCACCTGCGGGGTGGATGTGTCCCAGCAATAGAGCGGATTGCCCCAGCGCTGGCCGGTGGCGCTGAAATAATCCGGCGGCACCCCGGCCACATGGGTGGGACGGCATTGGGCACGATCCATTTGAAAGATCGATTGGTGGGCCCAGACATCGACACTGTCCAAGGCAACATAAATCGGCAAATCGCCGATGAGCTGAATTCCCTGCCGGTTGGCATAGGCGCGAAGCTGTTGCCACTGACTGAAAAACAGATATTGGAGGAAAATATGGTAGGCGATTGGGGCGGCGAGCTCTTGGCCCATTTGGTTTAATGCGGCCGGTTCCCGTTGTCGCAGTGCGAGTGGCCATTCGTACCAGGGGCGCTGCCGAAACGTTTCCTTGAGTGCCATGAACAGCCCATGGTTTGCCACCCAGGGATGCTGATGGGTAAACTGCTCAAGGCGTCGTACAAGGCGGGGGGTTGCGGCAAAGCGTTTCCAGGCAAGTTTGAAAATGCCCTGTTTATATTCGGCAATTAATTGATAGTCGACCTGGTATTCTGAAAAAGAGCAACAGGGGATTTCCTCACGCAACAGCAGGCCTTGCTCAACCAGCTCTTCGGTGGCGATGAACAGCGGATTGCCGGCAAAAGCCGAATTGCTCATGTAGGGCGAATTGCCGAAAACCGGGCTGGTCGGTCCGACGGGAAGCAACTGCCAGCAGCGCTGCTCGCTGTTTTTTAAAAAATCGATATAATTTCGTGACGACGTGCCCAGGTCGCCGATTCCTTGGGGGCTGGGCAAGGAAAAAATCGGCAATAAAATTCCGCTTGATCTTTGCCGGAGAATGTTTATCGATGTACCATTGTTCATTATGGTTTATTCCCGTCGGAATGAAATGCCAGATGCCTTTTCATGGATCGTTCCTTTTAACGCGTTTTCTTTATACGCTTTTTTTACATGGAAAACACTCTCTGATTGCATTTTCTTTTGGATGGTTTAAACTATACTATTCTTTTTTGCCCAAAAAATTTATTTCGTGCGTTCATGCACAGACTAAAGGAGAAGGCAGGTGCTCGCAGGTATAAAAAATGACCTTCTTGAAGCCGGAAAAGATGAGGGCTGCATCACATTTCAACACTTGAACGAATTGCTCCCCGAGCAGGTAAAAGATCCGGGAGCTATTGAAGAATTGTTCGATTTTCTTGGGGAAAATAATATTGAGATCGTCACCCAGGAAGAATCGGGAAAGAGAAAGACACTGTCCGGCGAAGAATGGACCGGAAAGAAAAGCGGTGAGGAAGACAACGCTTCCGATACCTTGCCGGACAGCGAAGAACATGAATCCGAGGAAACCACCACCACCTATCTGAGGGAGATGGGCCAGTTCGACCTGCTCACCCCCGAGGAGGAGGCGAAGTATTCCAAAACCATCCGCGAAGGGTTTGACGCCATCATCGAGGCTATCCGTCAGGATGCGTCCGGAGTGGCGGAAATCAAAATGCTGGTCGATCGGATCGATCTCTGGCAGCGCCGTGATCCGACCCTCAAACCCAAAAAACAGCAGTTGAACTACATGCGGCATTGCGTCAGCATTGCCAACCGCAACTATCCCGACAAACGGGAGTTGTTCGAGTTGTCGACCAAGATCGAGGCCTACAACCGGTCGATCGAGTTTGCCAAGGACTCGATGATCCGTGCCAATTTACGGCTGGTGGTGTCCATTGCCAAGCGATACATGCACCAGGGGTTGACCTTGGCCGACCTCATCCAAGAAGGCAATCTCGGTCTGATGCGGGCGGTTTTCCGTTTTGACTACAAAAAAGGCAATAAATTTTCCACCTATGCCTCGTGGTGGATTCGGCAGGCCATTACCCGCGCCATCCTCGACAAGACCCGGACCATCCGCCTGCCGGTGCATTTTCTCGAGCTGCGTAGTCAGTTTTTCAAGGCTTTTTACTCCCTACTCAAGGAGCTGGGACGCGAGCCGACCCCGGTGGAAATTTCCAAAATGACCGATCTGCCGATGGACAAGATCCTGGCCATCCTCGAGGCTTCGCGTGAACCGATCTCCCTGGAGACGCCCGTGGGGGACGACGATTCTACCTTGGGTGATTTCCTCGAGAATCAGGAATCCGAATCACCCTACGATGCGGTTCAGAACCGGGAATTGGCCCACCGGGTGACGGAGGTGCTGTCGACCTTGACCGATCGGGAGGAAAAAATTATCCGTCTGCGCTTTGGGATCGGCGAAAAGGCCGAATACACCCTGGAAGAGATCGGCAAACGGTTTAATGTGTCGCGGGAACGCATCCGTCAGATCGAGAAGAAGGCCCTCAATCGCCTGCGCCATTCGAGCCGTCGGGAAAAATTGCGCTTTTTCCTCGATTGATATCGTTTTTTCACCCCACGAATCCAAGCCCCTTGTTGTTGAAGGGGCTTCTTTTTTTCTTTCGGAGGAAGTTGGTAGAATATGGATGCATATATTGAACAGGCTGGTCTGGGCGGCATTCTCACCAAGGTTCGCAATGGAGAGCGGCTTTCCCTGGATGATGGGCGCCAACTGTATCAGCATCCCAACATCCTGGCCGTGGGGTATTTGGCCAATATCGTCCGCGAGCGGAAAAACGGCAATCAGGCGTTTTTCATCTACAACCAGCACATCAACTATTCCAATATTTGCACCAATCTCTGTAAATTCTGCGCCTTTGGCAAGGAAAAGGGGCATGCCCTTGCCTATGAGATGAGCATCGAGGAGGTCAAGGAGAAGGTCCGGCAGCGGCTCGATGAACCGATCACCGAGATCCATGTGGTTGGCGGCATTCATCCCGATCTGCCTTTTTCCTATTATCTCGATTTGTTGCGCGGTATCAAGGACGTTCGCCCCGAGGTACACATCCAGGCTTTCACCTGTGTGGAGATCCACCACCTGGCTCAGCTGGCCGGCAAACCGGTCGATACGACCCTTGAGGAGCTGATGGCGGCCGGCCTTGGGTCAATGCCCGGCGGCGGGGCTGAAGTGTTCAGCCCGCGTATCCGCCGCCTGACCTGCGAGAGAAAGCTTTCCGGGGAAGGGTGGCTTGAGGTGGCGCGGACCGCTCACCGGTTGGGACTGCGCACCAATGCCACTATGCTGTATGGCCATATCGAGTCCATCGATGAACGACTGGAACATCTTGATGCCCTGCGTCACACCCAGGATGAAACCGGTGGTTTCCTTGCCTTCATTCCCTTGGCCTTTCATCCAAAAAACACTGAGATGGCCGAGCATTCCAATACCAGCGGCATCAACGATCTGAAAAATATCGCGGTCAGTCGGCTGATGCTCGACAACTTTCCGCACATCAAAGCCTATTGGGTGATGGTCGGTCCCAAGCTGGCTCAAGTGGCCCTTGCCTTTGGCGCCGACGACATGGACGGCACGGTCAAGGAAGAAGTGATCACCCACATGGCCGGGGCGGAAACCGAACAGGCTCTGGGGCACAAAACCCTGATCCGGCTGATCCACGAGGCCGGTCGCCAACCGGTGCAGCGCGACACACTCTATAACGTTCTTGCCACCTTCTGAGCGCCATGCGGAACCTCATTGCCAAGATAGAAGCCGGGGAGCGTATCGAAGGGGAGGCATTCCTCCGTTTGACGCGTGACGCTGACCTGCACCAGCTCGGCATGCTCGCCGATGGTGTGCGCCGCCGACTCCATCCGCGGCCGGTGGTCACCTATGTGATTGACCGCAATATCAACTATACCGACGTCTGTATCTCGGCCTGTAAGTTCTGTGCCTTTTTCAAGGCTCCGGACGACCCGCACGGCGAGGTGCTGACGCGAGAGCAATTGGCTGACAAGATACACGAGACCCAGGCTCTCGGCGGCACGCAAATTTTATTGCAGGGCGGATTGCATCCGGACAAGCCGCTGGAGTTTTACGAGGAAATGCTGCGGTTCATCAAAACCACCGGCATCCATGTCCACGGTTTTTCCCCCCCCGAGATCCACCATTTCGCCCAACTGTCCGGGTTGCCAATCGCCACGGTCCTTGAGCGGTTGATCGCTGCCGGTCTTGATTCCATCCCCGGCGGCGGCGCCGAGATTCTGTGCGACCGGGTCAGGCAGGAGTTGGCGCCCAAAAAATGCAGCGCCGACCAGTGGATCGGGATCATGGAACAAGCGCATCGCCAGGGCTTGCGAACCACGGCCACCATGATGTTCGGCCACATCGAAACCATGGAAGAGCGGCTGGAGCACCTGCAGCGGGTCCGCGACCTCCAGGACCGCACCGGTGGGTTCACCGCCTTCATTCCCTGGCCCTTTCAACCCGACCACACTCCATTGGCTGCGGCCCGCCGCATCGAGAAGACCACTGCGGTCAGCTATCTGCGCATGCTAGCCTTGAGCCGTATCTTCCTCGACAATATCGCCAACATTCAAGCCTCTTGGGTAACGCAAGGACCGAAGATCGCCCAGCTTTCCCTCTTTTTTGGCGCCAACGACTTCGGCTCGACCATGATCGAGGAAAATGTGGTGGCCGCGGCCGGCGTCCATTTTCGCCTTTCAGAAGAGGAGATTAGGCGATTGGTCCGCGATGCCGGCTTTGAGCCGCAGCAGCGGTTGATGGATTATACCCCGGTTTGCTAGATGGGTGCCGCACCGATCCGCATCCACAGCGCGCCCTGGGTGGTTCCGGTCAGTCGGCCGATGATTGCCGATGGTGGTGTCGGTGTTTCCGGGGGAAAAATCATCGCGGTCGAGGCGTTGCCCCGGTTGCGTCAACTGTATCCTCATGCCGAGATCGTCGATCATCCCGCCAGTGCCCTGACACCAGCCCTGATCAATGCCCATATCCATCTTGAATTGTCGCATCTGCTCGAGTTGAGCGAGTCCCGACCGGCAAGTTTTACCGGCTGGATCAGTCGGTTGCTGCAGTGCCGTGACCGATTGGGCGCCACCGGCGAACAGGCCCAGCACGCCGCCGCCCAAACAGCCGAGCAGCAGTATCGCAGCGGGGTCAGTGTCCTTGCCGATATCGGCAACACCGCCCTTGGCCGTGAGATGGCCGACAGCTTTCCCGGTCGTTTGTTGCCGTTCAAGGAATACCTGGGTATGGCCGAGCGGACCCTGGAGAAGAACTTGCAGCGGCTGGGGAGCGAGCCGGAGGAAGTCTTGTGTTCGGGCCATGCGCCGTACTCCACCCATCCGCGTCTTTTGCAGGCCCTCAAGGCACGAGCAACCTCGCACGGCCAGATTTTTCCCATCCATGCCGCCGAGCCCGCCGCGGAAGGCGAGATGCTCCGTGAAGGCAGGGGAGAGATGGTGGACTTCATTCGTGAACGCGGGTTCTGGGACGGCACCTTTGTCCCCAGGGGCAGAGGCGGCACGGTTGAATACCTGTACGATCTTGGTTTGATCGATGAGCATACGCTCTGTATCCACGGGGTGCATGTCTCCGGCGAGGAGATCGATATCCTGGCAGGAGAAGGGGCCAAGGTTTGCCTCTGTCCAGGCAGCAACCAATTCCTTGGCGTGGGCACCGCTCCGTTGCGCCAGTATCTGGACAGAGGGATTTTGCCGGCCTTGGGCACGGACAGCTTGGCCAGTAACCCGGAGGTTTCCCTGTGGCGGGAGATGGCTCTCCTGGCGGCCAATTTCATGGACGTCGACCCGACGATTGTTTTCGCCATGGCCACCCGGGGTGGGGCCGAAGCCCTTAGTCTGGGAGATCTTCTTGGCACACTGGACTCGGGCAAGGAGGCCGATCTGCTGGCCGTACAGCTGCCTGGGCCGGCAACCGAGGCGTTGCAGGTCTGTCGATATTTAGTGAGTGCCGGCCCTGCCATCCGCCTGGCACGGATCAATGAGTGAGGCACGGAACATGGCGCGTATCGGCATGGTCAACTACATCAACGTTGCTCCCATCTATGAGATTTGGAAGGAACGGTCTTTTCCAACCCACTGGCAAGTGATCGAGGAGCAGCCGAGTCGCTTGAACGTGCTGCTGGCCGAGGAGGGGATCGACATGGGATTTGTCTCTTCCTATGCCTATGCCGCCCGGCCGGAACGGTACCAGATTTTGGCCGATCTCTCGATCAGCGCCACCGGGCCGGTGGGCAGCGTTTTCCTGTTTTCCGAGCTGCCGCCGGAATCGCTGGACGGCCAGCGGGTGCTGCTTACCCGGCAATCGGACACCTCGATCCGTCTGGTCAAGATCATTCTGGAAGAATTTTACCGCGTTCGGCCTCGCTACACGGTGGGAGATGCGTACAACGAGCAGACCAAGGAGGGCGCGGCCAACGCCGTGCTTGCGATTGGCGACGACGCCCTTCGCCTCAACGCCGAACAACGCTATCCCGTGCAGTTGGATCTCGGTGAGATCTGGTTTAAAACCACCGGGCTGCCTTTTGTTTTCAGCGTTTGCGCGGTTCGTGAGGCTTTTCTTGCCGATCAGGCCGAAGAGGCCCGGCAAGTCCGCCAGGCCCTGGTAGACTGCCGCCAACAGGGCGCCTTGCGCATGGCCGAGATCTGCGATCGGGTAGCACGACGGATCCCCATGGATTGCGAAACCTGCTCCCGTTATCTCATGGGCATTGAACACGACCTGACGCCAATCAAGATCCAGGCCCTCGAGCGGTTTTTTCAATACCTGATTGACCGGGGCGAGGCACCGGCCGGCGCTCTGCCGCTCAAAATATTCAGATAACGACAATGAGCACCCTTTCTCCGCTCGTTATCAAGGAAAGTGCATGGAAAAGATGACCCTTCCCGACGAAAAGAAACAATTTGTCCGGGAAAAATTCTCTTCGATCAGCCATCGCTACGATTTGCTCAACTCGCTGCTTTCCCTGCAAATCGACCGTTACTGGCGCTGGCGGACCACCCGTCTGCTGAGGCAGTTTCCCCAGGGATGGGTGCTTGACCTGTGCGCCGGGACCCTGCCCCTGTCCCTGGAGCTCACCCGCCAGGCGGCCCAACGCAAGGTCCTGGCCGTTGATTTTTGCGAGGACATGTTGCGCGCCGGAGCCAAGGCCCTGCCCAATGATGACCGTACCCCCCGCATCTTTCCGGTTTGCGGCGATGGCGAACTCATCCCTGCGCCTTCTGATGCCTTCTGGGGTTGCACCGTGGCCTTCGGGGTGCGCAACCTGTCTCGGACCTTGCAGGGGTTGCGGGAGATGCACCGCGTTCTCAGGCCTTCCGGCAAACTATTGATTCTTGAATTTTCCCGACCGACCAATCCGATCATCAAGCCGATCTACACCTTTTACCTCAATCGCATCCTGCCGGCGATCGCCGGGATGATTTCCGGCGACAAGGAAGCGTATCAGTATCTGGCTTCCTCGATTGCCGCCTTCTACGAACCGGACCAACTGCTGGCCATGATGCGTGAAGCGGGATTCGCCACCGTGTCGCGCATCCCGCTGACTTTTGGCATCGTGTCCATCTACATCGGGGTCAAGGACTGATGGCAGGCTGTCGGCGTCTTATTCTCGCCATCACCGGCGCCTCCGGCATGCTCTATGTACCGGCACTTCTGCAACTGCTGGCGGAGCAACAGGTCGAGGTGCATGGCATCATCTCGGAATCGGGCCGCAAGGTGTTGCGTTTTGAACTGGGATGGACGCCGGAGCAGTTGCCGCTGGTTTCCCGCTGGTTTGCGTCGGATGATTTTGCGGCCCCACCAGCCTCGGGTTCGGCCCTCTACGATGCCATGGTGGTCCTGCCGTGCACGGTCGGCAGCTTGGCCGCCATTGCCGGCGGCTACTGTGGCAATTTGGTGCACCGCGCCGCCGATGTCACCCTCAAGGAGCGGCGCCCCCTGCTGCTGGCCGTGCGGGAAACCCCGCTCAATCGGACCCATCTGACCAATATGCTGGCGGCGCACGATGCTGGCGCCATCCTCTGTCCGCCCATGCCCTCTTTTTATACCCATCCCAAGGATATGGACGAAATGGCCCGCAACTATGCCGCCCGTCTGTGCGATCTTCTCGGGATCGCTGTGCCGGCCGCAACCATGAGCCGTTGGCAGGGAATCTGACCATGTGGAACAAAATTGCCGTCCTGCTTGAGATGATCAAATTCAAGCACACTGTCTTCGCCATGCCCTTTGCCCTCATGGGCGCTTTTCTCGCTGGCCGGGGAGTCCCCGACGCGGCCGTCTTCTGGTGGGTGATCCTGGCCATGGTGGGCGCGCGAACCAGTGCCATGGGCTTCAACCGCATTGTCGACCGCCGGTTTGACGCCGCCAATCCGCGCACCGCCCAAAGGGCCCTGCCTGCCGGCCAGGTCACCCTGCTGGAATCCTGGGGCATGGTCGTGTTGGCCAGCGCGCTGTTTTTTTTCGCCTGTTTCATGCTCAACCCCCTGGCGCTCAAGATCGCTCCCTTTGCGTTGGGATTGACACTTTTCTATTCGCTGACCAAGCGATTCACCTGGCTCTGCCATGTGGTGCTCGGGGTGGCTCTGGCCTTTTCGCCGCTCGGCGGCTGGGTGGCCGTGTCCGCCAGCCTGGAAGGATACCCCTGGATACTGTCGCTCGGTGTTCTGTTCTGGGTGGCCGGTTTCGATTGCATCTACGCCTGCCTCGACGCCGATTTCGACCGCGAGGCCGGATTATATTCGATGCCGGCCATCTTTGGCCGCCGCAACGGTTTTCGCGTGGCCGTGTTGTTCCATGTGCTGGCTTTTTGCCTTTTCACCCTCACCGGTCTGCAGGCGGAGCTCAACCTCTGGTATTACGGCGGATTGGCTATCACCGCCGCTGCCCTGTTCTATCAGCATATCATTGTCACGCCCAAAGACCTGTCCCGCATCCGTCAGTCCTTTTTCTCCATGAACGGCCTGATTTCCCTGACGCTCTTCTGTGCCACCTGGCTGGCGTTGGCCACCGCTTCCTGACATGCTGACCCTGCGGACCATCTCGACGTTTTTCCTTGGCCTCTGGTTGTTCACCGCCAATATCGCTGCGGAGGCGCAACAAACGGTCGAACTCCAACCTGACCAGGTGGATATGGCCACGCTCGCCGTTATTTTTTCGGGCGACGAAACCCTGCATTATTCGGTCTCCTGGAGTGGCGGGGTGAAAATCGGTGATATCTCCATGCGGATCCGTCCGAATCAGACAAAGAATCAGCAGTTTGTCATTTCAGCGCATGTCAAGGACTATGGACCGCTTTCATTGATCTATCCGGTGAATGATACGTTCCGCTGTTTTGTCGGCGGGCCGATGAAATTGCCCTATCGGTATGAAGTGGAGCAAAAAGAAGGGTATGGCAGGGAGACTACCCGGCTGACCTTGTACGATCAGCAGAAGCTTGAGGTCCGATATCGGAAAAACAAGGAGCCGCAACAGACCTTTCGTTTAGACGGCACGGTGTATAACGAGTTTGCCTCGTTCATCATCACCAGGGCCTTGGCTTTCAAAGGAGAAGGCAACATAGTCGTACCCACCTTTGCCGACAAAAAACGTCATGAAGTACGGGTTTCGGCCACGGAACGGGAAAAACGACCCACCCTGTTCGGTGAACGGGACACGCTCAAGGTCCAGCCCAAGATGCGGTTCAAGGGGTTGTACGAAAAAAGCGGCGACACCATTCTCTGGCTGACCGATGATCGCTGCCGGGTCCCGGTGGAAATTCATTCCAAAATCGTGGTCGGTTCGCTGGTGGCGGAACTGGTTGAATATTCCAATTCCGCCTGTCCCGAGTTGCGGCCAAAGCCGAAGCGGTGAATTCCAGTAGGGGCGTATCCCCGATCCATCGGCAAGAGGCCGCGCTCAACCTATGTTGACCTCGATCTTTCTCGGTTGCGCTGGGCCGGCCTTGGGGAGACGCACCCTGAGCACACCGTCAACGAGAGACGCCTCGATGTTGTTTTGGTCGATGGTTTCCGCCACGGTGAACCGCCGCAGATAGTGGCCGCACTCATACTCCTCCAGGATGAGCCGTCCATGATGAGGCGGCGGCAGGCGGTGGCCCTGAATGGTGAGTACGTTGTCTTCGAGGGAGAGATCGAGTCCCTCGCTGGTGACACCGGGCACGTCGGCGATGACGGTCACCTCCTTGTCGGTTTCGAAGATGTCGACGTGCGGGGCAAAATAGGTTTCGCTCTTGGTGGTTTCACCGTCATGCTGGGCCGCTTTTTTCTCCTGGATCTTCAATTCCTGTTCTGTCATGCGCTTGCCTCCTCTATTCGGCGGTAACTTTGATCTGACGGGGTTTGACCTCGGAGGCCTTCATCAGGGTGATGGTCAGGATGCCGTTGCTGAGTTTTGCGCCCACCTGCTCGGTATCGATTTTTACCGGCAGGGCAATGGCGCGGCTGAAGCTGCCCGATTCAATCTCGCGGCGGTGGTAGGAGATGCCAGGGTCGTTTTGGCGGCTGTCCCGTTTGCCTTGAATGGTCAGGGTTTCACCTTCGACAGACAGTTCCAGATCGTGGACCTTGACCCCGGGCAGTTCTGCGGTCACGATCAGCCGGTCGCTTTCTTCGTAAATATTAAGTGCCGGATAGACATTGGCCCGGGCTTGCCCTTTACCTTTGTCGGCGTAGGAGCGCGAGAGTTCATCAAGCCCTTGGCGGATCCGTTCAAATTCGGCCCAGGGATTGCGAAAGGCCGGCCGATCTGCAAATCGTATGAATGCCATGCTGCACCTCCTTGTGGGGGTAGGGGGTTGGTATGATCAGTAAGTGTAAGGTGCCGGTGCGGGTTGTCAAGTCCGGTGAACCGCCGCAAAGGCGGTTGCTTTTTTCCATAAAATGATAACAATAATCGCCTAATCGTCTAGGCGTCATTATGAATCAATCCATTGTTTCAGGAGCATGAAAATGAGTGAGGCTGTCATCGTCACCCACTGTCCGGAGTTGAACCTGCTGCATCGAGGCAAGGTCAGGGATATGTACGAGATTCCAGGCCATGAAGATAAACTGCTGATGGTGGCCACCGACCGGATTTCCGCCTATGATGTGGTCATGACCGATCCCATCGCGGGCAAAGGCAAGGTGCTGACCGAGATTTCGCTGTTTTGGTTCAAGCTGCTTGGCGATATCGTGCCCAACCACCTGATCAGCGCCGACATCGATCAGTTCCCCAAGGTCTGCCATCAATACCGCGACCAACTGCAAGGTCGCTCCATGCTGGTCAAGCGTACCAAGGTGGTGCCGATCGAGTGCATCGTTCGGGGGTATCTCTCCGGTTCGTTCTGGAGCGCGTACAAGAAAAGCACCACGGTGTGCGGGTTCAACCTGCCCGAGGGGATGCGCGAGTCCGATCCCTTTCCCCAGCCGTTGTTCACCCCGTCCACCAAGGCCGAACAAGGTCTGCACGATGAAAATATCTCCATCGAGCGGATGCGGGAGCTGGTCGGCACTGAGCTGACCGACAAGATGGCCACGACCAGCATTCAACTCTACCAGCGGGCCGCCGACTACGCCCGCACCAAGGGCATCATCATCGCCGACACCAAGTTCGAGATGGGCCTCGACGGTGACAACCTGCTGCTGATCGACGAGGTGCTGACCCCCGATTCCTCGCGGTTCTGGCCGCTGGACCAGTACACCCCTGGCAAGGGACAGCCAAGCTTTGACAAACAATTCCTGCGCGACTATCTGTCGTCGCTTGATTGGAATAAGCAGCCGCCACCACCTCCCTTGCCGGCGGAAATCCTAGCGAAGACCAAAAGCCGCTACGAAGAGGCCCAGCAGCGACTCACCCGCTGAATCATATACCCTTGTTCAATCTGCCTTTTCCCCTGTCGGATCGCCTGCCGCGCCGGCAGGGGAGGGGCCTTCCACCCGAAGCGTTGTTTCACCGCAGGTCACCACGTCTCCCGACCGCAGTTTTCTTCGTTTTCTGAGTTCCACTATTCCGTTGACCAGCACCAGGCCCTGACTGATCAGGTACCTGGCCTCGCCGCCGCTGGCCGTCAGATTTTCCCGCTTGAGCAGTTTATCCAGTTCAATGTAGTCGGTATCGATGCGGGCCTGCTGAACGGCCCCAACGGTCCCGGGAGATGCGTGTTGGGTCATTGTTGGAAAAATTTTCAGTAAATGAAAAAGGTTATGATGCTTGACAGAAATGGTTGCAAGGCAATACACTAAAATTCACTAAAGAACGAGACGAAACCATTTATCGTACCAGAGGGAGGATTCAATGCCAACGGCCTTGTGGTTGCAGTGCGGCGCCTGCGGGGGCGACACCATGAGTCTGCTGGGCATGGAAACACCGCACCTGCCCGCTTTGCTCGCCGAGATGCGAATAACCCTCTGGCACCCTTCCTTCAGCCACGGCAATATGGGCGCGTACGAGACGTTGGTGGCTGATTTTCGTCAGGGCAAGCAGCCGCTCGATCTCCTGCTGATCGAGGGATTCATTCTCGCCGGTCCTGCTTCGAGTGGCGGGTTTGACACCTTGCGCGGCGAGGCCAAGGCCTTGATTGTCGAGGAACTGGCGGCCAGGGCCGGTGCGGTGATCGCGGTCGGCACCTGCGCGTGTTTCGGCGGTATCGGCAAATTGGGCGAAGTCGATGCCACCGGTCTCCAGTTCCACCATCGCCAACCCGGCGGCCTGCTGGGAGAGCACTTTCGTTCGGCCAGGGGATGGCCGGTCATCAACCTGCCCGGCTGCCCGGTGCATCCCACGGTGCTCAAGGATACGCTGTGCGCGGTCTGCGAGGAGCGGTTGCCGTCGCTCAACAGCTATCAAGCGCCGGAAGACTGGTTCGGAATCCTGGTCCATCAGGGCTGCACGCGCAATGAATATCACGAGTATCGGGTTGAAGACAGCGATTTCGGCGGTCCTGGCTGCATGTTCTTCCATATGGGATGCCGGGGACCGTTGACCTACGCCCCGTGCAACAAAATTCTGTGGAACAACCGCAACTCGAAGACCAATGCCGGAGTTCCCTGCTTTGGCTGTACCGATCCGGATTTCCCTCAGGACCATCCCTTCTTTCACACCCCCAATATCATCGATGTGCCGTTGGAATTGCCCGATGGGGTGGATCGCGCCCACTATCTGGCCTACAAGGGAATGGCGGCCGCGGCCGCACCCGAGCGGTTGATCAAGCGGCGTTCACGGGTCTGAACCGCTGAAGGAGATTGCATGGCAGAAACAGTATGCATGCCAATGAATCGGGTTGAAGGGGATCTGGAGGTCAAGGTCGCCATTGAAGACGGGATGGTGACCGATGCCTGGATGATCGGGACCATGTACCGGGGGATCGAAACCATGCTGATCGGCCGCAGTTCCCTGGACGGCCTGGTGATCACCCCTCGGATTTGCGGCATCTGCAGCACCAGTCATTTATTGGCCGCGGCCATGGCCCTGGAAGACATCACCAGAACAGCGGTCAGCCGCAACGGCCTGCTTGTGCGCCGCATTGCCTTGGGCGCGGAAACACTGCAAAACGATTTTCGCCATCTTTTCTTGATGTTTGCCGCTGATTTCACCGCAACAGGGTACGGTCGGCACCCGCTCTACCAGGAAATGATCCAGCGGTACCGCCCCTATCAGGGCAGCACGGTGGTCGCGACCATTCTGGCCACCAAAAAATTGCCGGAAATCATCGCCATCCTTGGCGGGCAATGGCCTCACTCCTCGTTCATCGTTCCCGGCGGCGTTACCTCCCAGCCCAGCGCAGCCGATCTGCGCCAGTGCAGGTTGCTGCTCGCGGAATTTCGCCGCTGGTACGAACAGGAGGTGCTCGGTTGCTCCCTGGAGCGGTTCGCGGCCGTGCATAATCGCGTCCAACTGGAGGACTGGCTTGAGGAACGGCCAGAACATCGAGCAAGCGAGCTCGGCTTTTTTCTGCGCAGCGCCTTTCCCCTTGCCCTGGAGCACCTCGGTGGTTGGCATGGCTCGTTCATCACCGGACCGCCATTGCCCGTGGACAACCCGCCTTCGGAATCGATGGCAGGTCATGTCCTTCACGGCGATGCCCTGAATGTCCTGGATCAGCGACACATCGCCGAGGAGGTGCGGTACGCCCATTATCAAGACAGCGATTCAGGCGGTCATCCCTCCGAGTCCGAAACCCATCCCAAGGAGTCAGCCGCAAGCGGAACCTATTCCTGGTGCAAGGCGCCACGGTACAACGGCTCTCCGGCGGAAACCGGAGCCTTGGCCGAAGCCCTGACCCGCCGTGATCCCTTGCTGACGGATCTGGTCGCCGGCCACGGAACGTCTGCCTTGGCCCGGGAATTGGCACGCATAGTTCGCGCCGGTCGCCTGCTGATGACCATGGAACGCGACCTGCGGGCAATCGATCCCGCCGAACCCTTTTATCAACCGACCGGCGTTCCTGCCAACGGTTCCGGTCTGGGGTTGATCCAGGCGCCCCGCGGCCTGCTCGGCCACTGGGTGCAGCTCAACGGCGGCTATATCGACCATTACCAGATCGTTCCGCCGACCACCTGGAACGCCTCGCCCCGCGATGACCGTGGTGTTCGTGGTCCCATCGAAGAGGCCCTGGTGGGTACACCGGTGCATAATCCTGAAGATCCCGTGGAGGTAGGCCATGTGGTCCGCAGTTTTGATCTGTGCATGGTCTGCTCGGTCCATGCGGTGGGCCGGCAAGGACATTCCCTGGGCCGGATCCGGATCGGCGCATGAACCGGCGGCGGATCATCTGCGTGGGCAACAGCTTGGTGACGGCCGATGCCGTCGGCCATCTGGTCCACGACGAGCTGCGCTCCAGAAACCTTGGCGATTCGTTCGAGGTGCTCGATGGCGGGCTGGCTGGCCTCGATCTGCTGCCGTTTTTCGATGGATGCGAGGTCATGGTGCTGGTTGATCGGGTTGTTGGCTTCGCCGATCCAGGTTCGGTGGTGCGGCTCGATGCGGCGCGGCTCGATGAAGTGTGGACCGAAGCGTATTCCCATTCCGGGGGATTGCTCTATCTGCTCAAGACCCTGCCGCACCTCGGCCTTGATCCCCTGCCCAAGGTATGGCTGATCGGGATCGAAGGGGAAGGGGAGGCGGAAACGATCAAACGGGCTGCGGATATGGCCGTGGAAGCTGCCAATGCACTCGTTTGATCTCTATCATTTGGACAAACAGCAACTGGCGCGACTGAGCAAGGAGGAGCTGTTTGCCGCCTATCAGCTTCTCTACCGGGAAGTGCTCGCTTCCCGCGAGGCCGCCGCCATCACCGCCAGACTGGTGGTCGCCCAGATCGCCAAGGTCGAGGAAGCGAACCAAAGTCTTGAACTGGCCAACGAGGAGTTGCGCAAACTGACCAACCTCGATGGCCTGACCGGCATTGCCAACCGTCGTTACCATGAGGACAAGCTGCATCGCGAGTGGCGGCGTTGCCAGCGCACCAACAGTTCCTTGGCTGCGATCATGATCGACATCGATCAGTTCAAGAAATTCAACGACCATTACGGTCATGTGGCTGGAGATCAATGCCTGCGCGAAGTGGCCACGGCGTTGCAGAAGGGGATGCGGCGCGTCTCCGACTCCCTGGCTCGCTACGGGGGCGAGGAATTCATTTGCCTTTTGCCCGATTGCAGCGCCGAAGCGGCCTACAAGGTGGCCGAACTCTTCCACCAACGGATCGACCAGCTGAAAATTCCCCATGCGACCTCGCAGGTTGCACCGATTCTTACGGTCAGTCAAGGCGTGGCCGCGATGGTTCCCTCGCGTGACAGCAAGGCCAGCGAGCTGATCCGTCAGGCGGACCAAGCCCTCTATCACGCCAAAATGCTGGGCCGCAACCGGGTTGTTATCTACGACGCCACAGGCCCCCACCTGGAGGGACAGTACGGGAACGACTCCAACTGAGACGGGAACAAGCCTCCCTTGCCCAGTTCAGACGAGAGAAAGGCTATAAGGCGCGAAGAAACTCGGGTTTCAAGGACAGGGCGCCGACAAGGGCCTGATCGAGCACGGCCAGGGTCTTTTCCTTGTCTTCGGGCAGCTTGGCCCGGATCGGCAGATAGTTGGAGGCGTGGTTGGCGTGAAAGAGACCGTTGCTGAGTTCAGTGGCCGCAATCATGGTCCGTAGCTCTTGGAGGATGGCCAGCGGCTCGGGCATGGCGAACCTTCCATCCCGGTACTGGTCATGGAGCTGGGTTCCGGGTTCGAGCATCAGGCTCAAGGCACCCACATATTCCGGATCTATGGCGCTGAGCACCCGGCCGGTTTCCGTTGCGTGGATGGCCGATCGCTCCGGCCCGGCAATGCCCAGGAGCACGGTGAGGGACAGGGGAAGACCGGCGGCCTTGGCCTTTTGCCCCATGGCGATCATCTCCTCGGCGGTCGCGCCCTTGTGCATCCGGGCAAGGGTGGAGTCGTCGCCGCTTTCCAGGCCCATGTAGACGATGCCCAGACCGTGTTGCCGTAACTGCCGCAACTCCTCGACCGTTTTGAGTCGCAGACTCTTGCTGTTGGCGTAAATGCCCACACGGGTGACCTGCGGCAGACGGGTTTCAATCCGCTGGAGGATGGCAAGCAGCCGCTGCTGCGGCACGATCAGGGCATCGCCGTCGCAGAGGAACAAGCGGCGGGCAAAGGAAAAATAGTTGGACGCATAGTCGATGTCGGCAAAGATGATGTCGTCGGACTTGATCGAGAACCGTTGCCCTTTGTACATCCCGCAAAAGGTGCACTTGTTGTGGGAGCAGCCGGTGGTTACCTGCAGCAGGATGCTGTTGGCCTCGCTGGGCGGCCGATAGATGGTTCCTTGGTAGTGCATGCTCCGCTCCTGCGTGTTTTCGATTAATCAAGCGGCTTCAGCCGGTCGACCAGAGCCGCCATGTCGCGGCGGACCTGCTGGTACCGCTCCCTGTTCAATCCCGCCCCCAAGCCCACCTTTTCCGCCATCTCCGCGGTGAGAAAATCTCCGGGCGCGTGACCATCGGCATTGATGGCCAATAGGGCTCCGGTTTTTTCGGCCATGCGGGCCACATGACCGTTGGTCAGACTGTGACCTTTGCGGCCGGAGAGTTCCAGCAAGATTCCCCGGCGGGCGGCCAGGGCCGCCTCTTCCTCGGTGATGAATCCCGGATGGGCCAGCAGATCGACATCGGCCTCCAGAGCCGCCCGGTTGGTGCCGGGGAGAACAGGTTCCACCGGCGTCTCGCCATGCACCACGATCAACTGGGCCCCTAGGGCACGCGACTCGGCCGCCAGGGGACCGATCAGAGCAGGGGGCACATGGGTCAGTTCGACACCGACGATTAACTGGGTGGCATTGACCGCATTCAGGTCGCGGGCTACCCTGATCAGATTGGGGATAAGCAACCGGATGTTGGAGGAGTCGGCATGGTCGGTGATGGCGATGGCCTGGTAACCCAGATGTTCAACCCGGCGGACATGTTCGGACGGCACCAGGGCGCCGTCGCTGAAAAAACTGTGGGAATGGAGATCGATCATGGTATTGGCTCGCATGAAAGAGTATTTAATTTCGTAATGTTCCCTTGAGACTATGCTTGCCCGCATGGTCAATCTGCACCCGCGCCAGCGTTCCGGGTATCAGGGAAGAGGCTGGGGCGGCGGTGAAATGAACGATCTGGTTGGCCGGGGTTCGGCCTCTTAACCGATTCCCTTCACCTGATTCAACCATAACTTCAACTTCACGACCGATCGATTCGCTGTTGCGTTCTAAAGAAATGCTATCCTGAAGCGATTGAAACTCCATCAACCGTCTGGCCTTGACCTCTTCCGGGATCTTGTCGGAGAATTCGGCGGAGCGGGTATGGGGGCGGTCCGAGTATTTGAAGGAAAAGGAGCCGTGAAATCGAACGGTTTGCAGCAGATCCATGGTGGCCTGAAAATCGGCTTCGGTCTCGCCGGGAAAACCGACGATGATATCGGTGGCCAGGGCAATGTCCGGGCATAAGCGGCGCAAGGAGGCAACCTTTTCCAGATAGTTCTCCACGGTATATTTGCGGTTCATCCGCTGGAGAACGGCGTTGGACCCGGACTGCACCGGTAGATGAAAATGCGGACAAAGAATATCGATCTCGGCAAAGCAGCGCATCAGCGCTTCGGATAGATCCTTGGGGTGGGAGGTGGTGAAGCGCAGCCGCCGTAACCCGTTGACCAAGGCAACCTGTCGCAACAACTGCGGAAAATCAACCTCGGTATCGGCTACCTTGTTGGTCTTGCCGTAGGAGTTGACGTTTTGCCCGAGCAGGGTGATCTCCTTCACCCCCTGGCTGACCAGGATTTCCACTTCCTCCATGATGTCCGCCACCGGCCGACTGATTTCCCGGCCGCGGGTGCCGGGAACCACGCAGTAGCTGCAGTAGTTGTTGCACCCCTGCATGATGGTGACAAACCGTCTAAAGCTGTGCGGGGCAGGGGAGGGCGGCGTGTTAATCAGCAATTTCTGAAAGGGCGGAATGGCAAAGGAGCCTTCCAGGTCGGTGGCGGTTTCCCTGGTGGTCATGCCTTGGGTGAGACGAGCGAGCATTTCCGGTAACTGGTAGATCTGCTGGGTGCCGACGATCAGGTCGACATGAGGCATCCGTTCGCGGATCCGTTCGCCCTCCTGCTGGGCCACACAGCCGGTGACCCCGAGCAGCAGGCTCGGATTACGCGCCTTTTCCTCGCGCAACTGCCCCAGAAGGCTGAACACTTTTTGCTCGGCCTTTTCCCGGATGCTGCAGGTGTTGATCAGAACGACGTCGGCACCTTCGGGACTGGCGGCCGGCACGTACCCCTCCTGCGCCAGCATCTGTTCCATGATTTCCGAGTCCCTTTCATTCATCTGGCACCCGAAGGTCTTGATATAGAGATTTTTGCTCATAACCATTGAAAAAGAAGAAGATACCGCGAAACGTTCACCTGATTGCTCAAGCCTCCCTCCGGTATGGCGACAGGTCGCCAGCCAATGCCTCCAACAGGCGCATGGTTTCCATGAATCGGCACTCCAGGGTCTGCATCCTGACCAGGCCGGTAGGGGCAGAAACCGTTGAGAGCAGGGCCAAACCGTCGTATCCTTCAAGGATGAAGCGCAGCCAGCTGATCTTTTCCGGGCGGATGCACAGGTACCATTCGACAAGGGCGTGATTGGTCATGCTCGCATACCAGGAGGAACGGCCAAGGTCAGACCGACAGCGTGGCGTCGATGTCGCCCAGCAAGTCGCGGTATTGTTCCAGCACCGGCGCCACCTGCTCCTGGAGGAATTCAGTGGTCTGTTCGGCGGCTCGGCCGGTGAACTGCTGGTAATTGCCGATCAGACCGTTGAGCTCCTGGAGATCAAAGGGCACGCGTTCATCGTCAGCCAGCCGCTCCAGCAGATTGTTGCGCAATCCCTGATTCTTGACATCCAGTCCGGCAGCCACCGAATGCTCGCGGATGACCTCATGCATCTCCTGCCGGCTCTTGCCGCGTTCGACACAGGCCATGAGGATCTTTTCCGTGGCCATGAAGGGCAGTTCTTCCTTGAGATGGCGCTCAACCTGCTTCGGATAGACAACCATATCGTTGGTAATGTTGATGTACAATTTGAGGATGGCGTCGGTCAGGAGAAAGGCCTGGGCCAGATCCATGCGGCGGATCGCCGAGTCGTCGAGGGTGCGTTCAAACCACTGGTTGGCCGCAGTTGCGGCGAAGTTGGCCGGCAGACCCATGAGTTTGCGGGCCAGACCGGTCATCCGCTCGGAGCGCATGGGGTTGCGTTTGTAGGCCATGGCCGAACTGCCCACCTGTTTGCGTTCAAAGGGTTCCTCCTGAACCTTCAGGTTGGAGAGCAGGCGCAGGTCAACGGCGAACTTGTGGGCCGAGGCGCCGATACCGGCCAGGGTTTCGGCGGTCTTCATGTCCAGCTTGCGCGGATAGGTTTGGCCGGTGACCGCAAAGACCTGATCAAAGCCGATTTTTTGGGCCACCAGCCGATCAAGCTCGCGGACCTTGTCATGGTCGCCGGCAAACAGTTCGATAAAGGTCGCCTGGGTACCGACGGTGCCCTTGGCCCCCCGTGCCTTGATTTGCCCCTCGAGCTGCTCAATGTACTCGAGATCCATTAATAAATCTTGAAGGTACAGGGTGTTGCGCTTGCCAACCGTAGTTGGTTGGGCGGGCTGGTAATGGGTAAAGCCGAGGGTGGCCAGGTCTTTGTGTCGGGTGCAGAATTCTGCGAGGTTGGCGATGACCGTAAGCAGCGCTCGCTTGATCAGATGCAGGGCTCGTTTCTGGATCAGCAGATCGGTGTTGCAGACCACGAACTGCGAGGTGGCGCCCAGGTGAATAATCGGCTCGGCCAGCGGGCACTGCTGGCCATAGGCAAAGACGTGGGCCATGACATCGTGGCGAATCTCGCGCTCCTTGGCGGCGGCCACCTCGAAGTTGATGTTGTCCACATTGGCCTTCAGTTCGGCCACCATTTCGGCGGTCACCGCGGCAAGCCCCAGTTCGTGCTGGGCCTCGGCCAGGGCAACCCAACATTTGCGCCAATGGGTGAATTTGAAGCGTTCGGAGAAAAGCTCCTGCATTTCCCGGCTGGTGTAGCGGGAAACCAGCGGTTCCTGATAGATGTCGCGATTCATGTCGATATGCTCGTTGGGGTTAGTGATGAATGAAAAGGCGGACGATCGGTTTATGCCGTAATGTCCGCTATGTGTGGTGTTTGGTCTCCACGGTTTGGGGTGTTAAATGTCGCATAATATATATTATGTTAAATTTTACCTATGACGGTGCCGATCAATGGGGGACAAGGTGGAGCGCCTGGATCTGGGTCTGTTCAGTTCCTCTGAACCATGATCGCTTCAGATGAAAGACCAGATCCTGACTGCCGTGGAAATTTCGTCCCGCGGGAGCCAGCCGAAACCCGATGCCCGGGAAAACATGACCGTTGGCGCCACGCAGTTGGAAACGCAGGTGCCCATTGACACCTTTTGGCTGCACCAGCTGTTCCCGTGACAGCAGGAAGGTCGGTTCAGGGTTGCCTTCGCCGAATGGTTGCAACAGACGCAAGGCCCAGGCAAATTCCATGGTCAAAATCGATTTATCCGTGAGGTGGCAATCGATGACGATCCCCCTGCCCTGTCGTAGCACCTCGGCGTGCCGGGTCGTTACCTGGCGGTTGAACAGATCGGCAAAGGAGGGCAGCAAGGTCTTGTCGATGGTGAGTCCAACCGCCATGGCATGTCCCCCGAATTGATCGATCAGGCCATTGCACTGTTCAAGCAGGTGAAACAGATGCACCCCGGCCACCGATCGACCCGACCCTTTCAGGTTTGTGCCCGCCCTGTGTTGCTGGTCATCGGTGAAGATGATCGCTGGCCGGTGGAAACGTTCGACGATTTTGGAGGCCAAGATGCCCAGCACCCCAGGATGACAATCGGCGTGGTAGACCGCGAGGCCGTCGACTCCCGCTTCGACCTGGTGGGCGCACTGCTGTTCAATGGCGGCAAGGGCGCTGCCTTCCAGCTGTTTTCTCGCCGTATTCAACCGTTCCAATTCATCGGCGGCCCGCCGTGCCCCGGCGTGATCTTTCGCCAGCAGCAATTCGACCCCCAGCCGCGGCACTCCGAGCCGTCCGGCGGCATTAATCCTGGGGGCCAATTTGAACGAGATGTCTTCGGCCAGGATCTCGCGATGACCAATGCCGCAGCATTCACACAAGGACAACAATCCCGGCCGATTCTTGGCGGACAACACCTCCAGACCGGCCCGCACCAGAATGCGGTTCACGCCAACCAGCGGCACCACGTCGGCCACCGTGCCCAAGGCCACCAGATCGAGATATTTTTTCAGATTCAGCGACCGTGCGGCAAACAGCCCCCTTTCCATGAAGGCCTTGCGCAGGGCCACGATCAGGAAGAAGGCAACACCAACCCCGGAGAGTTGAGAAAACGGAAACCGGCAGTCGTGCTGCTTCGGATTGAGCAGCGCATCCGCGCACGGCAGCGTGGCCTGTGGCTCGTGGTGATCGGTGATGATCACCACGAGCCCCCGTTCCCGCGCATAGGCCACTTCCCGCACGGCCGAGATACCGCAGTCCACGGTGATCAGCAGCCCTCCCCTGCCCGCTTCCCTCGACTGCGCCAGCAAGCGGTCGATCGATCTGACCGACAGGCCATAACGTTCCTCCAGGCGGTTGGGAATGTAATAGTGGGTGTCGATGCCGATTTCGTTGAAAAAGACCGTGAGCAGCGCCGTGGCGGTGATGCCGTCGACATCATAGTCGCCGTGGATGAAAATGGGACTGGCCGTTGTGCAGGCATGGACGATGCTGTCAACCGCCTCGCCGATTCCCTTCATCGAATCCGGCGAGGGGAGCATCGACAGTTGCGGATAGAGAAATGCCTGCACTGCCTCGAGGGTCCGCAGGCCGCGATGATACATGATTTCACCCAGCTGCCGGGGAATGCGGAATTCTTTGGCAACCAGCGCCCCAAAATGCCTGACCTGGGGGCTGTCGGCATGGGGAGAAAAGATGTAGGGAAGCGGTTGCATGGGCGAAAACAGGGCAAAGGAACCGTATAATTAGCGGGCAGTATGCAAGAAATCGGCAATATCCGCAAGCACCTTGTCCGGTTGCCGGATGTGGTGCCAGTGGATGCGGTGCTGGTGTTTGAACCAGGTCAGCTGCCGCTTGGCATATCGGCGGGTGTCCTGGATCAGGGCGGCGGTGGCTGTTTCCCGGTCCCAGAGCCCCTGGATACAGCCGCACATGTGCCGGTAGCCGATGGCCTGCATCGAGGGCAGTTCCGGACCGTATCCCCGGGCGAGCAAGGCTGCAACTTCTTCCTCAAAGGCATCCTGCATCATCGCTTGCGTGCGAAGTCGTATGCGCTCGTACAGCGTGTCCCGCTCGCAGGTGAGACCCAGCTGGAGCAGGTGGGAAAAGGTCGCCGCCGGTGATGCGTTGGCCTGCCGGCGCAGGTGTTCCGACCAGGGAATGCCGGTGGCATGGAAAATTTCCAGGCCGCGCAACAGCCGTTGGGTATCGTTGGGATGAATGCGCCTCGCGCTTTCCGGATCCACCGTGGTCAATTCGAGATAGAGCTCCCCCCTGCCCTCCGCGCGCAGGCGTTGCGCAAGATGTTGCCGCAGCTCGGCGCTTGTCTTGAGCTCGTCAAACAGGCCGTTGACCAGGGCCGAGAGGTAGAGGCCGGTGCCGCCGGTGATCAGGGGAATCTTTCCCCTGGCCGAGATGGCCGTGATCGCCGTCAGGGTATCGTCGACAAAACGGGCCGCATCGTATTGCTCGTCCGGGTCGACGATATCGATCAGATGGTGGACGATTCGCTGCCGTTCTTCCCGGCTGGCCTTGGCCGTACCGATATCCATGAACCGATAGACCTGCATCGAGTCCATGGAGATGATCTCGCAGTCAAACCGCTCGCCAATGGCGAGCGACAGCGCGGTCTTGCCGATGGCTGTCGGTCCGACCAGGACCAGGACAGGCGTGGCGATGGGCATGGCTGCGGCGGTCATTCAAAACTGACCAAGGGCAGGAGGCGTTGCAGGCTTTGCGGACCAATGCCCGGCACATCGAGCAGGTCCTCGGGACCGGTCAGCGGGCCGCGGCGCTGCCGGGTTTGCTCGATGGCCGCTGCCAGGTGCGGCCCCACGCCCGGCAGCATTTCCAGCGCTGCCCGGTCGGCGCGATTGATCGGCAACGGCTGGTTGAGAAACAGGGCCAGTGGGGCTGGCAGGGTGTTCGCGGCGGGGCCTTGCGGATCCAAGAGAGATATAGGAGTTTTTTCTGTTCCTGATTCCGGACCACCGGCCGGCAACCGGATTACCTGCCAACCGCCGCCGATCGTTTCAAGACGAACGCCGTACAACGGAGAAGCTTTTTGTTGCGCCACGGGAACCAGGTCCACGGCAACAATCAGCAAGGCCAAAAGAAAAAGGACAAGCGTCCGCTTGTCCTTGCACTCCTCGGCGGTTGCCGGCGCATCAACAGCGGCCTTTTTCATCCTTCATCAGCTTGTAGTTGATGCTGTCCACCAGGGCCTGCCAGCTGGCCTCGATGATGTTGACCGAAACGCCGACCGTGCCCCAGCTGTCCTCTAGGTCCTTGCTCTCCACCAGAACGCGGACCTTGGCGCCGGTGCCGTATTCGCCGGTGAGCACCCGCACCTTGTAATCCGTGAGTTCCATGTCTTCCAGGCTGGGATAAAACCGGGTCAGCGCCTTGCGCAAGGCTCGGTCGAGCGCGTTGACCGGTCCGTCGCCCATGGCGGCGGTATGGACTTCGCTGCCGTCCACGTACAACCGGATGGTGGCCTCGGTGTAGGGGCTCTTGTTCAGGTCGTACTTATGGTTCATCACCCGGAAGGCTTCCAGCTGGAAGAAATCGCGGTGCAGGCCAAGGGCCCGGCGCATCAGCAGCTCGAAGCTGGCCTCGGCCGCCTCGTATTGGTAGCCCTGATTTTCCAGTTCCTTGAGCTGGCTGATGATCTCGGTCATCAGCGGGTCGTCGGCCTCGATATCCAGGCCGTATTTCTGAGCCTTCATCAGCACATTGGATTTGCCGGACTGATCGGAGATCAGCACTCGTCGGCTGTTGCCCACCTTTTCCGGGGCAATGTGCTCGTAGGTCATGGGGTTGCGCTGCACCGCGCTCACATGGATTCCGCCCTTGTGGGCAAAGGCCGATTCGCCCACGTAGGGCTGGTAGCGGTTGTGCGGCAGGTTGGCCAGTTCGTTGACCATGCGCGCGGTGGTGTAGAGCTGATCGATCCGTTTGCCCACCTTGCATTCCAGTCCCATCTTGAAAATCAGGGCCGGAATGATCGAGGTCAGGTTGGCGTTGCCGCATCGCTCGCCAAAGCCGTTGATCGTCCCCTGGATGTGATCGGCGCCGCAATGCACCCCCATCAGGGCGTTGGCCACCGCGGTTTCCGAATCGTTGTGCGAATGGATGCCAATACGCACTTCGCTGCCCTGCTCGGCGCGGTATTGCAGCACCCGTTCCATGATCTCCGGGATCTCGTGCGGCAGGGTGCCACCGTTGGTGTCGCAGAGGACGATGGTTTCGGCGCCGCCGGCCATGGCCTTGCCCAGGGTAGCCAGACAGTATTCGCGGTTGTTCTTGAAACCGTCGAAAAAATGCTCGGCATCGTAGATCAGGTGGCGCACATGGGGGCGGAGATAGGCCAGCGAGTCCTCGATAATCTGCAGATTGTCTTCCAATTCGATGCGCAGGGCGTCGATCACATGAATATCCCAGCTCTTGCCGAAGATGGTCACTGCCGGTGTCTTGGCGGCCAGCAGAGCCTGGAGGTTGGCATCCTGATCCGGTTTTTTTTGGAAATGTCGGGTCGAGCCAAAGGCGGCCAGCCGAGCCTGCTTGAGCGCGACTCCCTGCATCTGCTTGAAAAACTCCACCGCTAGCGGATTGGAACCCGGCCAGCCACCCTCGATGAAATCGATGCCGATGCGGTCAAGCTGTCGGCAGACCTTGATTTTATCGTCGACCGAGAGATTGAAATTCTCGGCCTGGGTACCATCCCGCAGGGTGGTGTCGTACAGTTCGATCACTCGGGCCATGGGCTATTCTTCTTCCAGGGGCAGATTTTCCTTGTCCAGGGCAAAGGCGTCGTGCAGGGCCCGCACCGCCAGTTCGGTATACTTCTCGGCGATGATGCAGGAAACCTTGATCTCCGAGGTGGAGACCATCATCATGTTGATGCCCTCCTTGGCCAGAATCTGGAACATGGTTGAGGCGATGCCAGGATGGTTGCGCATGCCCACGCCGACGATCGACACCTTGGCGATATCCTTGTCGCCGCTGACCGCCTCGGCGCCGATCTCCTCGGCCACTTCCTTGAGGATGTCCATGGCCCGGTCATAGTCGGTGCGCGGCACGGTGAAGGTCATGTCGGTCAGCTTGCCGTCGGTGGTATTCTGGATGATCATGTCGACCAGAATACCGGCGTCCGAAATGGGCAGAAATATTTTTGCCGCAATTCCAGGTTGATCCGGAACTTTTTTAATCGTGATTCGAGCTTCTTTCTTGCTGTAGGTAATGCCGGACACCAGCATGGATTCCATGATTTTCTCCTCCTCGACAACCCAGGTTCCAATATTTTCAGAAAAAGTAGAACGGACATGCACCGGCACATTGTAACGTTTGGCCAGGCCCACGGAACGGATATCCAGGACCTTGGCACCCAGGCTGGCCAGTTCCAGCATCTCGTCATAACTGATGCGATCGATCTTGCGCGCCTGCGGGCAGATGTTGGGATCGGTGGTGTACACGCCCTCGACATCGGTGAAGATCTCGCAGGCATCCGCCTGCATGGCCGCGGCCAGGGCCACGGCGGTGGTGTCCGAGCCACCCCGGCCCAGGGTGGTGATGTCGCCCTGGTCGGTGACGCCCTGGAAGCCGGCGATGGTGACGATCTTGCCCTGATCGAGGTATTTCTCGATCAGTTCCGAGTCGATGGATGCGATCCGGGCCTTGGTGTGCATGTTGTCGGTGTGGATGGCCACCTGATCGCCGAGCAGGGAGATGGCATCGAATCCGGCTTCCTTGATCGCCATGGCAAACAGGGCCACCGTGACCTGTTCGCCAGTGGCCAACAGCATGTCCATCTCGCGGCTGTCGGGGATACGCTGGATCGCATTGGCCAAACCGGTCAATCGATCGGTTTCGCCGGACATGGCGGAAAGGACCACCACCATCCGGTTGCCCTGCAGGTGATTTTTGATTACCCGTTGGGCCACAGCCTTGATTTTGTCCGTGGAACCCACCGAGGTGCCACCGAATTTTTGCACGATAAGGGCCATGATCGTATCCCAAAAAAGAATGAATGGAGGGGGCAACGGCTGCCGCAGAGACCGCGTCAACCGTGGTCATCCGAACGGTTTCATGGAATGGCGCCTGGGGTGGCAACCGCGGTCCATCTATTGTTGCATGTTTCGCGCTCTGGTTGTCCGCCTGTCATCGGGGAAAACGTTGTGGACGGATCGGTCCCGGGGAGCGGGGCAACGAAAAGCGGAGCAAAGAATGTAAAACGTATTTTTAAATTTGCAACATCAATCCATATTCTGTACATACGGAAACGTTTTTCTTTCTGCTCAATATGCTGCCCATGGATTCTTCTGCTCTTCATATCGTTCTCGTCGAACCGGAGATCCCGCCCAATACCGGTTCCATCGCCCGGTTGTGCGGGGCCACGGACACGGTGCTCGATCTGGTCCATCCGCTTGGCTTCCAAATCGACGACAAACACCTCAAGCGGGCCGGGCTTGATTACTGGCCCCATGTGCGGATCAATCACTGGGACAGCCTGGATGCCTTTCTCCAGCAGGCGGATGAACGCCATTTGCATTTTCTGACCACGAAAACAAAACGATCGTACACCGAGGCCCGGTTTTGTCCCGGCGACAGGTTGATCTTCGGCAAGGAGACAAAAGGCTTGCCCGAAGAGATTCTCACGCTGTATAGTGACCGCTGCCTGACGATCCCGATGACCAATCCCCATATCCGCAGTCTCAATCTGGCCATGGCCGCGGGTATTGTTCTGTATGAAGCCCTGCGGCAAATCCGCCGATAATCCATCTTTTTCGCCCATTATCCATGCATCAAGGAGAGAGTAATGCCCGAGAGAATTTATAATTTCAGTCCCGGCCCAGGCACCCTGCCCTATTCCGTCCTCCAGGAGGCGGCGGTTGACATCGTCAATTTCAAGGACAAGGGCATCGGCCTGATCGAGCTTAGCCATCGTTCCAAGGAGTTCATGGCCGTGGCCGAGGAAACCGAGAATCTGATCCGCGAACTCATGGGTATTCCCGCCAACTACAAGGTGCTCTTTCTTCAGGGCGGCGCTTCCTCGCAGTTCTTTATGGTGCCGATGAACCTGCTCAAGGCCGACCAGAAAGCCACCTACCTCAACACTGGCGTGTGGGCGAAAAAGGCGATCAAGGAGGCCAAGCTGTTCGGCCAAGTCGAGGTGGCCTACTCAAGCGAGGACATCACCTTCAAGCGGGTGCCGCGCGACGACGAGTACACCGTGGCCCCGGACAGCCAGTACCTCTATTTCGTCACCAACAACACCATCTACGGCACCCAGTTCCCGACCATGCCCAACAAGGAGGCCATGCTCATTGCCGACATGTCCTCGGACATCCTGAGCCGTCCGGTGGATGTCAGCAAGTTCGGTTTGATCTTTGCCGGCGCGCAGAAGAACATGGGGCCGGCCGGGGTGACCGTGGTGATCATCCGCGAGGATCTGCTCGACCGGGTCGACGACAAGGTGCCGACCATGCTCAAGTATAAGACCCATGCCGAGAAGGACTCGATGTTCAACACCCCGCCCTGTTTTTCCATCTACTGTGTCGGTCGGGTGATGAATTGGCTCAAACAGACGGGCGGCGTGGCGGCCATCGAGAAACTCAATCGCGAAAAGGCGGCGCTCTTGTACGAGGTAATCGACAGCACCGAATTTTATCGGGGCCATGCGGAGAAGGAATCCCGTTCGCTGATGAACGTCGCCTTCAATTTGCCCACCCCGGAACTGGAGGCCCAGTTCATCCGCGAGGCCACCGCGGTCGGCCTGGATGGGTTGAAGGGCCACCGTTCGGTCGGCGGTTGCCGTGCCTCGATCTACAACGCCTTCCCCAGGGAGGGCGTGGAAAAGCTGGTCACCTTCATGGCCGATTTCGCCAAGAAGAACGGCTGATATCCAGATCCTCGCTGCCCATGGACATTTTGTCCATGGGCAGTCTTTTCGCCGTGGATTACGTAGGAGATATCATCCGCCCGCCCAGCGAGGCCTTTTCCCTGATCCTGCAGGTGACCACGGGTTGTTCCCACAACCGTTGCACCTTTTGCGGGGCCTACCGCGACAAACCCTTTCAAAGCAAATCCTGGGAGCAGATCGAGGCCGATCTCGCCTTTGCCGCTGCCTGGTGCCGCCGCCAGACCACTCTCTTTCTCGCCGACGGCGATGTCCTGGCCCTGCCGCACGAGCGGTTGGTTGCGCTCCTGGAACGTATCCGCGAACAGTTGCCTTGGATCCGGCGGGTCAGCTGTTACGCCAGTTGCCAAAACATCGAGGAAAAGACGGATCAGCAGTTGGCGCACTATAAGCGGCTCGGATTGGGCCGGCTCTATCTGGGGTTGGAAAGCGGTCATGATCCGACCTTGGCCGCCATTGCCAAGGGCGTGGACAGCGAGGCCATGGTCACGGCCGGCAGGCGGATTCGGGCCACCGGCCTCTTTCTCTCGGTAACCTGCCTGCTCGGTATTGCCGGCGTGACGCAATCGCAGGCCCATGCGCGGGCCACCGCTTCGGTACTCAACCGGATGCAGCCACACCAGATCGCGGTGCTCACCTTGATGCTGCTGCCCAACACCCCGCTCTATCGGCAAATGCGGGCCGGACGGTTCGCGATGCCCGATCAGGAGCAACTGTTTCGCGAACTGCGCACCCTGCTGGCCGGATTGGGACCGCATCGCGCCCAGTTCCATGCCAACCATGCCTCGAATTACTTTTCCTTGAGCGGCCGCCTGCCCAGGGATCGCGACCGGATGCTGGCCACCATCGACCAGGCCCTAAACGGCAGCCTGGCGCTGAAGGCGGAACCGTATCGCTGCCTGTAACGGTGTGACCAGCTGCAAGAAAAGACCATTATTCAATCTGTTGCCGATAAACCGTGAGAAGTTGCATGAATGTTGCCGCGAAAAAAACCGACCTGAAAAATCTGACCCAGGAACAGTTGGTACGCTTTGTCGAGTCCCTGGGGCAGCCAGCCTTTCGTGGCCGCCAGATCCTGGCCTGGATCTATCGACCCGGAATCATCGATTTCACCCAGATGACCGATCTGGCCAAGGAATTCCGGGCCATCCTTACCCAGTCGGCTTTCATGAGCCGCTTTGACGACTGCATGGTCGAGTGTTCGCGCGACGGCGCGGTCAAATTCGCCTTTCGCCTCGATGACGGCCAAATCATCGAGTCCGTGCTCATTCCCGAGGAGGACCGCAACACCCTGTGTGTCTCTTCCCAGGTCGGCTGTGCCATGGGGTGCAGTTTTTGCCTGACCGGGGCCATGGGTTTTTGCCGCAATTTGACCACCGCCGAGATTGTCAATCAGGTGTGCGCGGTACGCGATTGGACGCTGGCCCACGACAAGGGGCTGTTGACCAATATTGTTTTCATGGGCATGGGCGAGCCGCTGGCCAACTTCGACAACCTGCTGGACGCCATCGCCATCCTCACCGAACAGCGCGGTCTGGACTTCTCCAACCGGCGGATCACTGTGTCCACCTGCGGTCTGGTGCCGCAGATGCGCCGCCTGGGTGAGGAGACCGACGTCAACCTGGCAGTGTCGCTGCATGCGGTCAACGACGAGGTCCGCAGCCGTCTGATGCCGGTCAACAAACGCTACCCGATCGCCGAACTGATCGAGGTTTGCCGCACCTACCGCCAGAAACGGCGCAAGCGGATCATGTTTGAATACACCTTGCTGCAAGGCATTAACGACAGCGATGCGGACGCGGTGCAGCTCGCCGAGTTGCTGCGCGAGGTGCCTTGCAAGATCAATCTGCTGGCGGTCAACCCGGGCAGTGGCAGCGCCTATCAAAGCCCGGGCGAGGAGCGTGTGCTCTGTTTCCAGAGGATTCTGCGCGATCGCGGGTACACCGTGTTTATCCGCACCAGCCGCGGCGAGGATATTTCGGCGGCCTGCGGTCAGTTGGCGGGCAAGGGATGGAATGAAGAACAGGCGATATCTCTGGACAAAACAACGCTTCAATCTACCGGGACGGACGACAACAGGCCGTGACGTCGGCGGGCACCGCCTAGGCCTGCTTGTCCTCCTTGACGAAACTGCCGAAGGTAAAAATTCCCTCGTTGACCTGGACCCGGCCAAGCAGGGAGTTGTAATCGTCATCCGACGTACTCATCCCCCCTTTGCCCCAGGTGTAGGAACCGCCAATCCGTTCCCCCTCGTTAAAAAACAGCACGCCGCCCTCGTTTTTCTTCCCGACCTGAACTTCGATAAAGCCGGAAAATTGTTTCATCCGCAGACGAAAAATCAGGTCCGGCAAGGGAATCTCCGTTGACCGCAGGGCTGATTTTGCCCGCTGGAACGGCGGCATCTGGGCCCAGAAAAAAATGGCGTTCTGGTCAAGTTGATGGACGGAAATCGCATAACTGCCGCTGTAGAAGCGTCCCCGGACGATTTCAAAGGAAGGGGCAAAATGGGCGTCCCTTCCTTTTTCCTGAACAAGACAGCTGATGACCTCCTGTTCATTGAAATAGACGAGCATCTGCAGGCCAGGCGAGACGCAGTGGACTCCGCCCGATCCTATGTCTCCCTGCAGGTGTTCGATGAATTTTTCCAGATGCAGGTAATAGCTGTTGAGACCTTCCAGATAAGGCCGTTCCCGTGGAATAAGCATGTCTCGGCGTTACTGCACGTCAATGGGCGGAAAATAGGCAAAGGCCAAAGAGGAGTGAGCCATTTTCCTCATGGTTGTCGAGAGGGCGCAACAGCCTCCGCGTGCGGCCGTCACGCCTCGTTTTTCCCGGCAGTGCCGGCGGTTGGCTGCTGGGGAGCTTCCGCTTCGGAGGCACCGCTTTTTACCACCACGATGATGTGTCCGCATTCCTGACAGGAAAAGCGCGCCCTTGGCCCCTTCATTTTGGATTCATCAATATTGTATTTTTTTGAACATTCTTCGCAAATTGCCAGCATGCCTCGGTCTCCCCTTTCGCAGTGACCTGTTCAAGAGTTCGGCGAGAGGCATAGTCTGCTCTCGCCGCCCTGTTGTCTTATAGGGTGTTCTCTTTTATCGGTCAAAGTAAATTTTAATAAATCAACACGTTGTCATGCCGGATGGTTGCCAGGTGCTTGGCGGCTCGGCGGCCGCCCGCGATCATCGAAAAAGGGAGCGTTCCCTTTTTCTCCCTTGCTTTGGCTAGGCGTGAATTTTTTTCAACAGCCAGGCCATGTTCCTGCCCAGGTCGTGCATGACGGTGATCGCCTCGGTGTCCTGGGCCACCTCCCCCTTCTCCCGGCCAAAGCCCATGTTCCAGTACGAGGAACCGACGATGACCATTTGGCCGATAGTGAAGAAATGGTTCATCGAGTCAAAGGCGTGGATGCCGCCGCCCCGGCGCTGGGTGACGATGGCCGCGCCCAGCTTGCGCTTGAACATGTCGCCGTTGGCGCGCGAGGTCATGCCGGCCCGGTCGATCAGGGCCTTCATCTCGGTGGAGATGTCGGCGAAATAGGTGGGCGAGGCCAGCACGATCGCGTCCGCAGCCAGCATCTTCTCGATGCAGCCGTTGATGCAGTCGATATCGACGATGCAGCGGCCGTTCTTGTTCTTAAAGCACTGGTAGCAGGCGATGCAGCCGTGGGGGTGCTCGCCGGCCAGTTGGACCATCTCGGTCTCGATACCCTCACGCTCCAACTCTTCGAACAGGTAGCCGATCATCATGGCGGTATTGCCGTTTTTGCGGGCACTTCCATTAAAGGCGACAACTTTCATCTCACACCTCGTCATCACTGAGCACGGACCGCGGTAGCGCGTCCAGATTGATCTTGGCGGCCTCGTCCATCCCCCGATGGAGGGCCGCACGGTTGAATTCCTCGCTCCCCGGCGGCACCCGGGCCAGCAGCGCCTTTTCCAGGGAGTTGCTGATCACCTGCCCGGAGAGGAGTCCCACCGCCCCCAGGGCCACCATGTTGGCCGCCATCTCCCGGCCCAGCTCGTCCCGGGCAATGCGGGTAAAGGGAATGGCGATGATGCGGCTGGTGGGATACTGGCTGACCAGCGAACTGTCGACCACCAGCAAGCCATCGGGATTGAGATCGCGGTAATAGGCATCGCAGGCGGTCTGATTCATGGCCAACAGCAGGTCAAGCCGCCGGGCCTTGGGATAATCGATGGGCGCATCGCTGATCACCACCTCGGCCTTGGACTTGCCGCCCCGGGCTTCCGGTCCGTAGCTCTGGGTCTGGCAGACATACTTGCCGTCATACACTCCGACCGCCTCGGCAAAGACGACTGCGGCCATGATCAGCCCCTGGCCGCCGGAACCGCTGAACCGCATCTCGTAGCGTCGTTTCACGGGAAGCTTCATCGCAGCATCCCCTCCTCGCTGGCCCGCTGCCGTACCTTGTCGTACTCCTCGGTGGAGATGGGCAGGTCGCGGTCGGCAAGCACGCCGATGGTAATCCTGCCCGCCAGCTCCTCGGCTGACAGCTTGGCCGCCTTGCTCACCGTGATCGCCTGGTCCCTGAATCTCGTGAGCATCTCCACCGCATCCCCCAGCTGATTGCGCCGGCCGTACTGGACATGACAGTTGGAGATCACCTCGACCACGGCAAACCCCTGCTTGCGCATGGCCTGTTCGATCAGCTGGTCGATCAGGTCGGCGTGGTAGACGGTGGACCGGGCGACAAAGGCGGCGCCGGCGGTCACCGCCAGCTCGGCGATGGAAAAGGCCTGTTCGATGTGGCCGTAGACCGAGGTGGTCGAGCGGGCGCCAAAGGGCGTGGTCGGCGAATACTGGCCACCGGTCATGCCGTAGATCGAATTGTTGATGATGATCGCGGTCAGGTTGAGATTGCGGCGGGCGGCATGGATGAAGTGATTGCCGCCGATGGCGGTGGCATCGCCGTCGCCCATGATCACCACCACATTCAGGGCCGGGTTGGCCAGCTTGACGCCGGTGGCAAAGGTTAGGGCCCGGCCGTGGGTGGTGTGCAGGGTGTTGAAATCGAGATAGGTGGGCATGCGGCCGGAGCAGCCGATGCCCGAGGCGAGCACCACCTCGTCCTTGCTCAGCTCCAACCGGTAGATGGCCCGCAGCAGGGCAGCCATGACAATGCCGTTGCCGCAGCCCGGGCACCAGACATGGGGAAACTTCTTGTTGTGGCGCAGATACTCGTGGCGAATGGCCTGGGCGGGAACAGTCATGCGCACCTCCTACAGCTTGACCAGCCGGGCCTCGAGTTCATCGGGGGTGATGCACTGGCCGTCGACCCGGTTGTGTTTGACCACGGTGCACATCCCCTGATTGACCCGCTGCACCTCGCGGCTGATCTGGCCCATGTTCATCTCCGGCACCAGCACGGCGCGGCACTGCTTGAGCACCGGGGTCACATGGCTGCGCGGAAAGGGAAAGAGGGTGATCAACTGCAGCAGGCCGGCCGGAATGCCGCGCTGCCGCACCTCGTCCACCGCCCGCATGGCCGAGCGGGCCACGGACCCGTAGGCAATGATCGCGACCTCGGCATCCTCCAACCGGTAGCTGCGGGTCAGCATGATTTCGGGGAAGCCACGGGTGATCTTGTGCATCAGCCGTTGTTGAAAATTGAGGATCTCGTTGGATTTTTCGGTGGGAAAACCGAGATCGTCGTGGACCAGGCCGGTGACATGATGGCGGTAGCCGTCGCCCAAGGTGGCCATGGCGGGCACGCCCCGGCTGTCGCCCTCGTAGGGTTTGTACCAGTCCGGCGGCACGCTCGGCTTGAGGCGATTGAGGATGCGCAGTTCGGCGGCATCGGGCAGCTGGACGCACTCCCGGGTGTGCGCCACGATCTCATCCGAGAGGAGAATCACCGGCACGCGGAACTGTTCGGAGAGGTTGAAGGCCTTGACCGTGAGGCTGAAACAGTCGCTGACCGTGGACACGGCCAGGACGATGATGGGGTGGTCGCCATGGGTGCCCCAGCGCGCCATCTGCACGTCGCCCTGAGCCGGACTGGTGGGCAGGCCGGTGGAGGGGCCGCCGCGCATCACATTCACCACCACGCAGGGCACCTCGGCCGCGCAGGCGTAGCCGAGATTTTCCTGCATCAGCGAGAAACCAGGGCCCGAGGTGGCGGTCATGGCCTTGACGCCGGCCAAGGAGGCACCGATGATCGCGCCCATGCTGGCAATCTCGTCCTCCATCTGGATGAAAGTGCCCCCCACCTTGGGCAGCAGCGCGGCCAGTTGTTCGGCGATCTCCGAGGCCGGAGTGATCGGGTAGCCGGCAAAGAAGCGGCAGCCGGCCGCCAGGGCGCCGTGGACAATGGCCTCGTTGCCCTGAAGGAGTTGCCGTTTGGCCTGGATCTCAGACATCGTCCTTCCTCCTCCGGGGTTGGCGCTCACTAACCGTGATGGCAAAATCCGGACAGTGGGTCTCACAGAAACGGCAGCCGATGCAGGCATCCGGCTCGGTCACCAGCGGCTTGCCGTGTTCGTCTGCTTGAATGACCTGCCGGGGACAGAAGGCCATGCAGAGACCGCAGGCCTTGCACCAGTCGTGATAAAAGGCGATATCATAGCGTTTTTTCCTGTTTGCCTTAGACAGGTTGCTGTCCGGCTGCTGCGGTTCAACCGGCGATGGATGCGAGTCTGCTGTCATGGCGCCGCCGTTCCCAATGAAAAAACGTGGTGAAGCGGATGAAGGCATGAGGTCTATCCGCCAAGAGATGGTCTTGGCTTAACGGGTCTGCCAGCAAAAAGCAAGAAAATCCAGGCCTCAAGTGCGGAGCGACCGTGACGGGGGCGTGTCCTGCTGCCCGTTGGTGCCCAGGCCCGCCAGCGCGGCGGTTGCCGACGACACGGAGTCGAGTTCATCCTTGGCATTGTGTGGAATGTTGCATTACATTCTGCCTGATTGCAGAACAAGGTAATTCCATGCCTCAGAAGTTGGCCCAGCAGGAATAGGCGGGAAGCGTGTTGGTCGACGCAACGGTTTTTCGCGGTGACCAGCTTGGAACTCGCCGGAAGACCCGGAAAACTGGATTTGGTCCCGCTAAATCGACCGTTTCTGGGACGCGGGAAAAGGGGCACGGTATCGGGTGACCGTTTACGGCAGGAGGAACAACATGGGACACGTCATCGGCAAAGACCTGTATCGCCAATTAGGTAGGAGGCTCGATCAGGCACCGGTGCGCACGCCTTGGACGCCAGTGTTCCGGCAATTGGTGGAAGCGCTCTATGAGCCGGCGGAGGCCGCGTTGGTTATCCGCCTGCCGTACCGCCCATCGACCCTGGAGCGCATCGCCCGCATGACCGGCGAGCCCGAGCAGCGGCTGCGGCCCATGCTTGAGGGGTTGTGCGCCAAAGGATTGGTGCTCGATATCTGGAATGGCGCCCGTTACCTCTACATGGTCAGCCCGCTGGTGATCGGATTTTTTGAATTCACGATGATGCGCACCGGCCCGGAGTTGCCCCTGGCCCGCTGGGCTGAACTGTTTGAAAGATACATGTTCAAGGAGAAGGCATTCCTCGCGGCCAATTTCGGCGATGGTCAACGGGTGTCGGTGATGCGCGCCCTGCCCCACGAACAGACCTTGGGCGACCATGTGGAGATTCTGGATTACGAGAAGGCCTCGGCCCTGGTCGAGGATCAATCCGAGTTTGCTCTCGGTCTGTGTTCCTGCCGCCATGAAAAACACCATCTGGGGCGCGAACCGTGCCGCACACCCATGGAAACCTGCACCTCCATGGGGTCGGGTGCCCAGTTCCTGATCCGAAACGGCTTCGCCCATCCCATCGACAAGGCCCAGATGCGCGACATCCTGGCCAGATCGCGGGATATGGGCCTGACCCTGTCCACGGACAACGTGCGCCAGGGCGCGGGTTTCATCTGCCATTGTTGCGGGTGTTGCTGCAATTTGCTGCGGGGAATCCGGGAGACAGGATATCCCGGAATTTTGGTAACGTCGAGCTTCGAGGCCCAGGTGGATTCGAGCCGCTGCCAGGGCTGCGGCTTGTGCGCCCAGGCGTGTCCGATCCAGGCGATCTGGATGGAACCGGCGAACGATCCGGCGCGGCCTGCCAAGAAAATCGCCCGGATCGGCTCCTTCTGCCTCGGGTGCGGGGTCTGCGCCCTGCGGTGTCCCACCGGCGCCCTAAAACTGCACGAGCGGCAACAGCAGGTGGTGCATCCGGAAGACAGTTTCGAGCGGGTCATCCTCCAGGCCTTGGAGCGCGACACCCTGAACACCTTGCTTTTTGACAATCCGGCGAGCCGGACCCAGGCATTCATGCGCGGTCTGGTCGGCGGTTTTTTGCGGCTCTCCCCGGTCAAACGAGCGCTGCTCGGCGACACCCTGCGCTCCCGTTTTCTTTCCGCCCTGCGCCGCCTGGCCGGCCCGGTGGAGAACCTTTGCGTCACTCCCACCGTCACGGCCGCGAAGGACCGCGAGCGGTGAGCGACTGGTCTTAGGCGTAGACGTTGATCGACGTTGACGCCACGGCTTCGGCGCCTTGGGCAGTGTCCCTGTTTTGGGTGGCAACACTTTCCTCGGGCTGCGGTTGGGGTGGCGGAGCGGGCTGCACAACCTGTCCCGCGCTCTTTTGCGTCTGCTGCTGGTACAGTTGGCTGGCCATGGTGCCACTCAATCCATTGATTTCCATTGTCGGTTCCTCTGTTGTGCACTCGGTAGCACTCGGGTGCGTCGGGTGTTGTCGATGCACCCGAGTGGATGTTGCGTCTCGAACGTTTAAGATTACTGTTTGGTAATTTTAGGGCATGCAAAAGGCAAAGTCAAGCCCTTGTCGGGAAGCAAACATCGGCACAGCCGGGACGACAGGTCGTGGCCACAACCATTGCGGGAGGATCATGCCTTGGTATCGTCACGGGCACAGTTCGTTTTCGGTGGAAGATGATAATAATTATTGACTAAGATCGCATCCAGATCAATAGTTTGTCAGGACGAACCACAGTCATCATATTGCCTGTCGATCATGTTGCCGATGATCGCGGAGAACCGGGGCACGCCTGCTGCTGGCCCCATTTTTTCAAGGAGCGTCTCATGAATCACTACACCATCGCCGTTGTTATCGGAAGTCTGCGCAAGGATTCCTTTAACCGTTCCCTGGCCAGGGCCTTGGCCAAGCTGGCGCCGCCGGAGTTCACTTTCAAACAGGTGGAGATCGGTGATCTGCCGTTGTACAACCAGGATGACGACGCCAATCAGGCGCCATCGGTCAAACGGCTCAAGAGCGAAATCGCCGCCGCCCAGGCGGTGTTGTTTGTCACCCCGGAATACAATCGTTCCATCCCCGGCGTGCTTAAGAATGCCATTGATCACGCTTCCCGGCCCTATGGTCAGAGCGTCTGGGCCGGGAAGCCGGCCGGCGTGCTCGGCATTTCGATAGGGGTTATCGGCACCGCCCTGGCACAACAGCATTTGCGTAATATTCTTGCCTATCTCGATACACCCACCATGGGCGCGCCCGAGGCGTTTCTTCAGGTCAAGGAAGGCTTTTTCGATGCCGAGGGCAATATTGGCCCAGACAGCAGAGCGTTTCTCCAGGGGTGGATGGATCGCTACGTGGCCTGGGTCCGACAGCACGCCGCCTAGGCCCGGCTGTCTGCCGGGTGGACCGGAGGGTGATCAGACGTGTTGGCCGCATGGGCCGGGGGATTCGCAAACAACGGATAAAACCGGGTGTCGTCGCGCAGCATGTGATTGTGCATCAGATCCTGGACAATGAAGCGCGACAGGTCACCCGGCAACAGACTGCCGTTTCTGCACTGCTCCAGCAGGGCACGAGCCTGATTGACCAGGGTAAGATGCAGTTTCGCATGCTCGCTGACTTCTTGATAGCCGGCGGTCCGCAGCAGGCTTTCCTCGTCATGGAAGTGGGCCGTGATTTCGGCGAGAAAAGCCTCCACCGGCGCGACATCCGGCAACTGACCATTTTCTCCGGGCCACGGGGTGTCGAGCAGTTGGTTGGCCAAGGCGAACAGCCGACGGTGCTGCTCGTCGATGGTGGGCTGACCGCAGCACATCAGATCGTCCCAGATCAGGTGGGCGACGGCGCTGAGCGACGTGCCCGCAGGTTGCGGCGAGCGGCGGCAGCTGCCGGCTGATTCCACTCGGTTGCGGCCATTGGCCTTGGCCACATACAGGGCCAGATCCGCCTGTTTAATCAGATCGTTGACCGTGCCCACCGTGTCGTCGGACACCGCCAGGCCAATGCTGACCGTGAAGCGGATCGGGCCGCCCGGACAGGCGACCTCCAGCTGTTCCAGATGATGGCGCAGCCGTTCGGCAAAAACGTGCCCGCCCTCTCGGCCGGTATTGACCAGGAGGATGCCGAACTCCTCGCCGCCCAAACGGCTGAACAGATCGATGGACCGCAGCAGCCCCATGCAGGCCCGACTCATCGTCTTGAGCACTTCGTCGCCGATGTCGTGGCCGTGGGCATCGTTGATCCGCTTGAACCAGTCGATATCCACCAGGAGAAAGCTCAACGGTTGCTTGAAACGGCGGCTTCGCTCCAGTTCTTGTGTTGCCTTTTCGTAGAGAAAACGCCGGTTGTAGGCCCCGGTCAGTGGATCGGTGGTGGCCAGCCGGCGCAATTCCGCCTCCATCCGTTTGCGCTCGCTGATGTCGCGGGTCACGCCGACAATCCCGACCACCGTGCCGTCGGCGCCCACCAGCGGCGCGCAGTTGACCTCGGTCCAGACCGTTCCGCCGCCTTTACAGGGCTGTTCCAGTTCGCCGCGAAAGAGGCGCAATGCACTGCCCGACCGCACCTCCTTCCTGAATTCGATCAGTTTTTGCTTGGCAACCGTGGCTGATTCCGGGGTCAGCGTGTCCAGGAGGGTGCCGCGCATCACTTCCTCGGGGGTGTAGCCGCGCAGTTTTTTGACCGAGGGGCTGACATAGGTGAATCGTCCCTCGAGGTCCAAGGTCCAGATCACATCGGTGACATTATCGGCCAGCAGCCGGTGGCGTTGCTCGCTCTGCCTCGCCTTGCGGGCAATGCGGGAAAAACGGATCATCAGCCAGACCGAGACGGTCAGCACCACCAGGATCCCGGCGCTCCACCGCAGCAGCAGGTCGTAGCGGAAAAAGGGATCGGGCTGGTAGAGAAATCCCTCCAGGCGGAAGTCGCCGGGGAGCATGCCCAGTTCGGCATAGGTGTCGGCGATGTGCCGCCAGCGCCCGGGATGCATGTAACCCACCTCGATCAGGTCCGGCTGCATCAGCTCCTTCATTTGCCGTGCCTCGTGGAGCAGGGCGCCCCGGTCTTGCCGAGTGGGATATTTGGCGAGAATGAGATGGATGATTTCCTCGGGATGGGCCATGGCATACTGCCAGCCGCGCAGGCTGGCGGCCCGGAAGGCCTCGGCGCGCCGGGGATGCTGTCTGATTTCAGCTTCGGTGGTGAACAGGTTGTCGCCGTAGAAATCGATGCCCGCCGAGCGTGGATTGAACAGCGCATAGGCAAAATCCACATGCTCCAGCTGGTGGGGCTCGTCGTAGACAAAGGCGGCCATGGCATCCACCGAACCGTCAAGCAGCGGTTGCATGTCAAAGCGGTGTTCCACCAAGGTCACCTTATCCTTCAAACCCTCCTTGTTGAGATAAGCCGTCAGCTCGTCGGTTTCCGGTTCAAGCATCAACCGCTTGCCGGCCAGGTCATGGATGCTCTGCGTCGGTCCGGTTTTTCGTGCGAGAATGACCATGGGCGAATGCTGGAAGATTACGCCCAGCACCACCACCGGCTGCCCCTGACTGCGTCGGAGCAGCAGACACGTGTTGCCGATGCCGTACTGGGCCTCGCCGCGCAGCACCGCATCAGCCGGATTGCTCCCCGGCTGTCCCTCGACAATGCGGACATCCAGGCCGGCCTCCCGGTAATAGCCCTTTTCCAGGGCCGTGTAATAGCCGGCAAACTGGAAGGCATGGGTCCATTTGAGCTGCAGGGTCACGGTTTGCAACCGGTTGTCGGCACGGATGACCGGCGGGGTGAGAAGAAGGAGCAGGAGGCTGAGCACACACAGAAAAGAACACTTCATGGACAACCGCAACGGGAGGAAAAAGAAAAATCGTCGCCGATACAACGGCTGAGCACGGCAAACATGGAGAAGTGATTCTTTATTATAGCGGAATGGCGGCTGGAGTCCAGATATTGCTGTTGCTTTCGTCTCTTGGATGGGGGTGCGCGATCAGATCGGGTGATCGACCCACAAAAAAGCCCCTGCCCTTTCCATGGGAAAGAACAAGGGCTTGCACTGGCAACCGGTATCGACTGCGTCAGCCGATGGCCGCAAGATAGTGCTCGTTGACTTTCTCCCAGTTGATCACCTTGAAAAACTGAGCCACATAGTCGGGCCGCCGGTTCTGATAGAGCAGGTAGTAGGCGTGTTCCCAAACATCAAGGCCAAGCACCGGAATCTTGCCGTTCATGAGCGGGCTGTCCTGATTGGGGGTGGTGATGATTTCCAGGTTCCCCTTGTCCACCACCAGCCAGGCCCAGCCACTGCCGAACAGCTTGATCGCGGCCGTGGAAAATTGATCCTTGAAGGCATCGAAATCGCCGTATTTATCGCTAAGGGCCTCGATCACTGGCCCCTTGGCCGCCACATCCTTCTTCAACAGAGGCCAGAAGAAGCTGTGGTTGGCATGACCGCCACCGTGATTGCGCACTGCTGTGCGGATGTTCTCGGGTACCTCGTTGAGATTGTGCAGGAGTTTTTCCACGCTCAATTCGCCGAGAGCGGGCTGTTCTCCGAGTGCAGCGTTGAGGTTGGTGATGTAGGCCTGGTGATGTTTGGTATGGTGAATCTCCATGGTGCGGGCATCGATGAAGGGTTCCAATGCGTCATAGGCGTAGGGTAATGGGGGCAGTGTATGTTCCATGGGATACCTCGTCCATTGATTGTTGTCGTTTTGCAAGCACCTGCGATCAGGGCAGATGCTGGTCAACCAACAGCGCGTTCGGATGATCCGGGAGAAAAATACCCTTGTTCGTAGAAACTGGACCTCGTCCCTCCCTGTTGTAAACAAAACAGTAAATCCGGAAATTTTATTGTCAAATAATACAAAATAATAATTTATACTTATTTGTATAAGTATTTGAAGAATAAAAATATTTATAAATAATTGCCGTTGTTCGATCAGTAAATTCTGAGCACGGTCAAACGCTGACGTCCATCCGGCACCGTCGATTCGACACGATGAGGATAGCTGAGCCCCCCAGGGACAGAAGGCGGCAGCAAGCGGTTTGACCAACCGGGACCTCCGTTGTCGTCCCCCGCTTGCCGTGTGGGAGGAAAGCCATCATGACTCAGTGGAGATTTTCGTGGCAAGGAGATCGACAGGATCGGGAAAACGTGGTTAATACCGCTCTGATTGCACTGGCAGCGGAATGCCGCTGTCCCGACCCTTGTTCGCGAGAAGTGAGAACATCCCATGACCCAACCCAGTGAAACCGTTTACCACCGTACCCTGTCCCTGGGCAGCGACCCTGCCCTGCGCCGCCGTTACATGGTGGTCGATGAGCCTATCCAGGGCAACATGCGTTTCGGCTTGCTGCTCGAGATCCTCGACAAGGTGGCCGAGGAAGCGGCCCTCACCTATGTCAACCGTTTCCACCCCGACGCCCGGGTGGTGACCGCGGCCATCGACAACATCGTGGTCCGTCATGCCGTCGATGTGCGCCGTGATCTGACTTTTGCCGCCACCATCAACCATGTCGGCCGCAGTTCGCTTGAGGTCGGTATTCGGGTGGAACAGCCTGGCGAACCCCACCTGCACATCGCCTCCTGCTACTTCACCATGGTGGCCCGCTCCGGCTACGGCGAGAACGTGGTCAGTGTGGCCCTGCCGCCGCTTGACTACGCCCTGCCGATCGAGAAGCGGCGGGCGGGCAAGGCTCTGGCCCGACGAGAGGAGTACCGCCACCAGCAGCTGGCCCTGCGCGAGCCGCCCAGTCGGGACGAGTACGAACTGCTGACCGCGCTCCACCAGGCCCAGGATGATCCGGCTTTCTGCGGATCGTTGTGCGGCCGGTTGGTTACCGATGCCTGGGAACGAACGTACCCGGATCAGGAAAACGTGCCGTTCACCATCTTTGGCGGCTACCTGATCCGCCGTGCCTTTGAATTGTCTTCGATCTGCTCCGAGCTGGTGGCACCCAATCGGTCGATCATCGCCGGCGTCAACCGGATCAACTTTTTTCATCCGGTGCGCATGGGCGACAAGCTGCACTTCACCTCCCGGGTGGTCTACACCAAGGACAGCTATGTGTGCGTCGAGGCGGGCATCGAGCGCATCAGCCGAGATCGGACCGCCAAGGCCCTGTCCAACTCCTGCCTGTTCACCTTTGCCAATGTCGATGCCGACCTGGCCCACCACCCGGTGCCCACGGTCTACCCGACCACCTATGCCGAGGACGGACGCTACCTGGCGGCGCACCGTAGTCTGCAGACCCTGCTCCGCCATCAGCGGTTGATCTGAACCGACGCGGCCAATCGACCGTTTTTGTCCGGATCAATCGGGCGGCTCATTCCGTCGAATGCATGGTGATGAACAAGCAAACAGATGTGCTTGATGACTTGATCACCCTGGCCCGGTCGCTCGGCGCCACGGCAGCGGCGGTCCTTCCGGCCGAATCCCTGGTGATCGAGGACCGTTTCGCCGCCCTATGCGCCGGCCCGACTCGTTGCCCGAGCTATGGCCTGGCGCCTGGTTGTCCACCGCACGCCATCCCGCCGGCGGTCTTTCGCCGGCATCTGCGCGACTATTATCATGTTGTGGCGTTCAAGATCGATGTCCCGGCGGAGGTGTTGATGGACGAACGACGTCTGCCCATTGCCCGCGACATCCATCGTATCGCCGCCACCCTGGAGCGGACGGCGCTTAGCTGCGGCATGAGGCGGGCGCAGGGGTTGGCCGCCGGTTCCTGCAAGGAATTGTTCTGCGCCCAGGACGAGGCCTGCATGGTGTTGAGCAGGCGGCAACCCTGCCGTCATCCCGATCTGGCCCGGCCCTCCCTCTCGGCCATGGGGGTGGATTTCATGGCCCTGGCCGCCAGCGCGGGATGGGACTGCAAACCAATTGATCCGAGGCAAACCGCCATCGACCAAACGGTCATGGGCCTCCTGGCCGGATTGGTGCTTTTGGCCTGAAGACGGCTCTCGCCGCTTGGCTTGTTATTGCATGGAGGAAAAGAACTATGCACACCGACGAATACGAGATTTCCCTCACCCGTGAACGCAACCACTGCCGACAGGTGGTGAACACGACCCGGGCCGCGTTGGCCGAGCGGGAGAAGAACCACGGCATGACCTATGCCGAAGCGGCCAAGGCCGTGGCTGAAGGGCGGTTGGCCATCAGCGACGCGGAGATGGCCCGATGGCGGGACGACGTCGAGGCGCTGCCCCAATGGGAACAGCGCCTCGAGGAATACCGCGAAGCCTTGGAGATGATGCGCATTTCGGCCTCGCGCGGTGATTGACAAGAAATAGATCGTTCCAGCGGGGTACGCATCGCGCGCACCCCGCAGCCGTTTTCGGGTCTTTCCCGTTGCTCAGCCGATCAGTGGCCGCCGGGGAAGAGCCACTTGCTCAGATAGTAGAGAATGAACAGCGAACCCACGCCGATACCGATGCTCCAGCGAATCAGCGACAACTCGGCCGGCAGCAGCGGTTCGTACTCCATCTTTTTGATTTCCTCAGCCAGTTTGGGCTGTTGTTTCTTTTCCATACCTATACCTCCGTGCTAGATGGTGGGCGGCTTGACGCCATGGAAGAAAAGCCATGAGATGAACAGGCCGACCCAGATGATGAAACCGAACAGGCTGATGCAGTAGACCGCCGCCAGCTTGCCCAGTCCCTCTTCCATCAGCTTCTTGAAGTTGGACACCAGGCCGATGGTGAAGAAGCAAAGCAGGAAGAACAGGCCACGGAACACATCGCCCTGGCTGCTGGCGGATTTGGCCTTGCTCAGGAAGCTCTTGGGCTCCTTCATGGTGTCGTTGACCGCTTTTTGCTGGGCCTTGACGCCGTCCAGTTCGATTTTTAGCGCGGCGAGCGCCGTGGCATCGGTGGTGGCCTTCATCTTGGTTTCAATGGAGGTCACCGCCGCCTTCAGTTCGGCCGCCTCTTTTTCGGCCGGTCCCATGACCTTGGCCGCAGGCCAGCACATCACCACCAGGATGACAAAGGTGAGCACGTAGCCGATGACGAACTTGGGGAAACGATGCCAGATCTCGGCGGCATCGACCTTCTGTCCCGGCTTGACGTCGATCTTGGCAACCCAGATGTAGGCCAGCAAAAAGGCCCACACGCCGATGAAGATATCGATGAACATCTTGACAGTGGTGGCGGTCATGGTGATCCAGCCTTCTGCGTAGTTGATGCCCGCCGCATCCAGGGCCTGGGCGCGGATCAGGGCGTCGGTGATGGCACCCGAGGCAATGGCGCCGCCGTCGGATTTGACCGCCAAGCCCATCCAGGCGCCGGCGACCAGCGGCTCGGTCCACAGATAGAACTTGGCGATGAACGGCAGGATGACCATCTCCACGGCCACGAAGATCACCACCAGCGACGAAACCATGATCGGCACGATCGGCCGGGCGCGGATGGCACCGCCGGTGGCGATGGAAGCGCTCACGCCGCAGATCGAGATGCCCGAGGCCAGCGGCGCCGACCATTCACGGCTAAATTTAAAATATTTGCGGGAAATGTAGTAGACCACTGCCCAGTAGATCAGATAGGCCTCGACAATGGCGCAGAAGCCCCGGAACATGATGTTGCTGGCCAGACCAAAGGATTCGGCGGCCTTGATGCCCAGGCCGGCGCCCATGATGACAATACCGGTCTTGATGTACAGCTCGGGCCGGGCCGCTTCCTTCATCAGGTTGGCCAGACCGGGGAAGAAGTTGCCGATGATCAGACCGAGGATCAGGGCAAGGATGAAGCCAAACTCGCCGCTCATGCTCATCGCCCAGGGGATGCCAAACTTGGCGGCCTGATCCTTGGTGGCGGCGATGTAGGCGAAATGGCCCATGAACCAGCACAGGTAGCTGAGCCAGAAGGCCAGGGTGAAGCCGAACATGAACTTGGGCACGTTGGCCCCCAGGGCGACGGCGCCGATGGTCATGATCGCCAGGGCGAACAGGTAGGTCAGGGCGACCGACATGATCGAGGACATGCCCTTCTTCTCGAATTTGTCGCCGACTTTCAGCGCGGAAACGTCACCGTCAACGGTGACCGACGCCTCCTTGCCATCCTTTTTCTTGACCGTTATCTTCTGGCCGTCGATCTTGGTGATCTCGCCGGCCACGGTCTGATACTTGCTGGAAATGGCGGTGATCGCCTTGCCCGGATCGATCCACACCCCGGTTTTGGCGCCCCAGCCAAGGATATCCGTTCCCTTGAACGACATCAGGCTGAGACCGAAAATGACGAGGCCCAGAATCAGCGCCAGCCAGTCCTCGCTGATAAAGCCTCCTCCCTCTCCCGATTTGTTGTGCGTGTTGTCTTGCTCCATACAACCTCCTTTTTGGTTTAAAATGATGCATTCGTGCAAGCCGAGGCTGGTTTTCACGAATGCAGCCAACGTTGCTCTTCCCGCTCCGCAACACCTGCTCCGGAGCGCATCCTAGGGCGCGCCCTTCTGGGAGCGGAAGGTGGCGGCCTGTTCGCCCATCCGCGCCAGGATCTTTTGCAAGGCCACCCGCGACAGGCCCGAGATCCGTGCCGCCTCGGACACATTGCCGCGCGTCAGGGTCAACAGATTCCTGACGTAGTCCTGGGTGAAGGCATGCACCACCTCGGCCTTGGCCTCCTTGTAGGCCATTGGCCTGGTCGGCCGGCCGTGGACGGGCCGATGAGGCCGGTCGGTTTGGCCGCTGCCTTCCAGGACGCGCCGCACCAGGGCCATGTCCAGCCGTTCGCCGGTACAGAACACCGCCAACCGGCGGATGAAACTCTGCAGTTCGCGCACGTTGCCCGGCCAGGGGCGCGCGGTCAGCCATTGCAGGACTTCCGCGTCCATCTCCTTGCCGGCCAGCCCCATCTCCTCGCAGGAGCGGCGGAGAAAATGGCCGGCGAGGAGGGGAATGTCCTCGGGGCGCTCGCGCAGGGCCGGCAGGGTCAGGGTGAGGACATTGAGACGATAGTAGAGATCCTCGCGGAAGGCGTTGTCGCGCAGGCTGGCTTCAAGATCGCGGTTGGTGGAGGCGATCACCCGGACATCGACCGATTGGGATTCGTTGGAACCGACCGGCCGGATCTCGCCGTTCTGAAGGAAACGCAGCAGTTTGGTCTGGACCGCAGGGCTGATGTCGCCGATCTCATCCAGGTGGAGGGTACCGGTGTGGGCGGCGGCGAACAACCCCTGGTGCGCCTTGTCGGCACCGGTGAAGGCCCCCCTGACATGCCCGAACAGCTCGCTTTCCAACAGGTTTTCCGGGATCGCCGGGCAGTTGACCACGAGAAAGGGATTGTCGGCCCGTCCTCCCAGGCGGTGGATCAGGCGGGCGGCCAGTTCCTTGCCCGTGCCCGACTCTCCCCGGATCAGCACCGTGTAGTCGGACTGGGCGACCGCGCCGATGGCCTGGCGCAACGTGCGCATGGCTGGTCCCTCGCCCACCAGTTCTCCCTGGGAATCCTGTTGCGAGAGGATCTGACGCAGCCGATTGTTTTCCGTCAGCAGCCGGCTGCGTTCCAGCCCCTTGGCCACCACCCGGAACAGTTGCTCCGGTTCGATGGGTTTGGTGAGAAAATCGTAGGCGCCGGCGTGCAGTGCCTCGACCGCGGTCTCGATGGTGCCGTAGGCGCTAAGCACTACCATGCTCAGATCCGGATCGAGCTTGAGGGCCTCGGTGAGCAACTGCATGCCGTTCATCTCCGGCATGCGCAGGTCGGTGATCATCAGCTGCACCTTGCGCGCGGCAAGCAGGCGCAAAGCCTCCGCACCGCTCAGGGCCGCTTCCACCCGCGCCTCGGGAAAACGTCCGGATACCAGGCGGGCCAGGCCACGGGCAAAATCCTGCTCATCGTCGACGATGACGATGTCAACCAAGCTGTCCCGGTTGGTTGGAGATGTCGCGGACCGGTTGTTCATCACGATGTGCCCCCCAACCCGAGTTGTTGTTCCCCGCCCTGCTCCCCACCTCTGGGCAGGGTGACCCTGAACCGCGCTCCGCCCAGATCGGGCGAACGGTCCACCTCCACCGTGCCGCCGACATCGGTGACCATGCCGTAGACCACGGTCAGCCCCAGGCCGGTGCCGGCGCCGATCTCCTTGGTGGAGTAGAAGGGATCAAAGATATGGGCCGCATCGTCCGCGCTTACCCCAGGCCCATTATCTTCGACCTCGAGGATCGCCATGTCGTCATCGACGACGGCAACCCGTGCCCGGACAAGGCCCGTGTGCTGATCAACCGCATCCAGCGCGTTGATCATCAGGTTGCTGAGCACCTGCTCCAGCTCGCCGACTCCCATGCGCACCACGAGCCGCTCCGGCGGGCGATCCAAGGTCAGGACCACCCCTTTTTTGGTCGCCTGCACCGAGAACACCTCGATCATGGCGGCAGCGACCCCGCAGGCATCGGCCGTGCCCGAGCCCGCGGCCTTGGGCCGGGCGAAATCGAGCAGATCGCGCAACACCCGTTGGGCCTGGCGGGTGTGGCGCTCGATGATTTCCAGGTCGGTGATCTGCTGCGGGTCGGTGATCGACTGCCGCAACAGGCCGGCATAGCAGAGAATGACCCCCAGGGGATTGTTGATTTCATGGGCCAGGCCAGCGGTCAGCTTGCCGACCGTGGCCATGCGCTCCGACTGCCAGACCTGCATCCGCATCCGTTTCTCCATGGTCGTCTCCCGCAAATAAACCACCACCTGATCGGCGATGCCGTCGCGGCCGCCCACCGGATAGAGAGCCAGGGCAAAGGAGCGCCCGCCCGGCAGGCTGACCTCGCGCAGATCCGAGGCGCCACGGGAGAGAACCTCGCGCATGGGACAATCTGCGGCATGCAGGTCGAAAAACAGGGCCAGGATGTTGCCGTCGCTGCGTGCGCCCCCGGTGAGTTCCGAGGCCAGGGTCCTGGCCGCCTGGTTGGCGGTGAGCACGGTGCAACAGCCGTCCATCAGCACCAGGGGATCGGAGATGCCCTCGACAATGGTTTCCAGGACATTCATCTGCCGAAACAGGCTGTCTATGGCGGTCAGGTTCTCGGCGGCGATGCCCAGTTGCCTGCCCAGGGCGAGCAGCACATCCCGGTCATGGCGGGCGGCCTCGGCCTCGGTCGGCCACAGGAGGATCAACAGCCCTTCGGCGTTGCCGGTGCTCGATTCCACCGGCACGAACAGACGATTGTCCACGGCCACGCAGGCGCTGCCGGTCAGAACCTCGACGAAATTGTCCGGCAGTTCGGGCATGGCGGCCTGCTCCGGCCAGACAAAGGAGCTCTGCGAACCCATGGTGCACACATAGGCGATGCGTTCGGCCGCGAAACGGCAGCAGATCTGCGGCAGGGCCATCCGCCACAGCTGGGCGCGCGAACGGCTCTTGTACATGTCCTCGAGCAGGCGGACGAAGAGGCGCACATCCGCCCGCCGCGCCTCCACTTCGGAGCTGAGGGCGTCGGTGCGCTCGTCGACCATGCGGCGCAGGTTTTCGGCGTAATCCTGAAGCTGGCTCCTGGCCTCGAACAGGTGCTCGCTCATCTGCTCCATGCCATCGACCAGTTCGTCGATCTCGTCGCCCTGTTCCAGCTGGTGCAGCAGGGCCGACCCCGCATCGTCGGTAACGTTGCGGCGGAATACCGCGTTGAGCCGTTTGAGGTTGTTGACCACCAGCACCTTGAACAGCACATTGGCGGCGAAAAAGACCAGCAACACCACCAGGGCGAACAAGGCGAAATAGGTGAAAATGGTCCGTTCCACCCGGCCGACGCTGCCGTGGACCGAAATACCGACAAAGTCCACGCCGGCAATATCCCCCTGGCGTTTGCCGAACCCGCGCTGGCCGTAGAGTTTGAGCAGGTCGGCGGGCGCGTCCTGGGGATCGCCGTGGCAATACATGCACTCCTGCTCAAAGCGCACCGGTCGGACCAGGAGAAAGTATTTCTCGTCGTTGAGCACCCGATATCCCTGCCACAGCTTGAGCTCGGCGTTGTCGCGAAAGGCGCGGATCAATTCGCGCTCGTGGTCGTTGGCCTCGTACTCTGGATTGCGGGCATCGATGGCCACCCGGCGGAAGATGGCTCCTTCGTGAAGCGCATTGATCGGGGCCATGATCTTGCGTGAAATATAGGACGACGACATGGCCTGGATGACAAAGGCCTCGGGCAGCCGCTCGTACATGGTCGGCCGGAGCACATCGCGTACATAGTGTTGGATCGAATCCACATGCATGAGGATCAGCCGGGCCTTGTCCCGCACCTCCTCCTCCAGCACGTTGCGCAGATGGAGATAAAACCCGGCCGAGGAGGCGACCCCGAGGAGCATGGCGGCCAGCATCAGACCGGTGATGAATTTTGTTTGTATGCGTTGTGGTTTGGGAAGCTGCATGGGGTCTTTGGTTTGCCGGGTCGGCGGTCACGTCGACAACCAGGACGGACAATGGGGAGCAGCAAAAGACACCCGGCCGCGTGACCGTCCGGATGGCGTCGTCGAAACCTCCTGGAGTCCCTGCCTCTTTCCTTTCGACTGACGAATATCAAACGCCGTGCCAGCCGAGGGTGAAAGAAAAAAATCGGAATAACAGTATATTGAAGCAACGATCGTTGCGTCGTGCTGCTTCTTGAGGTTTTCACATGATAATACAAGTTTGCACTTTAGTGAAATCTTGCGTTATCAATTTGCGGATGGGAAGGGGGAAATCCGCGCGCACCATCGGCCGGGTGCGGCCGATGGTGCGGGGAAGGGAGGGAGAAGGAAGGCCGCTGTGGGTTACTTGTGCAGCAACCGGGTAAGATAGTCGATCCAGCGATCAAACCCGTCGCCGCTGGTGGCCGAAAGGGGCAGGATCGGCACTCCTGGTTTGAGGGTCTGGGCCTCACGGGTGGCCTCGTCGAGCGAGAAATCAAAGTGGGGCAGCAGGTCGGTCTTGGTGATCAGCACCAGGTCGGCGCTGCGGAAGGTGGCCGGATACTTGGCCGGCTTGTCCGATCCTTCCGGCACCGACAAGAGGATCACCCGTTGGTGTTCGCCCAGGTCAAAGGTGGCAGGGCAGACCAGGTTGCCAACGTTTTCGATGAAGATCAGATCGAATTTCTGTCCCTTGCCAAAGTGTTCGAGCACATGGAGGCCGCCATGGACCATGGGCGCGTCCAGGTGACAGGCGCCGCCGGTGGTCAGCTGCACCGCTGGCACACCCTTGGCGCGGATACGGTCGGCGTCGCGTTCGGTTTCGATGTCGCCCTCGATCACCCCGATATTGACGGTTCCCTTGAGGGTCTCGATGGTCCGCTCCAGCAGGGTAGTCTTGCCCGAACCGGGGCTGGAGATCAGGTTGATGGCCACCGCGCCCATGGCTTCGATATGGTGCCGGTTGGCATGGGCCTGCTGCTGATTGGCTTCCAGCAGACTCCGGTTGACCTCGACCACCTTGCTGTCGTGGTGGTGATGGTCGTGCAGTTGACAGCCGCAGGTATCACACATGAGCTTACTCCATTTCTACTTGGTTGAGGATGAGTTCGGTCCCGCCTTTGGGGGAAAGCCGCGACAGGCAGCACCAGGGGCATTTCTTGGGATAGTGGCTGGACAGCAGCGATTCCAGCCGGTCGCCGGGCAGGGCAAAGGGAATGACCGACACCTTGCCGCAGTCCAGACACTGATAGACCGGATCCGGCGTTTCCACCGCCAGGTGGGCCTCGCGGGTCAGCTCCTGGGAGAGCTTGAGGGTATTGAAGCCAAATTCGAAGGAATCGCGGACAATCCCGGAAAAGGGACCGATGGTGACCGATACCCGGGTAATCCGCTGGGCCCCATGCTCCCGGGCCAGGTCGAGCAGCTGGCCGAGCAGGCTCTGGGCCAGTGACAGTTCATGCATCGGGTTCAATCTCCTTGGAAAAATTTGATGACCATCAGCAGATCCTCGGCAACGGTTGACCGGTCAGCGGTTCGAGCAAGCGCGAGCCGCCGATGCGGGTGGTCAGGCTGACCCGGCCGGAACTGCCCTCGCCCACCCAGCCGATCAGGGCGGCATCCCGGCCCTCGGGCAGGCGGCGGATCAACTGGAGAATGTCCTCGGCACCGTCCTGGTCGCAGAGGATGATGCATTTGCCCTCGTTGGCCAGGTAGAGGGGGTCCAGGCCGATCATCTCACAGGCGGTGTTGACCGCGGGCCGGATCGGCAGCCGGTCTTCCTCGATGGTGATGCTGACTCCTGAGGCCCAGGCAATCTCGCACAGGGAGGTGGCCAGGCCGCCCCGGGTCGGGTCGCGCAGCACATGCACCAGGCCCGCGTCCCCTTCCAGCACGGCGCCGACCAGCCGGTGCAGGGGCTGGGTGTCGCTGGCGATGTCGCCGCCGATATCGATGCCGGCCTGGCGGCTCATGATGGTGATGCCGTGGTCGGCCAGGGTGCCGGAGAGGATGACCGCGTCGCCGGGCAACCCTTTCTTGCCGGAAATATCGTGGCGATGCGAGGCAATGCCGATGCCGGTGGTGTTGATGAACAGGCCATCCGCCTTGCCTCGCGGCACCACCTTGGTGTCGCCGGTGACCACCGCCACCCCGGCCTGTTCCGAGCAGCGGCCCACCGAGGCGATGATCCGTTCCAAATCGGTCACCGGAAAGCCTTCCTCGATGATCAGGGCCAGGCTGAGGGCGATCGGCCGGGCGCCGCGCATGGCCAGGTCGTTGATGGTCCCATGCACCGCCAAGGCGCCGATATCGCCGCCGGGAAAGAAGAGCGGATCGACCACGTAGCTGTCGGTGGAGAAAGCGATGCGGCCCGCGTATTCGCCGAGCACGGCGCAGTCTTCCAGGTCGCGCAGCTGCGGCGAGGTCAGATACTTGAGGAACAGGCCGCTGATGAGGTTCTGACTGGCCAAGCCACCGCTTCCGTGGTCAAGGCTGATAATGGCGTCTGCTTTCATGAATCTCCTGATCCAGAGTTAACGAAAAGATGTCGTTTGCCCGTCCTGGCGGCCCTTGTGGCCGCTGTAGCGAAAGTAGGCGGCACAGGTGCCCTCGTTGGATACCATGCAGGGACCAATTGGCCGCAGCGGGGTGCAGGCCGTGCCATACAAGGAGCACTGCGGCGGCAGCAGGCGACCCTTGAGGATCTCGCCGCAGCGGCAGCCCTTGGGATCGTGCGCCGGCGGCACACACAGGGACAGCCGTTTTATGGCGTCGAACCGCTGGTAGGCGTCCCGCAGCGCCAGGCCGCTGCCGGGAATCGGGCCCAGGCCGCGCCACTCGCTGTCGACCGGCTCGAACACCGTGTCGATCAACCGCTGGGCCTTGATGTTGCCAGCCGCGCTCACCGCCCGGGTGTAGCAGTTGTCGACCCGCGGCTGCTCCTCGCTGATCTGGCGGATCAGACCGAGCAGGCCGGCCAGAATGTCGGCGGGTTCGAACCCGGTCACCGCGCAGGCCAAGCGATGACGTTCGGCAAACGGCTGGTAGGCGTCGCTGCCGATGATGGCACTGACGTGTCCCGGGCAGAGCAGGCCGTCGATGCGCAGCTCCGGGTCGGCCAGCAGCGCCTCCAGGGCCTGGGGCATGGTCTTGAGGGCGGTGATGATGAGGAAATTGTCGACGCCCAGCCGCTCGGCCTGGAGGATGGTGGCGGCAATGGTCGGGGCCGTGGTTTCAAAACCGATGGCCGCGAACAGCACGGTCCGCTCGGGCTGCTGCCGGGCCAGGGTCAGCGCATCCATGGGCGAGTAGACGATCTCCACTCTGGCCCCCTGGGCGCGGGCCTCGGCCAGAGATCCTTCGCTGCCCGGCACCCGGATCAGATCGCCGAAGGTGGCGATCGTCACCTGGGGCAAGCGGGCGGCGGCGAGGAAGGCATCGATATGGCCGGCCGGGGTGACGCAGACCGGGCACCCCGGGCCGGAAAGCAGGGTGATCCCCTCGGGCAGCAGCGAGCGGATTCCATGGCGGAAGATCGACATGGTATGGGTGCCGCAGACTTCCATGATCCGCACCGGTCGGGTCAAGACGCGGGCAATTTCCTCCACCAGCGGCGCGGTGATCTCCCGGCTGCGAAAGGCGTCCACGCACTTCATTCGGGTGCTCCGGGCAGGCGTCCCTCCTGTTCCAGGACCTCGGCCATCCGCCGCATCAGGCTAAGGTTGTACTCCGCCTCCTCCTCAGTCAGGGTGCGGATGGCGAAACCGGCATGGATGATCACGTATTCGCCCACCGCCGGCACCCGGTCGGCCATCTCCAGCCGGATCTCCTTGCGGATACCGTCGCTTTCCACCAGGGCGACCTGGGGATCGAGCAGCTCGTCGCTGCCGCCTTGAATGGCCACCACCTGCATGGGAATGGCTAGACACATAGAGAACCTCCTAGATAGGCCTGACCCAGGGAAAGGCCGCCGTCGTTCATCGGCGCCAGTTCGCCGGCATGGACCGAAAAGGCGGCTTCGCGCAACCGTTCGGCCAGGGTTTCAAACAAGAGTTTATTTTGCATGCAGCCGCCGGCAAGCACCACTTGGTCGAGGCCGGTTTGCGAGTGGACGCGCCGCATCAGTTCGATCAGGGCCTCGACCAACCAGAGATGGAAACGACGGGCGATCACCGCTGTCGGCACCGAGTCGGCCAGATCGCGAAGCAGCAAGCCGGCCAGCGGCGCCGAATCGATGACCTGTTCCCTCCCCTCCTCGTAGATGGTCACCGCATAGGCGGGTTCCGTCGTGGTCGTTGTCGCCAAGGTGGCGTGGTGTTCGAGCAGCATCGCCGCCTGTCCCTCATACTGACTGACCAGACAAAGCCCGAGCAGCGCGGCAACCGCGTCGAACAATCGCCCGCAACTGGACGTGCGCGGGCAGTTCAGCCCCTTGGCCATCATTTGCCAGAGCAGTCGCTGCTTGTCCACGGCGATGGGAGCGAGGCTCGCCGGCAGTTGGCGCTGATCGAGCGAGGGCGCGGGCGAACCCGCATAGAGCAAGGCCAGGGCCATGCGCCAAGGCTCCAGCGCCGCCCGGTCGCCGCCGGGGAGCGGCAGATGGGATAGACGGCCGAGGCGGAGGAATCCGCCGCGGTCGGCCCGGAAGAGCTCGCCGCCAAACACGGTACCGTCGCCGCCGTAGCCGGTGCCGTCAAGGACGATGCCCAGCACCGGTCCATCGAGTCCCTGCTCGGCCAGGACCGCGCCGATATGGGCATGGTGGTGCTGCACCTCCCGGCAGGGCATGGCCAGACCGTGGGCATAGCGGGAACTCAGGTAGTCGGGATGGAGATCGCAGGCCACGTTGGGCGGCGTCACCTCCAGCACCGCCTGCAGATGGGCGATGCTTTCCTGAAAAAAATCGTACTGTTCCACTCCAGTTAGCTCGCCGATGTGCTGGCTGAGATAGGCCTCGTTGCGGCGGACGATGCAGAAACTGTTCTTCATCTCGCCACCGCAGGCCAGGATATCGGCGGTGGGTCGACGCAGCTGCAGGGGCACCGGCGAGTAGCCGCGGGCCCGCCGCAGCAGCCGGGATCTGCCATCGATGATCCGGGCCACCGAATCGTCGACCCGGGTGACGATCTCCCGGTTATGGAGGAGAAAGAAGTCGGCCAGGTCACGGAGTCGGCGCAGGGCCTCGTCGTTGCCGGTGCAGATCGGCTCGTCGCTGCGGTTGCCGCTGGTCATCACCAGGGCTTCGGGTATTCCGGGCTGGTCGAGCAGCAGGTGGTGCAGCGGCGTGTAGGGCAGCATCAGACCGATCGCCCCCAGTCCCGGAGCCACCCCTTCGGCCAACGGGCTGCCGCTCCTGCGGTCCATGAGCACAATCGGGTGTTCCGGCGAGGTCAGTAGAGCCTTGTCTTGCTCGGACAGCCAGGCAAAACGTTCGGCCGTCTCCAGATCCCGGATCATGATCGCCAGCGGTTTGGCGGGCCGGTTCTTTCGGGTCCGCAGCAGGGCCACCGCCTCCTCCGAACAACCGTCCACGGCCAGATGAAAGCCGCCCAACCCCTTGATGGCCACCACCCCGCCCTCGGCCAAGGCACGGGCGGCCAAGGCGAGGCAGTCCCCCGGCAGCCCGCGTCCTTCGCGGTCATGCCAGCTCAGCTGCGGTCCGCAGACCGGGCAGGCATTGGGCTGGGCATGAAAACGACGGTCCAGCGGATCCGTGTATTCGCGGGCGCAGTCGGCGCACAGCGGAAAAACGCGCATCGAGGTGTTGGGCCGGTCGTAGGGGATGCGCTCGACAATGGAAAACCGTGGGCCGCAGTTGGTGCAGTTGATGAACGGATAGCGGAACCTGCGGTTGCCGGGGTCGAACAACTCGGCCAGGCAATCGTCGCACACCGCGATGTCCGGCGCGATCTGGGTGTTCGGCCGGCCCCCCTGCTGGCTGGGCAGAATGCGAAACGCGCCCGGTGCGGGGGGGCGGTCGGTCGGCCGCGCGTCAAGGGACACGATCCGGGCCATTGGCGGCGCCTGCTCCCGCAGGGATTGCACAAACTGTTCGAGAAGCGGCAACGGTCCGCCCACATGAATGGCCACTCCTTCGCCGTTGTTGACCACCGATCCGTCCAGGCCGAGCTGATGGGCCAATCGGTAGACAAAAGGGCGGAAACCGACCCCCTGCACGATTCCGTGGATAGAGATCCGCAACGCGCCGGTCAGAGGGGAGGAAGATTGGATGGCCTGGGACATGCTGATTCGTGAACGGGTGGAAGATCCCTTGCGGGGAATGGATCAAATGCCGGCTTCGACCACAAAAAGCAGTCTAGCAGCAAGCAGTCTTTTGCACCATCTTTTTTCTTTTGTGAACATCTTGCCCAACTGGCATAGCCTGCTCTGCGTGCCGGATAGTGGGCAACCGCCGCGTCGTCATCCCACGGATTCGGCTTGACGCTGGATTTCCCGGTACCGTTTCGAGTTGACCACTTTCTGCTTCTCCAGGTCGTCGATCTCTTCGCGGCTGAGGTGGATCAGGCCGCAGATCGGACAGGAGAGGTCCATGTCGTCATTGGCCGCTCGTTGCTTGAGCTCGTCGGCGGTCATGTGGCCGACGCAGCCGCAGGCGCAGTTGGGGGCCTCGACCCGGACGATTTTGCGATGCTTTTCTTCCATGTTTTCGTTCATAGGGTACCAAGGGCGGGCCATGCGGCCCGCGAGGATGGTCATTTGTTAGCGCCGCAGGAAACGGACCGGCGCGCCGTGATGGTCAACCAGGGTTACAGTCAGTGGCAGCCCGCCATCCAGGCGGTGCGTGGCGCAGGAAATTCACGGGTCGTAGGCCCGGATGGCCATCTCGATCCGGTTGAGGATCTCCTCGTCCACCTCACCGTCGGCGATCAGGCGGGCTGCGGCCTGGTGCACGCTCAGGTTCATCGGCGCGATGTTGTGGGTGGTGCCGACAATGAGATTGGCCCGGGTGATGCAGCCGTTGTCATCGGTGGTGTAGTCGTGGATCAGGGTGCCGCGCGGCGCCTCGACATGGCCGATTCCCCTGCCCGCTGCGGGCTGCGCCGGCAGGCGCGCCTGGGGGGCGGTGATCCGGTCGTCCGCCAGCAGTTCCAAGGCCCGTTCACAGGCGTGGACCAGTTCGATCAATCGCGCCCAGTGATAGAGCAGGGTTCCCTGGGCCGGGCGGCCGAAGCGTTCACGGAATGCCTCCAACTCGGCTTGGGCACGGGGGGTGGCGATCTGGTCGCAGACATTGAGCCGGGCCAGGGTATTGACCCGGTAAATCCCCTGGGGCGCCTTTGGGTCGAGGCGAAAGCCCTCGCCCCAGCACTTGGCATAGACCATTTTGGCCGAGGACCAGGATTCGACATGTTCGGCAAGAAACCGCTCATAATCGCTGACCGGGAAATCGACACTGCGGCCATCGGCCCGCATCAGCCGCAGATTGCCGTCGTAGAGTCGCAGGCTGCCCTGGTCATCGACCGTGCCAAGAAAACCGGTGGTGATCGTGCCCAGAGACTGCAATTCCTCCTGAAAGCGGGCGAATACCCTGGTCTTGGCGAAATCGAGGGCAAAGGAGGCGAAATCGAGCAGGTGCTGGCCATCGGCCCGCATCGCCGCTTGTTCCTCCTTGCGCATCGGTTTGGAGAAGCCACCCACCACGCCGGCCACCGGATGGATATCCTTGCCGGCGAAACGGGCCAGCATGGCCGTGGCCAGCTGGCGCATGCACACCACCCGTGCCGCCAGTTCCGGTTCCTGTTTGACCAGACCCATGATGTTGCGCACGGCGTAGTCGCCCCCGGGTCCAAGCACGAAGTCCGGGGCGGCGAGAAAAAAGAAATGAAGGATTTTGTCGTGGATATGCGCCAATATCTGGCAAAGTTCGCGCAATAGGTGACCGGCGGGCGGTACCGAGGCGGCAAAGCAGCCATCCACGGCCTTGACCGCGGCCAGATGGTGCATCCACGGACAGATGCCGCAAATTCGACTGACGATCCGGGGAATTTCCTCGGCCGGCCGACCGATGACGAACTGTTCGAACCCGCGCAGGGCGGCGATGGCCACCCGGGCGTCGCGCACCCGACCCACCTCGTCGAGGTGGATATCGACCCGGGCATGGCCTTCGATGCGGGTGACCGGATGGATGCTGATGACCTGTGACATACCGCTCCCTGTGAGGCGCACGCGTCGCCCTATTTTCCTTGGTCGTGGAGATTCGGCCGGCGTTGCGGCTTGAGCAGGCCGTGGGCGCCGCTGAAGCGCAGCAGCGACTTGCGGTCAACCAGGCCGCGATACTCGATACCGTTGCTCGCCAGGGCACCCAGCATGTCCAGCAGGGGGTTGCCGTCCGTCCGCACCGGACCGTAGCAGCCCCGGCAGGGCACCCGTGCCTGGATGCATAGTGGCGCCTCCTGGCCGCCGCAGCCGCCGGCGGTGACCGGTCCCATGCACAGCAATCCCTGTTCGAGTAGGCAGCGCATTCGCTCGACAGGTTCATCCGCCCCATGATCGGCATTGTCGAGAAAACGGCGCAGCCGTTCCGCCCCCTTGCCCTGCCGCTGGGCGGGGCAGGTCTCGCACACGCTCTTGCGCGGCAGGCGCGGCGAGTTGTGGTCAATCAGGGCGACGATCGCCTCCACGATCGTTTCCGGCCGGGGTGGACAGCCGGGCAGGCAGAGGTCGAGCCGCACCTGTTCGTCCACGCTGTAGACCCGATCCAAGGGGGCGGCGAGCGCAGCCGGCACCAGTCCTTGTTCGCCCGCACTCTGTCCATAGACCGTGTCCAAGGTGGTTTCGACGCTCCACTGGTTGCGCAGGGCGGGAATACCGCCGTGGGTGGCGCAGGTGCCCAGTCCAATCAAGGTGTGGCAGCGGGCACGCATGGTTTTCAGCATCGCCAGCTGCGCCCTGTCGGCCACCCCGCCGGAGACCACGCCGATCTCGGCCTCGGGCAGGTCGAAGGTCTCGCCCCTGGAGTGGTATTTGTGGTCCATCAGCAGGGGAAAATGAACGATCTCCACCCGCTCCAGCAGGCGCAGCAGCGACTCGCCGCTGTTGAGCAGGGCAATTTCGCAGCCGCAGCAGGCATGGAGCCATTCGAAACTGAGCCGGGGCCGCATGACTCCCCTACTCGCCGGCCTCGGTTTCGGCCGGCGTCTCGCCTCGCAGAACGGCGAGGCGGGCGCTCATGGAACGGAAGGCGTCGGCCAGCCGTTCGGGTTCCGCCGAGGAAACCCAGGTGAGCTGGAACCGTTCGCTCTCGTAGCCCAAATCCTCAAGAGTATCGGCAATCACCTCGGCTCGGGCCAGGGCCATCTCGTTGCCCCGGATATAGTGGCATTCACCCAGATGGCAGCCGATGATCATCACCCCTTCGGCCCCCCGGTTGAGAGCATGGAGGACCATCTCCGGATGGACCATGCCCGAGCACATCACGCGGATGATGCGGATCGAGCCCGGATACTGCAATCGGGAGATGCCGGCCAGGTCGGCCGCGGCATAGGAACACCAGTTGCAACAGAAGGCAATGATCTTGGCTTGCCCGCTCATGCCTCTTCCTCCGCCGGTTCGGCTATTTCCAGGGCCGCGTCGATCTGTGCCTCGATCTGTGCATAGGTGAAGCCGGCCACATCCACGCCCCGTTTGGGACAGGTGCCCTGGCAGATGCCGCAGCCTTTGCACAACACCTGATCGATATGCACGGTTTTACGCGGTTCTCCGCTCTCATCGCGGTATTCCGCCAGGGTGATGGCCTGGTAGGGGCAAACCTCGACGCACAGGCCGCAGCCATCGCAGAGGATCGGATTCACCAGGGCGACATTGGGCTCCAGATTGATCTCCTTGCGGGCCAGCAGCCGGCCGGCCTTGGCGGCGGCCGCCAGGGCCTGGGAGATCGACTCCTCCAGCGGCTTGGGATAGTGGGCCAGACCGGCGACAAACACGCCGTCGACGTTGAACTCCACCGGCCGCAGCTTGACGTGCGCCTCCTGGAAAAATCCGTCGCTGTTGAGCGGCAGTTTGAACAGGCTGGCCAGTTCCGCGGCCTCCGGGCTGGCCAGGGTGGCGGCCGCGAGGATGACCACATCGGCGCGGATCTCCAGGGGGCGGTGGAGCACATGGTCCCAGACCTCGACCAGCACGCCGTTATCGGCCTTCTTGATCTGCGGTGGGCCGTGTAGCTCGTAGTTGATGAAGACGATGCCCAGCTCCCGGGCCTGGTTGTAGATCCGCTCGCGCTGGCCGTAGGTGCGGATCTCGCGGTAGAGAATGTAGATCTGGCGCGAGGGGACTTCTTTTTTCAGCTTGATGGCGCTCTGGATCGAGTGGGTGCAGCACGATTTGGAGCAGTAGGGCCGCTCCTCATTGCGTGAACCGACGCACTGGATAAACACAAAGGACTTGCCGCCCGCCACCCGGGTCTCATTGTGCATGTGCAGTTTGTCGAACTCGATCGAGGCCACCACCTTGGGGATCTTGCCGTATTCGAATTCCTCAGGAATGTAGCGTTTGGCACCGGTGGTGATGATCACCGCCCCGTGCTCGATGGTCCGTTTACGGCTGGAACCGGTGCGGATGGTGGTGGTGAAGTTGCCCACATGGCCGCTGACCGCCAGCACCGTGCTGGTGTAGGCCACCTCGATCAGCGGATGCTGCTGCACCCGCTCTTTCAGCTCCTTCAAAAACCGGGGCACATGCTCACCGTTCCAGGTCTGAAACAGGTGCAGGGCATTGCCGCCCAGCTGGGTGGTTTTTTCCACCAGATGGATCTGGTATCCCTGGTCGGCCAGGTTGAGGGCCGCGGTCATCCCGGCCACGCCGCCGCCGATGATCAGCACCGACGGGGCGATGGGGATGCGCAGCGGCTTGCGGGCCGTTTGGCTGGTCACCTTGGCCACCGCCATGCGGACCAGATCCTTGGCCTTGGCCGTGGCCATGTCCGGCTCCTGGTTGTGCACCCAGGCGTTTTGGTTGCGGATGTTGGCCATCTCGATCAGGTATTCGTTGATCCCGGCCGACTTGAGGGTCTTGCGGAACAGCGGTTCGTGGGTCCGGGGGGTGCAGGCGGCGACCACGATCCGGTTGAGGCCTTTTTCCCTGATCTGTTGCACCATCAGATCCTGGGTGTCCTGGGAACAGGTGAACAGGTTGCGCGTCACGTGCACCACCTGCGGCAGGGAGGCAGCATAGGCGGCCACCTCCTCGACATCGACCACCCCGGCGATGTTGGTGCCGCAATGGCAGATGAACACGCCGATACGAGGAGCCTCGCCGCTGACATCCTGTTCCATCGGCGGCGGCAGGGTGCGAGTCAGGGTGTGGCGCGCCGGAGTCAGCAGGGCCGAGACGCTGGCCGCCGCCGCCGAGCCGCCGATCACCGATTGGGGAATGTCGCGCGGGCCGTTGAAGGCGCCGCAGGTGAACACGCCCCGCTTGGAGGTGTGTACCGGCATGAAGGCCGAGATCGAGGCAAAGCGGTCCGGCGTCATGTGAATGCCGATCTTTTCCGCCAGGCGGATCATCGAATCCGGGGTTTCCAGGCCGACCGACAGCACCACCAGATCGACCACCTCTTCCACCTGCTTGCCCTGAACGCTGATGTAATGCAGCCGCAGGTCGCCCTTGCGCCCCTTGGGTTCGACCCCGTGGATGCGGGAGCGGACAAAACGAACCCCGTACTCGTTGCGCGCCCGTTCCAGGTAGCGGTCGAACTCCTTGCCCGGGGTGCGCATGTCCATGTAAAAAATGGTCACTTCAAGCTCGGGATTGGCCTCCTTGACGGTCATCGCCTCCTTGATCGCATACATGCAGCACACCGCCGAGCAGTACTCGTTGTTGCAGCGGTTCTTGTCGCGGCTGCCGATGCACTGGAGAAAGGCGATCTTCTTCACTGGCTTGCGGTCCGAGGGACGGGTGAGCAGGCCCTCGGTGGGACCGCCCGGTGACAGGTAGCGCTCGAACTGGAGCGAGGTGATCACGTTGGGATACACCCCATAGCCCCAGACCTTGGCCGTGGACGGATCAAAGACCTGGAAGCCGAGCGCCATGACCACCGCGCCCACCCGGAGCTCGTGGTCGCGTTCGCGATCGGCGAAATTGATCGCTCCCGGTGGGCAGATCTCGGCGCAGAGACCGCATTTCTCCGCGTTGTTAAGATGGATGCACGCCTGGGGATCGATCTGATACTTGAGCGGCACCGCCTGCGGGTATTTGATGTAGATCGCCTTGCGCTTGGTGATGTTGGCATTGAAGGAGTCGTCGACGCTTTTCGGGCAGCTGCCGCTGCACTGGCCGCAGGCGATGCACTTGGCGGTGTCGACGTAGCGGGGATATTCGCGCACCCGCACGGTGAAATTGCCGGCCCGGCCGTTGACATCGAGCACGGTCGACAGGGTCATGATACGGATGTTGGGGTGGCGGCCGCACTCGACCAGCTTGGGCGCGATGATGCACATCGAGCAGTCGTTGGTGGGAAAGACCTTGTTGTATTGAGGCATGGCCCCGCCAATGGCTCCGGTCTTTTCCACCAGGTAGACGTAGTAACCCGAATCTGCCATGTCGAGCGCCGCCTGCATCCCGGAGATGCCGCCGCCCACCACCAGCACCGAACCGATCATGGTCTGCTCAGGCATGGCGGCCCTCCACGACATCCGAGGGTTGGGTGATCAGGGAATTGGCCACCAGTTCCCACACAAATTGGACGTCGATGTTGAGATTGAATTCGCGGTTGAGCGAGGTCTGCAGCTGGTCGCGGCAGTTCTGGCAGGCGGTGACCACCACCTTGGCTCCGGACTCGCTGATTTGCCGGGCCTTGATCCGGCCATGATAGACCCGCTCGGCCCAGAACGGGCTGGCCCAGGCGCCGCCGCCGGCCCCGCAGCAGTAATTTTCCTCGCGGTCGGGGATCATGTCGATGTAGTTGGGACAGCAAGCGCGGGTCAGGGTCCGGGCCTCGTCGAAATACCCGTGGCCAAAGGTTTTCAATGACTTGCGGCCGTAGTTGCAGGAGTCGTGGAAGGTCGCCAGCTGGGTGTGGATGTTGGGATTGAGCGTGATCCGGCCTTGGTCGAGATATTCGAGCAGCAGGTCAAACACGGTGTAGATTTTGAATTGCTGGAGCGACTCGGGAAACCAGCGTTCCAGGGCGTAGCGGGTGGCGTAGTAGGCGTGGCCGCACTCGGGCAGGAGCAGGGCCTTGCAGTTGAGCCGTTCGATATTGTCGATGATCCGCTTGACAATGGTGCGCATGGCGCTGTAATCGCCGGAATGCAGCCCCCAGTTGACCCCCTCCCAATATTCGGAGGAGATGGTCCACGATTCGCCGGCGGCATGGAAGATCTTCCACCACCAGGTAAGGCTGTCGGGCTCGGCAAAGGGCTGTTTGGAATTGACGGTCACCAGCAACCGCGCGCCGCGCACATCCACCGGGGTGACAAAGCCGGGGCATGACCGCTCGGCGAGTTCCTCGCCCAGTTCCTTGAGCAACGCCAGAAAATCGTCCTTGGGAATGCCAAGGTTGTTGCCCTTCTCCAGGCAGGTCATGACCCCCTTTTGAATCGCTGGCGGCACTTTGTCGCGGGAACGGCGGGCGCGAATGCGGCGCAGCAGCTGGACGATCTCGACGTTCATCGGGCAGACCACCTCGCACTTGCCGCACATGGTGCATTTCCAGGGCCAATCGCTTTCCACCAGTTCGTCGTCCAGGCCGAGGAAGGCCATGCGGATGATTTTGCGCGGATCGAGGTCGTCAACGCCGGAGATCGGGCAGGCGCCGGCGCAGGAACCGCAGGTGAGGCAGACATCGGCCAAAATCGGCGAGGTGTAGAGCGGGTTGGTTTTTGCCTCCAGGCGGACCGGCACCGGTACCGCGCCGTTGGTTCGCGGCGCGGGCGACGGTTCGCTGGCCGCTGCCGCATCGGGGGCGATGCGGGGTTCGCGGCCGTACTTGTCGCACAGCCGTTTGTAATCTTCCCACTGGATCAGGTAACGCCGGCCCGGTCCTTCCTGGGCCGGCAGGACGCCGGAATTGATCCAGTTGCGAATAGTGTTGCGATGGACCCCGAACTCTTCGGCCAAATCATTGACCTTGACCTCATAGATCATGACGCGGCGGCCTCCAGGACGGTTGCGGGACTGTGGTGTCGGCAAGCGGTGTGCAAGCCGACAAGGTCGAGCAGGCGCGCGCAGGCCGTGTCGACGGCCGCCTGCATGGGAGGCGACAGTCCCGGAGCGACGTGGTCAGGCAGGGAGGCCGCCTGGGCCAGCAGCAACAGCACCTCGATGCCGCTCTCCTCTTCCAGTTCGGCCAGGAGATTGACCGTGGGAAACTGGTGCAGGGAAAAATCAGCCACCTTGCGCCGTTCCAGCTCCCTTGGCGTGCAGTGCCGCACCTGTCCGGGCGGCTGTCCGGACACGAATTCGGCGTCAACCACGATCAGTACCTTGGGACGCGCCAGGGGCAGCATCAGGTAATCGAGCAACTGCTCGCGGATCGAGGTGCCGACATCGAACAGGCGCACCGATGGCGGCAGGTCAAGCTGGCGCAGGCGGGCGATCACCGTTGGGCCGAATCCGTCGTCGCCCATGAGGAGATTGCCACAGCCGAAAATAGCCACCTCCGGCCCCTCGGACACGATGTGTGTTTTGTGCGAGATATGCATAATGTGGCACCATGCCATTAATAACCTCGTTTGCGCAAGGGGAAAATGGGACGGACGGCCAAAATCCCCAGGCATGCGCGGGCGGCCCATGAGGAACGGGAAGACGGCGACGGAAGCGACCAGAAGAACATCGCTGCTCCTCGATTTTCTTGATCAAAAGGCAACCAGGCGATTCGGATATCGGGTATAGTGAAACGGCCAGCACAACTCCTCGCCCCCGCGGAAGCGATCCAGTCAAGACAGCTGGAAACCCTGCGGCAAGCAATGGCTCGGATGGTGATTGGAAGCGGAATCCTCTTCTGTCTTGTTTTTTTGTCAGAGCCGTTCAACCTTAGCAGACACACCATGTTCAACTCAATTCTTGCCATCAGTCTCGGGGCTTCGGCCGGCGCGGTGCTGCGCTGGTTGCTGGGCCGTTGGCTGAACGCTCTTTTTCCGTTGATTCCGCCCGGAACCCTGGCCGCCAATCTGCTTGGCGGCTACCTCATCGGCGTGGCCCTGGCGGTTTTTTCCTCTCTGCCCCACCTGTCCCCGGAATGGCGACTGCTTATCATCACCGGTTTCCTGGGCGGTCTCACCACCTTCTCCACCTTTTCGGCGGAAGTGAGCACCCTGTTGCAAGAAGGGCGTGTCGCGTGGGCTATGGCCGCCATCTCGATCCATGTGCTCGGCTCGCTCGCCATGACCCTGCTCGGCCTGGCAACGGTGGTGCTGGTGAAACGACTGTAACCAAACCTAACGAGGTATCTATGCATGGCTATCAACTGACATTTTTCACCCAACAGGACCGCAGCCACAAAGGCCTGCCCGTGGCGAAATGGCTGGTTGAACAGGCGAGGGACATCGGCATCGGTGGGGCGACCCTGATTCCCGCAGCCGAGGGATACGGCCATGATCGGCGGTTGCGGTCCGTCCATTTCTTCGAACTCGCCGACCAGCCCTTGCAGGTGACCATGGCGGTCAGCGAGATGGAAGCCGAACGGTTGTTCGCCCGGATCAAGGAGGAAGGGGTGAACGTGTTTTTCGTCAAGACGCCCATCGAGTTCGGCATGACCGGCGAACTTTAAAGGGCACACCAAGGAGAGCACAGGGCCATGGCAGGAGAAGAGATGTATCGGGTGATCGTCGATTCGCTGTCCGCCCATGTGGCGGTGCTGGATGAAAATGGCGTCATCGTCGAGACCAATCGGGCCTGGCGGCAGTTTGCCCGGCACAACGGCATGCGCGACCCGGTGGACTGCGTCGGTCTCAACTACCTCATGACCTGCGACACCGGCAGCGGCGACGAGGGCGACGGCCGGCTGATCGGCAGGGCCATCCGCCAGGTGATCGCCGGCGAGATCGAGGAGTTTCTCACCCAGTATCCCTGCCATTCGCCCACCGAGAAACGGTGGTTCAGCCTGCGGGTCGTGCCCTACCGCGACCACCATGCCAAGCGAGTGATCGTTACCCACGAGAACATCACTCCGATCATGCTCGCCCAGGAAAAACTGCGGCAGCAGGAAAAGGAACTGCAGCACAAGACCGAAAAGCTGGAGGAGACCAACATCGCCCTCAAGGTGCTGCTGGAACATCGCGACCGTGACCGCGAACAGCTGGAGGAACGGATCGTGGCCAATATCCGCGAACTGGCCCTGCCCTATCTGGAAAAACTGGGCGACACCTCCCTGTCTCCACGGCAGCGCACCCTGGTGGACATCGCCGTCAACCATCTGGGGGATATTGTCTCCTCCTTTCTCAACCGGCTCTCCACCGTCAATCTGCTCCTCACCCCCCAGGAGATCGAGGTGGCGACCATGGTCCGCCAGGGTAAGAGCAGTCAGGAAATAGCCGATGTCCTCGGGGTGTCCGTGGCCACGGTCAGTTTTCACCGCAAGAAACTGCGACGCAAGTTGGGGCTGAGCAAAAACGGCGTCAACCTGCGCACCTACCTGCTGAGCCTCCAGTAAATGCTCAACCTTCGCGCTGGTTCAGGACCCGGCGCACCGCCTGGGCCAGGGTGGCCAGGGAGACCGGTTTGACGAGAAAGGCGCGAATGCCCTCGGCCTTGGCCCCGGCCTCGTTGATGGCCTCGGTATAGCCGGTGCAGATGATGATCGGCTGGTCCGGCCGCAGGGCGAGCATGGCCCGGGCGATGGCCACGCCGGTGAACCGGGGCATGGTCATGTCGGTGATCACCAGGTCGAACAGCGTTGGATCCCTGGTGTAGGCCTCGAAGGCCTTGGAGCTGTCGGTGAACACCTCGGTGCTGTACCCCAGCGTGTTGAGCATCCGGGCCATGGCCATGGCCACGGCCGGTTCATCGTCAACGATCAGGATCGTCTCCTCGCCGCGAGGCAACTCCTCCAGCTCTTCGGCGGTTTCTTCCGCTGTCTGCTGCTGAAAGACGGGAAGGTACACGGAAAACGTGGTGCCCTGCTCCGGTTTGCTGTCCACGGTCACCGCTCCTTTGTGGGCCTTGACAATGCCCAGGACCACCGCCAGCCCCAGGCCAGTACCCTCCCCTTCCTTCTTGGTGGTGAAAAAAGGATCGAAAATCTTGTCCACGATCTCCGGTGGAATGCCGGTGCCGCTATCCTTGACGCTGAGCCGCAGATAGGGGCCGCTGGGCAGATCCTGCAATTCCCGCCGCCGTTTCTGGTGGAGGTCCGTCTGTTCCAGTTCGATCAGCAGTTCGCCGCTCCCCTTCATCGCGTGCAGGGCATTGGTGCACAGATTCATCAGCACCTGGTGAATCTGTGAAGGATCAGCCAGCACCAGGGCGTCGAGCACCGCGATCCGAGAGGTGATGGCAATGGTCGAGGGAAACGAGGACCGCAGCATCTTGACCACTTCCTTGACGATCAGGTGCGGTTTCAAGGGTTGAAAATGCTCTTCGGACTGGTGACAGAAGGAAAGGATCTGCTTGACGAGGTCGCGCGCCCGCAGCCCGGCTTTCTGGATCTGGAGCACGTCGCGCTTGACCCGCGAGGAGCTGCTGCCCAGTTCGTCCAGGGCCATGGTGGCGTAACCGAGGATCACCGACAGGATATTGTTGAAATCGTGGGCCACGCCACCGGCCAACAGACCGATGGCCTCCATTTTCTGCATCTGGCGCAGTTTGAGTTCCGATTCCTTGCGGTCGGTGTTGTCAAAGGCGACCTGCATGCGCACGATCTTGCCGCCCAGCCAGCGAACCGCGCGGTCATAATGGACATACCAGCGGCCGGTGACCGGATTGAAGCGTTCCCATTGACGCACCGGTCCCGGCTCGCCCCGTTCGTCGAGCAGTTGGTTGTTGGTGCAGAAGCCGCACGGCCGTTCCTGATTCTGAAAGACCCGGTAACAGAGTTGGCCCAGGGCATGGTCGCCAAACAGGTCCTTCATCTTGCGGTTGACGAACAGCACCTCGTGGGTCTCCATGTCGGCGACAAAGATCTGGGCCTCGATGCTGTCGAGGATGGTCAACAGCTGCCGGTGTGAGTCGGCGATTCGTTCGGCCGCGTTTTTTTGTTCGGTGATGTCGGTAACAAACCCCTCGATCAGAGGGGTGTCGGCACTGCGGCCGGTGACGCCCGACCCCCGTTCCAGGACAATCCGCTCCCGGCCGTCGGCCAGGCACAGCCGATACTCGACTTCGTGAAAACGGTTTTCCGCCAGGGCCTGCCGCGCCGCCGCCACCACCCTTGCCCGGTCGTGCGGATGGATCAGGGCGGCGAGCGACCCCATGGCCGGCGACATCAGTTCCCTGGCTGAATAGCCGGTGAGCTCCAGGCAGCCGTCGCTGACAAAATGGAAGGTGCGCTGCTCGTTGTCCTCGACGCTGAAGGCCATGCCGGGCAGGTTGCTGATCAGCGAGTTGAGCTTGCGCCGGGATTCCCGCCGCTCTTCCTCCACCCGTTTGCGCTCCACCAGATCCCAGGAAAGATCGGCGAAATGCTGCACCAGCGCCGCGTCTTCCTCGGTGTAGTCCCGTTCCTTGTTGCCGACCCCGAGAATGGCGACAATGGTCCCGTCGCGCACGATCGGGGTGACCAATTCGCGCACGACCGTGGCATGCCCCTCGGGCATCCCCTTTCTTTGGGGCAGCGAGGCATAGTCGTTGTGCACGACCGTGGTCCGCTGGCGGAGGGCGTCCAACCACACCCCGGCCTTATCGAAGGCATAGGTGGCGCCGCTCTTGCCGCCGATCCGGCAGAAGCGCTCCTGGGTGGCCGAGGACCACATCTGCAGGGACAGCGTTCCTTGCGCCTCGTCGACAAAGTGATAGAACCCGATCGGGCTGCCGGTATGTTCACCAATCTTGTCCAGGGTCTGGCGCAGCAGTTCGGCCATGGTCCAGCGATGGCTGTTTTCCAGCAGCCACAGGCGGAACCGCCTGCCGTGGCGGGTGCGCATCTGGTCGGTGATGTCGTTGAAGGTGACGATTACCTGATAGGGGGTGACGCCGTATTCCTTGAATTGGGGGGTCACATTGGCAACGAGCCACAGGTCCCGTCCCGATTGCGGATTAAAGGTGGTGAACAGGGCACCGGTTTCCGCCTGGCCGGTGGCGAAACAGCGGGCGATCGAATCGGTCTGCGGATTGAGACGCAAGCCATGTTCGTCGACCAGGGTCAACAGGGCCGCCTTGGCGTACCGTTGCCGGACTTCGGCCAGGGAGCGTCCCAGGATGTGATGGGCCGCCGAATTCATGCGCTCGATTTCCCGAGGACCGCTGAAATAGATCACCCCTTCCTGCATGGATTCAAACAGGGCCCGGTACTGTTCTTCCGATTGGCGCAAGCAATCGCTCTGCTGCTGGTCTGGCGTGTGCATGGATGCTCTTCCTCCCCTGATCGGCCGGTTCGATCCGCCACCGGTGGTCGACCGATGCCGTGACAATGGCCACGTGGTGGCCCGCTGGGGCTTCCGACAAGGGAAAGGAAAACGGGACTACAGAGGGATGATGGTTGCCGGAATGCCCAAACGCCTTGGGGGCCAACGGTTTTCAGCGTTCGTCCGCTGGCCGCCGGAACAATCGGATGGTTCCGCAGGCTCGACACCCTGCCTGCGCGGGCCGTACCCTGGGCCATCCTGATCAGCAAACGAACAATACATTACCAGTAACCAACGGTTCTGTATATCTTTTTTGTCAATCAAGCGGCAAGGTCCCCTGTTGCCGCCCTTTGCGCCGGGCGTGTTGGCCTTGTCAGCCAATCCTCTCCACCCCTGTGCGAACGTGGCCCGAGGCGCGTCGCAGCGAACTGGACGCGCCCACGTTCCGTCATTCGCCAAAGGGCGAGTCCAGGGAGAAATCCGGATTGTAATAATCGGCGCTGGAAAATTCCTGCACCCAGCCGTGGGCAAAGCCGAGCCGTTCCATCTCGGCCACCACTCGGGCGTATTCCTCGGGCAGGAGTTGCCGGTTGAGCGGTTCCAGACCGGCCACGGCCTCGATGGGCTGATATTGGGACATCAGGGAAAGGGTCAGGCGGGGGGAAAGCTCTTCGGCCAGGAAGCGGAGCACGCCAAGACTGTTGGCCACCGCGCCGGGCAACACCAGGTGGCGGACGATCAGGCCGCGCTCGGCCAGGCCGTCGTCGTCAAGATGGAGCAGGTTGCCCTTCTGACGGTACATCTCGGCCAGGGCCGCGGCCGCCACCCGGGGGTAATCGGCCGCGCCCGACCACCTGCCGGCCAGGAGTGGATCGCTGTATTTGCAGTCGGGCAAGTAGACATCGATCCACTCCTCGAGCTGGCGCAGGGTTTCCACCCGGTCGTAGCCGTTGGAGTTGTAGACGATCACCGGGGCAAAGCCCCGTTGCCGTACCTCGGCGATGATCGCGAGCATCTGCGCCACCATGTGCGACGGCGAGACGAATCCCAGCCGGTCGACGCCGGAGGCGAGGATGGCGGTGATCCTGTCGACCACGGTTGTCAGCGACCAGTTTGCGCCCTTGAGCGGGGCCTCGTTGCGTGAGATCTGCACGTTCTGGCAAAAACGGCAGCGTAGGTTGCAGTGGCCGAAAAAGACATTGCAGATGCCTCGCGTGCCGCTGATTGCCGGCTCCTCGCCCCGGTGCAGGGTGATCGAAGCAATGGCGTAGCCGTCGTCAGTCCGGCAGAAACCGCTGGAGGCGGCCCTGCGGTCAACGCCGCACTGCCGGGGACAAATGCGGCAGGTGTCCAATCTCATGGCCGGGACGACTGCCCCCGGCGGACGTGCGCCGTCACTGCGGCCACCCCCGCTGCTGTTGCAGTTTGAGCAGTTCTTCGGGTGATGGATTTTTCTTTTTGGGCGCGGTCTGTTGCTCCTGGCGAACCTTCTGCTGTTCCTCCTGCTGCTGGCGCCGCAATGCCTCCTGGCGTTGCTGTTCCCGCTGCTGTCTTTGTTGCAGCTCCTGTTGCCGTTGGCGATTTTCCATCTCCTGGCGCTGCTGCAGTTCCTGTTGCTGGCGGCGCTGCAAGGCCTGCTGCCGTTGCTCCCTCTCGGCCTGTTCCTGCCGTTGTTTGATTTCCAACTGTCGCTGGCGCTGCGCCTCCTGCTCCCGGCGACGCTGGTCTTCCAGCTGTTGCTGTCGTTGCAGCTGCCGCTGGTTGTTAAACTCCTCTTCCCGCTGCCGGCGTTGCAGTTCCTGTTGCTGCCGCTCTTCCTGCTGGCGCTGTCGCAGCGTTTCCTGCGGCTCTTTTTGTCGCCGCTCTGGCGCGCCTTGCTCCGGCCGTGACCGCACCTCCTCCGGTTGTCGCTGCCGCAATATATCCTGCTGTTTTCCTTGCTGTTCTTCTTGCCGCTGTCGCAATGTTTCCTGCGGCTCTTTCTGTCGCTGCCCCTGTCGTTCTTGCGGCTGTTGCAGCTGCCAATCGCGTTGAAACTGCTGCCGTCGTTCTGACGCATCTTGTTCCGGCCGTGGCTGCAACTCCTTCGGGTGTTGTTGCCGTTCCGGCACCTTGGGTTGTCGGTTGACCCGCTCCTGCTGTTCGGTTTCCCGCGGCGAACGCAGGGTTTGGTTTTCTCCACGCGGCAAGCGATCGCGGTCCCGATCCGGCGGGCCTTGATCGCGCAGATCGCGGTTGCTCTCGTCGCGTACGGGCGGGATGATGGTTTTTTGTTCGCGTTGTTCTCCGTTTTCCCCTGGCAGACGCGGCCGTTCGCCCCGCTCCCGTTCCCGGGGGACAAAACCCGGTCGGTTGGTTTCAGGGGCAAGCCGCCTCTCCCGCTCCTTGGCTTTGATCTCTTTGCGCGGCAGGGACGTCTTGTCCAGGGGGGCGCGTACCTTGTCGGCCTCCACCAGCTTGGGTGTCAGCATCGGGGCTGCAACCGCCGGGGCGGCCAGGGACGGTTTCGTG